>NZ_JBFUAG010000007.1:0-495209 GCF_056406375.1 Rhodobacter sp. P1_C2
GGTCTGGGGGGCAGCCAGCCCCCCAGACTTTCCGCAGGTGCACCGCATGACGCCCAAGCTTGAACTTCACATCCACCTCGAAGGCGCCGCCCCGCCGCGCTTCATCGCCGCCTTGGCGAAAGAGAAACACATTGATATCGCAGGCATCTTTGCCCCCGATGGCAGCTATCGCTATCAGGGGTTCGCCGAATTCCTCAAGGTCTACGAGGCCGCCTGCACCACGCTGACCACGCCCGAGGATTACCAGCGCCTGACCCGCGCCGTGCTGGAGGCGCAGGCCGAACAGGGCGTGGTCTATACCGAGATCTTCCTCTCTCCCGATTTCTGCGGCGGGCGCGACCGCGGCGCCTGGCGCGAATACCTGCAAGCCATGCAGGAAACCGCAACGGCGCTGCAGCGCGAGGCCGGGATCACCATGAAGGCCATCGTCACCTGCATCCGCCATTTCGGCCCTGACAAGGCCCGCCAGACCGCCCTTTGCGCGGCCGAGACGGCGGGGGATTTCCTGGTCGGCTTCGGCATCGGCGGCGCGGAAACCATGGGCGAACTCAAGGACTTCCGCTGGTCTTTCGATGCGGCGCGCGAGGCGGGGCTGAAGCCCACGGTCCATGCCGGCGAATGGAAAGGCCCGTCGGAGGTGCGCGCCGCGATCCGCGATCTGGGCGCGCTGCGCATCGGTCACGGCGTGCGCGCCATCGAGGATCTGGCGCTCGTCGATGAACTGGCCGAGACCGGCGTCGTGCTGGAATGCTGCCCCGGCTCCAATGTCGCTTTGGGCATCTACGCGAGCTTCCGCAAACATCCGATTGGTGACTTGTACCACCGCGGCGTCAAGGTCACCGTCTCCACCGACGATCCGCCGTTCTTCCACACCACCCTCACCCGCGAATACGAGCTTTTGCACGAGGCCTTCGACTGGGACGACGGGGTCTTTGCCGCTTTGAACCGAACCGCGCTTGACGCGGCCTTTTGCGATGCGGATACCAAGACGAGGATCGGCCAGCTCTTGGAGGCGCAACATGTCTGAAAACCTGAATGCAGAACTCATGGCCTCCGGCCTGCTGACCGTGGTCACCCACCCTTTGGTGCAGCACAAGCTGACCCTGATGCGGGAGAAGGACACCTCCACCGCCTCGTTCCGCCAGCTTCTGCGCGAGATCAGCCTGCTTCTGGCCTATGAGGTCACCCGCAACCTGCCGATGACCACCAAGAAGATCGAAACCCCGATCTGCCCGATGGATGCCCCGGCGATCGACGGCAAGAAACTGGCGCTGATCTCGATCCTGCGGGCGGGCAACGGGCTTCTTGACGGGATTCTGGAGCTGATCCCGGCGGCGCGGGTCGGCTTTGTCGGGCTTTACCGCGATCCGGTGACGCTGCAGCCGGTGCAATATTACTACAAGGTGCCGGACCATCTGGACGAGCGGATCTCGATTGTGGTGGACCCGATGCTGGCCACCGGCAATTCCAGCGCCGCGGCGGTGACGCTTCTGAAACAATCGGGCGCGAGGAACATCCGCTTCCTCTGCCTTCTCGCCTCGCCCGAGGGGATCCGGCACATGAACGAGGTCCATCCCGACGTGCAGATCGTCACAGCATCTGTAGACACCCATCTCAATGACCATGGATATATTGTCCCGGGGCTAGGAGATGCGGGCGACCGAATGTTCGGCACCAAATAAGGGATTAGCCCTTTACTCAGAAACAATCTTGATTCATGATTCTCTCTAGCGATTGGGGAGCGTCATCATGACTGTCAAGATGTTGAGCGGGACGGTGCTGGCGCTGATGCTGACGGTCTCGGCATCCGAGGCGCAGAAGCTGTCGCAGATCGGGTCGCCGCTCAATCCGCCCCCGGCAAGCTTCAAGGGCCAGCAGTTCGTCGACAGCCGGGGCTGCCTGTTCCTGCGGGCCGGTTTCGGTGGCGTGGTGAACTGGGTGGTGCGGGTCGATCGCAGCCACAAGCCGATCTGTGGGTTGACCCCGACCGGGGGCAGCGCCGCGCAGGCGGCGGTGGTGGCCGACATGGCGCCCGATGCGCAGGCCCGGCCCGCCGCGCCGGCGCAGGTCGCGGCCGCGCCGCAGCTTGCGGCCCCGCAGCCTTCCGCCAGGGCCCCGGCCTACAACGCCAGCAACGTCGCCACCCCGATCAGCGGGGTCGGGTGCTATGCCGATGCGCCGAAGCTGGAGCAGGTGGAGATCGTCGGTGGGACGGTGCTGGTCTGCACGCGGGGCGATGGCACGGCCTCGGGCTGGCGCCCGCCGAGCTATGACGCCATGCCGGCGCCGGCCCAGACCGCTGCCTTGAAGGCGGCCCCGGTGACGCCGACGCCAATGCAGACCGCGCCGATGCAGACCGCGCCGATGCAGATGGTTCAGGTTGCAGCAGCGCAGCCGAAAGCGGCGCCGCAACCCCAGCCGGTCTATACTTCGAGGACGCTGCCCAAGCCGCCCAAGGGCTGGACCTATGCCTGGAAGGACGACCGGCTGAACCCGATGCGCGGGATCGGCACCGCCGAGGGCCAGGCCGAACAGGACAGGGTCTGGCGCCGCACGGTGCCGATGGTCCTCGTCACCGAAAAGGCCCCGCCGAAGCGCTGGATGAAGCGGCATCAAGCCGCACAGCCGGTGCTGGCCCCTGCCCCCGCCCCCGCAATGCGCACCGCGGTCGCGACCATGTCGGCACCGCAAGGCCTGCCCGTGACCCAGACCGCGCCGCAAGCTGCGGGCGGACGGATGGTGCAGATCGGCTCCTTCGGCGACCCGGCCAATGCGCAAGGCGTCATGGCGCGGGTCAGCGCCCTTGGCCTGCCCGTCTCGGTCGGCCGCGCCACAGCCAAGGGCAAGACCTTGCAGACGATCTACGCCGGCCCCTTCGCCAGCCTCACCGAGGCGCAGGCCGGCCTGGCCCACCTCCACTCCGCAGGATTTGCCGACGCATTCCTGCGCTGACCCAAGTTTTTCGAGGGCAGAACGACGCGAGCAGCACACTCCCCGGGCAACGACCCGGGGATTTTTTTATGGACAAGACAGATCGGATCGGTCGGCCTAGGGGTGGAGTGGACCGTCAAGCATCGACGATGGAATTTATGAAGGCGGTAAAGGGGTCATCTTCCGGCGCAAAGGGAAGGATGTCCGAACCTTTGGCAGGGTAAACGATCCCTGCGTCGCGACGCGCCCATTCCATAAGGTCCAAAAGACGGGCCGACCCTGGCCACGGCTCCTCGTTTCCGCCCAGCAGCCACGCCTCCATGGGGGAGCACGACAATTCCGCTCGTCCATAAATCTCGTCATATCCCATTGTGATCAAAGCAATTAGATCATGGATATTATCCGCAACCGTGAAGCACTCTCCTTCTGAGCCGAGAAAGACGAACCGCTCACCCGTTTCTTGGTCCATTGGCCACAGAGCGATGTAACTGCCGTCATCTCCGCACACGATGAAGGGGATGACTTGTCTTTCGTAGCCGGTCTTTCCCAACCACAAGTCCATGAAGTCCTTCTGCGGAAACTCGAAACGGATATAGGAGTACAGATCGCCATTCCGGTACGGGCGAGGCGCGACAAGCAGGACTTCGCCCTGGGCATACCGTGCAGTGTGCCCATTCGATTCCAACCAATCAAACAGCTTCAGGAGCAGGGGCGGGAGGTCAGCACCCAGGCCCGCCATGCGCCGCCGAATCTCCGCCCCGTAGGATTGATGCCCCGACTCCGCTTCCAGCCCTACGACCATGGCTTTTCGTTTCTCCCGACTTGTCCTTACCCGAGGATCGCACACCTTCCGAATGCCCACAATAAGCTCGGGGCGAACCAACGCAGCCCTGAGACGCAGCCTTTGTATGCCGCTGCGGGCCCCCTATTCCGCGCAAATCCCCTGCAGGCTGATCCAGTCATTGTCGGGCAGGATCGGGGCGGGCGAGGCGCCCTTGAAGGGGTCGTCCTCGATCAGGCCCACGGTGGACTCGCCGTCGGGGTCGAGCGCATGGGCATAGGCGGTGGAGGAAAGGTTGACCTGGCGGAACTTCTCCAGCAGGCGGTCGTCGGGCAGATCGGCGGGCTTGGCACTGAGGAGGCCCTCGGCATAGCCCTCCACCGCGTTTTCCGACAGATGGCCGGTCGTCAGAAGCCGGACCGTCGCGATCAGCCCGGCATGGCGCAGGATCGGGATGACCGGGTCGCTCATCTGGGCGCGCAGCATCGCGGCCAGGACATAGCCTGCGACAGGTTCCGGATCGGCAGCGCTTTCCAGAAGCTTGCCGGAGATCAGGACGATGCCGCCCGGCAGCGCCACCGCCCCCGCGACGCCATCGCGCACCACGTCGATCTCGCCCACGCCCTGCGAGGCGAGCTTCAGGGCCAGCGCCGCGGCCCCCCTTTTGCCCAGGGCGCCGGTGCAGGGCGTGCCGGTCAGGCGCGCCGCATCGGCCAGCGCCGCCTTGCCGATCTGGATCCGCGTCGCCGTCGGCAGGACCGAGGCGGTATGCCGGATCATCGCCTCGGGCAGCCAGAGGAGGCCGAAGAAGGCCAGCGCCACCGCCCCGAGACCGAGGCTCAGCTTGCGGCCCCGTCCGGCATGGGGGCGGCGGCGGATCAGGGTGGTGCGCACGGTTTCGAGCGCCGAGATCATGTCGCGGTCGTCGATCTCGACCGTTTCGGAGGGCGAGCCGTCCTCCATCCGCCCGGGGGTGAAGAGGGCGGGCATCTCGCCGGGGTTGACCCGTTCGACCGAGGGCAAGGACCAGTGCGACAGCGCCATTTCGGTGCGCGGATCGGCCAGGACGAGGGTGGTGTCGCGCAGGTTCACCACCACTTCGCGCAATTGCGCGGCGGCGGTCAGCCGCCAGAGCCCGGTGCATTCCAGCCGTTGGTATTTCGTCAGGGCGGTCATCGGGCCTTTGGGTGTCTTGTCCGTTTCAGCGACCTTAGCGGAAGCCCCCAAGCGCCACAATCCAATGCAGCCCTTCGGCCGGCCCGCAAGGGGCCAAACCACCCGCCTTCTGTCGCATTCAGACGCGAAACCCCGCAAGATCGCGGTTTGGCTGGCGCCCGAGGGCAGAGGAGCATCCATGCAGGCGGCAGGCGACAGAACCATGGCGGCGGCGGGCATGATCGTGATCTATGCCAGCCTGATCGGCTTTACCGACAATTTCGTGCGCATCATCGCGGCGGAGGGCGGGCTCTGGCAGTTCCATGTCACCCGCTCGGTCCTGGCGGTGGCGCTCTTGGTGCTGGTCGCGGGGCCTTTGAAGCTGCACCTCGGCGCGCGCAATCCCGGCGCGGTCCTGGCGCGTTCGGCCGTGCATGGCGTGGCGATGGTGATCTACTTCGGCGCCCTGGGATTTCTGCCGGTGGCGCTGGTCGCGGCGGGGCTCTTCACCGCGCCGATCTTCGTGCTGCTGATCGAGCGGTTCGCCTATGGCACGGTGATCGGCCCGTTCCGGATCATGGCGGTGGCAATCGGCTTTGCCGGGGTGATCCTGGTGCTGGGGCCAGAGGCGATGCGCGGCGCCTCCCTGCCCGCGCTTCTGCCGGTGCTGGCCGGGGCGCTTTACGCGATGGGCAATATCGCCACCCGCCGCTGGTGCCCCGAGGAAAGCGCCGAGACGCTGCTGGCGGGGTTCTTCCTTGCCCTCGGCGTGGCGGGGGTGATCGGCATGCTGGCGCTGACGATCTGGCCGCAGCCCCTGGCCGCGGGCGGGGCGGGCTTTCTGATGCGCGGGCCGGTCTGGCCCTCAAACACCTTCTGGTTCTGGTGTTTCGTGCAGGCGGCGGGCTCGCTTCTGGGGGTGGGCCTGATGGTGCGGGCCTATCAGATCGCCGATGCAACGCGGGTTTCGGTCTTTGAATATGTCATCCTGCCCGCCTCGGCCGCCTGGAGCTGGCTGCTGTGGGGCGATGTGCTGCCGCCCCTTGCGGTGCTGGGCATGGCGATGATCGTGGCGGCGGGGGTGATGATCGCACTGCGGGCGCGCCGGGCCTAGGCCACCAAAGGGTCAGGCCCCGACCGCCGCGCGCCAGTGGCGGCGGCAGAGGCTGACATAGGTCTCGTTGCCGCCGATCTGCACCTGCTCGCCCTCCTGCATCGCGCGTCCGTCGGGGCCGCGGCGGATGACCATAGTGGCCTTGCGCCCGCAGGCGCAGATGGTGCGGACTTCGCGCATCTCGTCGGCCCAGGCCAGCAGCGCCGCCGAGCCGGGGAAGAGATTGCCCTGGAAATCCACCCGCAGGCCATAGCACATGACCGGCACGCCCAGATCGTCCACGGCGCAGGCCAGCTGCCAGACCTGCTCCTTGGTGAGGAACTGCGCCTCGTCGATGAAGACGCAGGCCACCGGCCCCTCGGCCAGGCGCGCGGCCAGCTTGGCGAACATGTCCTCGCCCGGGGCGAAGGTATCGGCCGGATCGCCGATCCCGATGCGGCTGGCGATCCGCCCCTCGCCGGCGCGGGTGTCGAGCTGCGCGGTGATGAGGTAGGTCGCCATGCCGCCTTCGCGGTAGTTGTGCGCGGCTTGCAGAAGCAGGGTCGATTTGCCCGCATTCATCGTCGAATAGTGGAAGTAAAGCTTGGCCATCGGGTGATCTAGCCCAAGCACCGCGGCGACCGCAAGCCAAAGGCACAGCACCGGAAGGATTGCCAGGTCCGCCGAAACCGGTTTGCGAGACTTCTGCCCGGCGGACCCCACCCAATCCGACCCGAAGGGCCGGCCACTCGTCACTCCCCCAACATGGGGAGTTCTTTGTGCATGACAAAGTCTTGCCACAGGATTAATGGGAAAAAATGAATAAAATTCCCTTACGGAAACGGTTTGGAACGATGTCTCTGGAAAGTTATCTGAAGAAGCATACCGAGGCGCTGGTCAAAGACGTTGGAATTGAATCCGCCTGCGAATTGACCGGCAAATCCAAGGCGACGCTTGGGCGCTATTACTCGGATCAGGAGGAACATGGCGACCGCTTCATGCCGGTCGATGTGGTGGCCCAGCTGGAGGCCGCGGCGCGCTATCCGCATGTCACCGCGGCGCTGGCGGATCTGCGCGGGATCACGATGTCCTACGACGGCACGCGGCGCAATTCGACCTCGGCCGGGGTCAATCAGGACGTGGTGGCCCTGGCGCAAAGGTTCGCCCAGCTGATGGCCGAATACAACATGGCGATCGCCGATGGCGTGATCTCGGTCAACGAGGCCAAGCGGATGCTGCGCGAGACGCTGGCCATCCAGGAGGTGATCCTGCAGATGAAGCTGAACCTCGAGGAAGAGGCCGGCGAAAACCATTAGGGCGGAACCGAAGTTCCGCCCTTGGGTCGTGTCAGGGGTTCAGCGCGACTTCTGACGCTGGGGCGCCTGGACGCCCCCGGTTTTCGAGGCCGGACGCAGCGGTTTGGCCGGGCCATTGCCTGCGGGTTTGGCGGAACGCTGGCCGGGCTTGCCCTGCCCCTGCGGACGCTGACCGCCCGGACGACCGCCGCGGTTCTGCGCGGGCTTGGGCGCCGCCGCCACCTCGGACACCGACCACGGCGCACCGCCGACCACCGGAATGACCTTCTTCAGCAGCTTTTCCACCGCCTGCAGCTCGCCCATCTCGGCCGGGGCGCAGAAGGAGATCGAGTTGCCCTCGGCCCCGGCGCGCGCGGTGCGGCCGATGCGGTGGACGTAGTTTTCCGGCACGTTGGGCATGTCGAAGTTGTAGACATGGCGGACGCCGGGAATGTCGATGCCGCGGGCGGCGACGTCGGTCGCGACCAGAACGTCAAGGCTGCCCTCGCGGAATTCGGTCAGGGTGCGGTCGCGGTGGCTCTGGCTCTTGTTGCCGTGGATCGAGGAAGCCTTGAAGCCCCAGGCCACCAGAAGCTTGAACAGCTTTTCCGCGCCATGCTTGGTGCGGCTGAAGACCAGCGCCTGTTCGCCCGGATGCTTCAGGAGATAGCTTTCCAGCAGCTTGGCCTTGTCGCCGTTCGGGATGTAATGGACGCCCTGCACGATCTTCTCGGCCGGTTTGCCGGGCGGGGCCACCTGAACGCGGACCGGGTTGCGCAGATAGGTCTGGCTGATCTCTTCGATGTCTTTCGGCATCGTGGCAGAGAACAGCAGCGTCTGGCGGTGCTGCGGGATATATTTGGCAATCTTGCGCAGCGAATGGATGAAGCCCATGTCCAGCATGTGGTCGGCCTCGTCCAGCACCAGATAGCCGCAGGATTCCAGCGTCACGGCGCCACGCTCCAGAAGGTCGATCAGACGGCCGGGGGTCGCGATCAGCACATCCGAGCCCTTGGCCAGACGGTCGGCCTGCCGGTTCAGCGAGGCGCCACCGACGACCATCGTCACCTTGACGGCGGTGCCCTTGGTGAAGGTCAGGAAGTTTTCGGCGATCTGCGCCACCAGCTCGCGCGTGGGGGCCAGAACCAGGGCACGCACATGGCGCGGCGCCGGCGGATGGCCGATGTCGAGCAGGCGGTGCAGCAGGGGCAGACCGAAGGCCGCGGTCTTGCCGGTGCCGGTCTGGGCCAGACCCATCAGGTCGGCGCCCTTCATGATATGGGGAATGGCCTGGGCCTGGATCGGCGTCGGCGCGGTCATCTTGGTGTTCTCGAGCGCCTTCAGGATTTTGGGCGAAAGGCCGAGTTCGGCAAAAGTCGTCATGGAAGAATGGTCCATCAAACAAAGGGGACAATGCACCCTCGCCTGTGGCGGATACCACAAGCCGTGCACATTGCAGGTGCCCCTGCGTGATGGTGGGAACCGTGTCCGGGCCTTTTGGTGCTCACGCGGCACGGGCTTCGGACTTGGCGCAAATGGGCGCTATCGGCGCAAAAGTCAAGCGCGCGATTGCGAATACCCGGGTGGATGGGTGGCGTCAGGCGAATTGTTCGACGATCAGCCGTTCTTCCAGCCCATGGCCGGGGTCGAAGAGGATACGGTGGCGGACATTGGGTTCGGAGCGGATTTCGACCGACAGGACATCGGTGACCGGCCGTGTATCGGCATCGGCGCGGACCGGGCGCTTGGCGGGCTCCAGCACCTCGAAGCGCACCACGGCGGATTTCGGCACCAAGGCGCCCCGCCAGCGCCGCGGCCGGAAGGCGGCTACGGCGGTCAGGGTCAGAACCTCGGCCCCGATCGGCAGGATCGGCCCGTGGGCCGAGTAGTTATAGGCGGTCGAGCCGGCCGGCGTCGCCAGAAGGCAGCCGTCGCAGACCAGTTCCGGCATCCGCTCCTTGCCATCGACGAGGATGCGCAGCTTGGCCGCCTGCGGACCGGCGCGCAGCAGCGAGACCTCGTTGATCGCCAAGGCCTCGGTCACCCTTCCGTTGGTCGAAGTCGCGGTCATGGCAAGCGGGTTCAGCACCGCCTCCTCCGCCGCCGCCAGCCGTTCGGGCAGGTCATGCGGCGAATAGGTGTTCATCAGAAAGCCCACGGTGCCGCAGTTCATGCCGTAAACGGGAAGCCCGGTCCAATGCTCCTCATGCAGGGTTTGCAGCATGAAACCGTCACCCCCCAGCGCCAGGATGATGTCGGCCTGTTCCAGCGGCGTCTGGCCATAGCGCGCGGTCAGATGCGCCAAAGCCTCCTGGGCTGCGGGCGCGGGACTGGCCCGGAAGGCGATTTTGCCTGACGTCACAAGGGTTCTCCTTCGATTGCCGATACTCTTGGCAGGCTGGCGGGCAAACTCAACCCCCAAACGCCGGAGCGGTATTGCGGTTTTCCATGGGCGGTTTAAGTTTCCGATCGGAAACTTTTTTCGTCCGCGACGGGAAACCTGTCGTTTTCTGGCCTTCTATGCCGGTGAAACCCGGTCTAGATAGCGCCAGCCCCCTTTTGGAGAAAACCATGACCACCAGCCACCGCGACTCCGGATTTTTCACCGAAAGCCTGTCGACCCGCGACCCCGAGCTTTATGGCTCGATCGTCCATGAACTCGGCCGCCAGCGCGACGAGATCGAGCTGATCGCATCCGAAAACATCGTCTCCAAGGCGGTGATGGAGGCGCAGGGGTCGGTGATGACCAACAAATATGCCGAAGGGTATCCGGGAAAGCGCTACTACGGTGGCTGCGAATTCGTCGATGTGGCGGAAAACCTGGCGATCACCCGGGCCTGCCAGCTGTTCGGGGTGAGCTTTGCCAATGTGCAGCCGAACTCCGGCAGCCAGGCCAACCAGGGCGTGTTCCAGGCGCTGTTGAAGCCGGGCGACACCATTCTGGGGATGAACCTCGCCTCGGGCGGTCACCTGACCCATGGCGCGGCGCCGAACCAGTCGGGCAAGTGGTTCCATGCCGTCCAATATGGCGTGAGGAAGCAGGACAGCCGGATCGACTATGACGAGGTCGAGCGTCTCGCCGTCGAATCGCAGCCGAAGCTGATCATCGCCGGCGGTTCCGCCGTGCCGCGCCAGATCGACTTTGCGAAGTTCCGCGCGATTGCCGACAAGGTCGGCGCTTACCTGATGGTGGACATGGCCCACTTCGCGGGTCTGGTCGCCGGTGGCCAGCACCCCTCGCCCTTCCCCTATGCCGATGTCGCGACCACGACGACCCACAAGACCCTGCGCGGTCCGCGCGGCGGGATGATCCTGACCAACAACGAAGAGATCGCCAAGAAGGTCAACTCGGCCATCTTCCCGGGCATCCAGGGCGGCCCGCTGATGCATGTGATCGCCGCCAAGGCCGTGGCTTTCGGCGAGGCCTTGCGGCCCGAGTTCAAGGCCTATGCGGCCCAGGTGATCAAGAACGCCCAGGCCCTGGCGGATGAGCTGATGAAGGGCGGTCTCGACATCGTCACCGGGGGCACCGACACCCATGTGATGCTCGTCGACCTGCGCCCGAAGAATGTGAAGGGCAACGCGACCGAGAAGGCCCTGGGCCGCGCCCATATCACCTGCAACAAGAACGGCATCCCCTTCGACCCGGAAAAGCCCACCGTCACCTCGGGCGTCCGTCTCGGCACCCCGGCCGGCACGACCCGCGGCTTTGGTGAGGCGGAGTTCCGGCAGATCGGGGCCTGGATCGTTGAAGTCGTCGACGGTCTGGCCGCGAATGGCGAGGAAGGCAATGCCGAGGTCGAGGCCGCGGTGAAGGCCAAGGTCGAGGCTTTGTGCAAGGCTTTCCCGATCTATCCGGGCCTGTAAGAGGCGGGATTGCACGCGTGCAATCCTTCTGAAATGACTTAAAAACAAAGGGTTGGCAAAACTTGTCAACCCTTTGTTCATTTTTGCACGCCTTCGCACGCGGCCCCGAGCCGGGCTCAAGCCTTGGTCTTGTCGGTCACGAACTCGGCCAGCAGGCGTTCGTTATGGGCCTCTTCAAGCTGCTTGATGCGATCCACGCTGGCCTGGGCGTCGAAGCGGTATTTCACGACATTGATCAGCGAGAGGGTCAGAAGGATGATCCCCATGGCCCAGTAACCCTTGGTGGCGAGGGGGACGTCGGTCGAAAGCCAGAGCGAGATGCCCAGCAGAACATAGGCGGCCACGACGCCGGCGAGGTTGAGGGTCTGGATCAGGGCGTTGTCTTGATGGACGGGTTTCATGGTGTTCTCCTGTTGGAAATGGGGGGATTTGGGTCAGAGGCGGGATTTCAGGCGGGACAGCACCTCGGCGGCGCTGGATTTCAGCGGGGTGCCGAAGCCCTGATCGGACAGGCGTTCGGTCACCGTGTCATGGCTCAGGTCGCGGTTGATCTCGCCCAGGATCTCGGATTGTTCGTGGGGATCGTCGCGGCCCATGACCTCGGCGATCAGGGTCTCTGCCTCGTCCATCGGGCTTTGGCCGGAGAGCGTGGTGTTCAGCCGCACCTGCAGCGCCTGTTCGTCGCGCAGCGCCCGGGCCGAGACGGCGCTTTGGCGCAGGTCGATCATCCGGCGGTGCGCGGCCTCGACCGAGGCTTGCAGGCGGGTGATGCGGGCGGCGAGGCGGGATTGGGTGTCCTGGCGCTGGGACAGCTCGTTTTCCATCGCGGCGATGGCTTCGGCGGCGGGGGTGGCGAGGTCCTCGCGCCCGGCGCGCAGGGCTTCGGTGGCGCGAAGGGTCAGGTCGGCAAGGCGGGTTTCCAGCGCGGCGATCTGGCGGGCCTCGGCGCGCTGGCGCTGGATCAGGCTCGCGAGGGTGGACTTGGCCAGGGCCAGCCCCTGCCCCGCCTCGCGCAGTTTCTGGTCGATCAGGTCGATGGCATAGGCGGCGCGGAGCCTTTCCTCGGCCCGGGCTTGGCTGCCCAGCATCAGGGTCTTGAGGGTTGCGAACATCTTGCTCTCCATGAACGTTGTTCATGAGGAGAGTCATACAGGGTTTTGAACATCGTTCAAGGATTATTTTGAACGATGTTCATGAATTTGCAGTCAGGGTTTCCAGTCAGGGTTTGCGGCCGCAGATCCGCAGGATGATATCCTCGATCATCGCCTCGACCTGATCGCGCGGCACGCCCGAAAGCCGGCGTTGCAGGCCAAGGGTGACGATGCCGTGGATCGAGGAGAAGAGACCGCGCACCATGCGTTGCAGATCCTCTGCGCCAAGGTCCTGAAAAATCTCGGAAACCGGCACGGCGATATGGGCGAAAAGCTTGGACAGTTCGGCGCGGTACCAGTCGGGCACCTTGTCGTCATCGGGCAGGTCAAGGTCGAAGAGCGCGCGCCAGAGATGGGTGTTGCGGTCGGCAAAGGCGACATAGGCGCGGGCCAGAAGAATCAGGCGGCGCTCCGGCGGATCGGCCTCATGGCCGATGACGGCGCTCGCGACCTCTCCCCCGATTCGGGCGAAGGTCTCGCCATTCACGGCGAGGGTCAGGGCGGTCATGTCGGCAAAGACGTTGTAGATGGCCCCGACCGCGCAGCCGGCCTCCTGGGCGAGGTCGCGGGCGCGCAAGGTCGCCATGCCGCTTTGGGCGATCTGACTTGTGGCGAGGCGGATCAGATCGGCCCGCAAGGCGCTGCGGCGGTCTTCGACTTTGCTCATCTTCGGCTCCTTGAACTTTGTTCAAGGTAGCAAAAGCCGGGGCGGGAGGAAAGCTCAGACGAAACCGCGCCAGTAAAGCACGCCGACGGTCAGGAGGATCACCATCAGGAGGACAAAGGCGATGCGGGCGCCGATGTCGAGCAGAAGGCCACGGCGGCGGGCGGCAAGGTCCACCGATTTCAGATGCTTGATGCAGAGGTCATAGGCCTCGGCCACGGCCTCGTGGTCGATCTGCATCAGGAGCTTCGGGATCTGGGCCATTTCGGTGGCGGACACCAGCACCTCGCCCGCGTCGAGCACGCGGCGCGGCAGGCGGTGGCCGGCGCGTTTCAGTCGCGTCTCCAGCGAGTTGCCGGTGATCTTCAGACGTTCCTCGATCAGGGCGCTTACCCTGTCGGCCATCTGTTCAATGGTGATCTTGCTCATCTTCGCCCCGGAATTTCGCTGCTTTCTAGACCGCGCTTCGGGGCAATTCAACGGATATGGCATGGCGGAAAAATGCGGGGTAAGAAAAGGGCATGTTGAACACCATCCTGCATCCGGCCCAGGCGGCCAAGACCCACCCGACGCTGGTGATTGTCCATGGCCTCTTCGGCTCGGGGCGCAACTGGGGGGTGATCGCGCGCAATCTGGCGACGCACCGCGATGTGGTGGCGGTCGATCAGCGCAACCACGGATTCTCGCCGCGCGGGGCGAGCCAGAGCTATCCCGACATGGCCGCCGATCTGGCCGAGGTTCTGGAAGGGCTTGCGACACCGGTCGATCTGCTCGGCCATTCGATGGGGGGCAAGGTGGTGATGCAGCTGGCGCTGACCCAACCGGCGCTGGTGCGGCGGCTGGTGGTGGCCGATGTGGCGCCGGTGGCCTATGCCCATGACCAGAACCGCCATATCGCCTCGATGAAGGGGCTGGATCTGACCGGCCTCACCTCGCGGATGGAGGCGGACCGCCGTCTGGCCGAGGTCGAGCCTGACCCGAGCCTGCGGGCGTTTTTCCTGCAATCGCTGGACCTGAAGCAGCAGCCGCCGGTCTGGCGGCTGAACCTCGACGTGCTGGAGGCCGAGATGGCCAAGATCGTCGGCTGGCCGGGGACCGCGGGGACTTTCGGTGGCCCGGCGCTGTTCCTGTCGGGTTCGGAAAGCCATTACATGAAGCCCGAATACCGCGACGGCATCCGCGCCCAGTTTCCCCGGGCGCGCTTTGCCAAGCTGATGGGGGCGAGCCACTGGCTCCACGCCGAAAAGCCGCGCGAGTTCGAGGCGACGGTGGCGATGTTTCTGGACGCCTAATCCAGCGGCTTGCGCATCCGGTTCAGCAGCCCGTCCTTCAGGATGACATGGTGGTAGACCGCCGCCAGAACATGCGCCACGATCAGCACCCAGAGCAGGGCCTTGAGGATGCCGCCGTGGATCTCGGCCAGGCTGTCGATGCCGCCGAAGAAGGCCAGAAGCCCGGTCACCGGCAGCCCGATCATCAGGGCATAAAGGAGGCCATGGCTGACCTCTCCCGCCAGTTTGACCGCCTTGCTTTCGCCCTCGGGGGCGGCGGGCACGCCGCGGGTGAAGCGCAGGGTCAGGCGCCACAGCGCCAGGGCCAGGATCACCACGCCGACGATGATGTGCAGCCAGGCGCCGGTCGTCGTGGGCATCGGGCCGGTCTGCTGGATCTGGCGCCACAGATGGCTCATGTCGTCGCTCATGATCAGGTTGAACAGGATCAGAAGCGCCACCGCCCAGTGCAAGGCGATCTGCGTCGTGGAAAAGCCTTTGACCATCGGTCCCTCCGGTTTGGTTTCTTGTTCCACGCCAGAGAGGCGCGCTTCCGTCGCCGGGATCAAGCGGATTTTCGCAAAAGCGGCGGGGCACGCGGCGCACCCCGCCGGAAGGTCAGACCGCCAGGCTGAGCCCGCCCTTGGCCGCCGATTGTTCGGCCCGGTCGAGCATCTTCTGCAGCATCGCGCCGCGCGCGAAGTCGGGGTCGGCGACCTCTTCGCCGCGGATCGCGGCAATGAAGCGGTCGTAGACGGTGGCGACGGGCGGGCAGTCGATGTCATGCCAGGTCGCGCTTTCCATGTCGGACTCGAGACAGGCGCGCAGGGAGGAGATGCCGCGCTCGAAGCCCACCTCCAGCCCGCCCCTGGTGCCGAAAAGCCGCAAGCGCAGGTCGTTCAGATGGCCGGTGGCAAAGCGGGTGGCGGCGACGGTGCCGAGGGCGCCGTTTTCCAGCAGCAGCTGCATCGTGGCGCTGTCATTGGCGTCCAGCATGTAATCGCCGATCTGGTCGCCCGGCGCCTTGTGGAAGGTGGCGAGCCGGGCCGAGATCTCCTCGACCTTTTGGCCCGCGATGAAGGTGGCGAAATCGAGGATATGGATGCCGACATCGCCCAGCACCCCCTTGGAGCCATGCGCGGTCGACAGACGCCAGAGCCATTGCGGCTCCTTGTCCCAATGGCCCCAGGCGGGCTGGGTCAGCCAGGATTGCAGGTAGGAGGCCTCGAAATGGCGGACCTCGCCGATGGCGCCCTCGGCCACCATGACGGCGGCCTTCTGCAGGGCGGCGCCATTGCGGTAGCTGAGGTTGACCATGTTGACGACCCCGGCCTTGGCGGCGGCATTGGCCATCTCCTCGGCCTGGGCTTCGGAGGTGGCGAGGGGCTTTTCGCAGAGGATATGCTTGCCCGCGGCCAGCACCGGCAAGGTGGTGGGATAGTGGGCGGCATCGGGGGTCACGTTGGTGACGGCATCGAACTCGCCCCATTCGATCGCCTCGGCGATCGAGGTGAAGCCCTTGGCGATCTTGTACTTGTCGCAGAAGGCCTTGAGCTGCTCGGGCCTTGTGTCGATGCCGGCGGCGAGGCTGACGCCGGGGATCTTGGCGAAGGCTTCGGCATGGTTGCCAGCCATGCCCCCGGTGCCGAGGATCAGGATGCGGACGGGTTGTTTCATCAGCGGAACCCGGCCTCGCCGGCATGGTGCAGGCGCGGGCCACGCTCCACGATCGGCTCCAGCGCCTTCTCCACCGGGGTATTGGGCGCGTCGTTCGGGTTCAGGATGCGGGCGGCGGGGTTATGGGCCCATTTCACCGCGTTGGAGATGACCTTCTGGACATTGGCATCGTGGTAGGTCGGGTAAGTCTCATGCCCCGGGCGGAAGTAGAAGATATTGCCCGCGCCCCGGCGATAGGTCAGGCCGGAGCGGAAGACCTCGCCGCCCTGGAACCACGAGATGAAGACGGTTTCAAGCGGTTCCGGCACGCCGAAGGGTTCGCCGTACATCTCTTCATTCTCAAGCTCGAAATGGTCGGGCAGGCCTTGCGCGATCGGATGCTGGCGCGAGGTGACCCAGAGGCGCTCTCGTTCCCCCGCCTCACGCCAGGTCAGGTTGCAGGGCGCGCCCATCAGGCGCTTGAAGGGCTTGGCGAAATGGGCGGAGTGCAGGAAGATCACCCCCATGCCACCCCAGACGGCATCGCAGACCCGCTCGACCACGGCGTCGGAGACCTCGCCATGCGCGGCATGGCCCCACCAGATCAGCACATCGGTGTCGGCCAGCTTGGCGGCGGTCATCCCGTGTTCGGGGTCCTGCAGGGTGACGGTGGTGGCCTTGAAGGCCGGGTCGGTGTTGAGCGCGGCCGCAATCGTGCCGTGCATGGTCAGGGGGTAAACCTCTGCCACAACCTTGTTCTTGTGCTCGTGGACGTTTTCGCCCCAGACGGTGACACGGATCGTCATGCTTTCCTCTTCCTTCGGCCCGGCGCTTTGCCGGTTGGGTCTGCCCCGCCCGAGCGGGCGGGGATAGGGGTTCAGCGGATCGGCGTGCCGCTGGCGTCGAAACGATGCAGCATGCCAGGTTTGGGCGCCAGTTGCAGCGTGGCGCCGAGCTTGGTCTTCAGCTTGCCATCCTGCCGGACGATCAAGGGTTCATCGGAACCGACCTCGACGAAGAGGTAATTGTCCGAGCCGAGGTCTTCGGCATGGACGACCTGCCCGCTCCATTTGCCGCCGGTCTCGACGATGTCGATATGTTCGGAGCGGATGCCCACGGTGGTGCAGCCCTCGTCGGCGGCGAATTTGCCGGTCAGGAAGTTCATCTTGGGGCTGCCGATGAAGCCCGCGACAAAGAGCGAGTTCGGCCGGTCATACAGCTCGGCCGGGGTGCCCACCTGCATCAGGCGGCCATCGCGCAGCACGGCGATGCGGTCGGCAAGGGTCATCGCCTCCACCTGGTCGTGGGTGACATAGACCATCGTGACCTTGTCCATCGAATGGTGCAGCTTGGCGATCTCCAGCCGCGTCTGGACGCGCAGGGCGGCGTCGAGGTTCGACAGGGGCTCGTCGAACAGGAACACCCGCGGATCGCGCACGATGGCGCGGCCGATGGCGACGCGCTGGCGCTGGCCGCCCGACAGCTGTTTCGGGAGGCGGTCCAGCAGGTGTTCGATCTGCAACAGCTTGGCCGCGTCGCGGACTCGCTTGTCCATCTCCTCGGGGCTGGCTTTGGCCAGTTTCATCCCGAAGGCCATGTTGTCATAGACTTTCATATGCGGATAAAGCGCATAGGACTGGAACACCATCGCGATGCCGCGCTTGGAGGGGATCAGGTTGTTGACCCTTTCGCCATCGAACAGCATGTCGCCCGAGGTGATCTGCTCCAGCCCCGAGATCAGCCGCAGCAGGGTGGATTTGCCGCAGCCCGAGGGGCCGACAAACACCATGAACTCGCCCTTTTCGATGGTCAGGTCGATGCCCTTGATGACATCCACCGCGCCATAGGATTTCTTGACGTTCTTCAGTTCGATCTTTGCCATTTTGTCAGCCCTTCACGCCGCCCGCGGTCAGGCCCGCGACGATCTTGCGTTGGAATATGAGAACGAGCACCACCAGGGGCACGGTGACCACGACCGAGGCCGCCATGATCGGCCCCCAGGGGATTTCCTGAACCGAGGCGCCCGACAGCAGGGCGATGGCCACCGGCGTGGTGCGCTGGTCTTCCGAGATGGTGAAGGTCAGGGCGAAGAGGAACTCGTTCCAAGCCCCGATGAAGGCCAGAAGCCCGGTGGTCACGAGCGCGGGCCAGAGCAGAGGCAGGAAGACCTTGGTGATGATGACCCAAGGGGTGGCCCCGTCGACGATGGCGGCCTCCTCGATCTCGACCGGCAGGTCGCGCATGAAGGTGGTCAGCACCCAGACGGTGAAGGGCAGCGTGAAGATCGTGTAGGACAGGATCATCGCCCAGGGCGTGTTGTAGAGGCCGAGGAAGCGGACAAGCTCGTAAAGCCCGGCCAGAACCGCGATCTGCGGGAACATCGACACGCCAAGGATCGTCATCAGCAACAGCCCCCTGCCCCGGAACTTCACCCGCGCCAGGGCGTAGGAGGCGGTGACCGCCAGGAACAGCGCAAAAGCCACGGTGGTCGAGGCCACGAAGAGCGAGTTCAGGATCGAGCGCGGGAAGGTGCGGGCGAAGAGCACCGTCTCGTAATTGGTCAGATCCCAGACGGCGGGCCAGTAGTGGATCTCGAACAGGGCCGAGCCCGAGGCGAAGCTGGTGATGATCGCGTAGTAGAAGGGGAAGACCGCGTAGACCACGACGATCACGACGAAGGCGTAGAACATCACCTTCCAGAAGATGGCCTGTGCGCTCATCGCCCGCCCTCCCCGGTCAGATCGACCTTGCCGAGCCAGATGTAGAGCGAGACGAAGATCGCCAGCATCGCAAACAGCATGGTGGATTGGGTGGCGCCGTAGGAAAACTTGGCGAAGTCGATCATGTTTTCCCGGCTGATCACCGACATGGTCTTGGTGGCGGAAGAATTCGGCGTCAGCACATAGACCAGATCGAAGATGCGCAAGGCGTCCAGCATCCGGAAGATCACCGCCACCATCAGCGCGGGCCGGATCAACGGCAGGGTGATGCGGAAGAAGACCTTGACCGGGTGGATGCCGTCGATCCGCGCCGCCTCGTAGATGTCGCGCGGCACCATCTGCAGGCCGGCGAGGCAGAGAAGCGCCATGAAGGGCGTGGTTTTCCAGATATCGACCATCAGCACCGCGATCATCGCCGTATCGGGGTTCGAGGCCCAGGCGATCTTGTGGTCGATCAGGTGCAGCCGCACCATGATGTCATTGAGGATGCCGTATTGGTCGTTCAGCATCCAGGCCCACATCTTGGCCGACACGATGGTCGGGATCGCCCAGGGGATCAGGATGGCGGCGCGGACGAAGCCCCTGCCCTTGAACTCGGCATTCAGCATCAAGGCGACGCCAAGGCCGAGGATCGTCTCGCAGATGACCGAGATGAAGGAGAAGCGCACGGTGTTCCAGACCGCGTTCCACCAAGCCGGATCGAAGAGCGCGCCCTTGTACTTGACCGCACCCGAGGGCAGGGTCTGGATGTGGAAGTAATTGTAAAAGCCCACGAAATGCCCGCCGTAAAGGTCGTCCAGGCTGGTGTTGGTCAAGGAAAACCAGATCGTGCGCAGCAAGGGCCAGGCCGCCACGCAGAACAGGGCTGCCAGCATGGGGGCAAGGAACCAGAAGGCGGCCCGGGCGCGCTGCTGCTGCAGGCTGATCCCCGGGTCCGGTGCCTTTCCAAGCGATGGTGATGTCATGACGTCTCCCCTTGGGTCCGCAGCGGCGAACCCTCCCCGGTCACAGGACAAGGGCGGCGGTGAACCGCCCCTGCCGCAGGAAACTGCCCTTTCAGGGGCTTATTGCCAGTTGTTGTCGCCCTGGATATCGGCCAGATCGGATTCCAGCTTGGCGAGGTTGTCCGCCGCCGAACCGGTGCCCGAGAGCGTGTCATGCACCGCCGACCAGAACTTCGAGGAGACCTCGTTGTAATGGCTGAGGGTGGGCGCCGAGGGGCGCGGCACGGCGCTGAGGAAGACCTCTTTCCACTGCGGGATGATCGGAGATTTGGCGGCAATCTCCGGATCGTCGTAAAGCGCCTGGATGGTCGGCAGGTGGGTTTCCATCAGGGCGCGCATCTTCTGCACCTCGGGACCGCCCAGCCACATGGTCAGCGAGATCGCCGCCTCCTGATGCTTGGAATATTTCGACACGGCGAGGTTCCAGCCGCCCAGCGTCGCGGCCGACGTGTCGCCCTCGGCGCCATAGGGCAGCGGGGCGACGGCAAAAAGACCCTTCACCTTGGAATCCGCGCTGTCGCCCAGGGCATAGGCATAGGGCCAGTTGCGCATGAAGGCGGCGTTGCCGGTCTGCCAGACGCCACGCGCCTCTTCCTCCTGATAGGAGAGGACGCCTTCGGGGGCGATGGTGCCGACCCAGGATTTCGCCGTCTCCAGCGCCTTCACGGCCTTTTCATTGTTGATCGAGATGGTGCCGTCAGGCTCCACGATCTGACCGCCGCCAAAGGATTTGACCCATTCCAGCGCGTCGCAGGTCAGGCCCTCGTAAGCGTTGCCCTGAAAGACATAGCCCCAGAAATCCTTGGAACCCGCGGCGCGTTCGCCCTCCATGATGGTCTTGGCGGCGGCGGCCATCTCGTCCCAGGTCTTGGGGACCTCGAGCTTGTATTTCTCCAGAAGGTCCTTGCGGTAGTAAAGCGCCGGGGCGTCGGTGAAGATCGGCAGGGCGACCAGCTTGCCGCCCACCGTCTGCGACTGGATGATCGAGGGGAATTCGGTCGGGATCAGGTCCTTGGCGGCCTCGGTCAGGTCGACGAAATGGGTGGCAAGCTGCGGCGCCCAGATCACGTCGGTCTGGTAGATGTCGATGTCGGCATTGCCCGCGGCGAGCCAGAGCCGGTATTGCCCGAACTGGTCGGTGGTCGAAGAGGGCATCGGCACCACGGTGACCTTGTTGCCGGTCTTCTCCTCCCAGGGTTTGACCAGGGCAGGAAAGTCCTGCAGGTCCGAACCGGTGGCGCCCGAGACGATGGTGATTTCCTCTGCCAGAACCGGCGTGCCGAAAGCCGCCAGAATGGCCGCGACCGCGGTGGCCCGCAGCGCGCCTGCCCGATATCCAGTGGACATGGGTCTTCCTCCCTCTTGATTGTCATGCGCCTTTGGGCGCGAACTCCCTTGAAACGTGTCAGGCCATGGCCCGTCTGCGCAGGCTCATCCGAAACGTTAGGCAAGATTTAGCGGCAGGGCGGGTCAAAAGTCAACGATTCTCGCCTCAAAGCGCTTTCAAATGGCTTTGGATGGTGGGCGGGCTTTGGGCAAGAAGGATGATATTTCTGCGATTCAAAGCGCTTGCAGGAAAATGTGTGCAGGGCTTTGGGGCGGCGGAGGGGATGAAAAAGGGCGCTCCGGCATGCGGAACGCCCTTGGGTTGCAAAGCCTTGCCGCGCTGCGGCGGATCAGGCGGGGGTCAGGGGGAAGTGGCAGGCGACAGCACCCTTCGCGCCCGGGGTCAGGGCCGGGCGTTCGGTGCGGCAGCGGTCCTGCGCCACCGGGCAGCGCGGGTGAAAGCGGCAGCCGGCGGGCGGGTTGATCGGGCTGGGCACATCGCCGGTCAGGATAATCCGCGACCGCGCCGCGCCATTGACCGGCTTCGGGACGGCAGAGATCAGCGCCTGGGTGTAGGGGTGGCGCGGGCGCGAGAAGACATCATCGGCCTGGCCGATCTCGACGATCGAGCCGAGGTACATGACCGCGATCCTTGTGGACACCTGCCGCACCACCGAAAGGTCATGCGCGACAAAGACATAGGTGAGCTTCAGACGCTCCTGCAAATCGGCCAAGAGGTTGACGATCTGCGCCTGAACCGACACGTCAAGGGCGGAGACCGGCTCATCCAGGATCACCAGTTTCGGCTCCAGCGCAATCGCGCGGGCGATTCCGATGCGCTGGCGCTGACCACCGGAAAACTCGTGCGGGTAGCGTTGGGCGTGGTCGGAGAGAAGGCCCACCTGCTCCAGAAGCGCGGCCACCCGGGCGTTGATCTCGGCTTCGGACAGGGACAGGTGGATGCGCAGGGGTTCGGCGATCAGGTCATGCACCCGGCGCCGCGGGTTGAGCGAGGCATAGGGGTCCTGAAACACCATCTGCACCTTGCGCCGGAGAGGCCGCATCTGGCGGGTCGAAAGGGTCGAGATATCGGTGCCGTCGAAGACCAGCCTGCCCGCCGATATGTCGTAAAGCCGCGACAGGCAGCGCCCGAGGGTGGACTTGCCGCAGCCGGATTCCCCCACGAGCCCGAGGGTTTCGCCCGGCTGGATCGAAAGGGAGACGTTATCGACCGCCTGCACCACCCTTTTGCCCTGCCGTGAAAAGCGGCTGCCCACGGTGAAGCGCTTGGACAGGTCAGAAATCTCGTAAAGCGCGGTCATGTGGCACCGGTCAGGAAGCAGGCGGTTTCATGGGGGGGCTGGGTCAGGGTCGGTCGCGCCTCGCAAGCCTCGAACCGTCGCGGGCAGCGCGGGCCGAAGGCGCAGCCCTTGGGCAGGCTGAGGAGCGAGGGCGGCGCGCCGGCGATGGTCTGCAGGCGGTGCGGGCGCTCCCCCTCCAGCGGCGGGATCGAGTTCAGGAGTGCCACGGTATAGGGGTGCTGCGGGTCGGCGAAGAGGTCGTCACGCGCGGCGCGTTCGACGATGCGGCCGGCATACATCACCATGATCCGGTCGGCGAGTTCGGCCATCACGCCAAGGTCATGGGTGATGAAGACGATGGCCGAGCCATGGGTGCGCTGCAGCTTGCGCAACAGGTCGAGGATCTGCGCCTGCACCGTCACGTCCAGCGCCGTGGTCGGCTCGTCCGCCACCAGTAGGGCCGGGTTGCAGGTCAGGGCCATCGCGATCACCGCGCGTTGCCGCATGCCGCCCGACAGCTGGTGCGGATAGCGGTGGACGGCTTCCTCGGGCTTGGGGATGCCGACCTCGGCCAGAAGGTCGATGGCGCGGTCCCAGGCCTGTTTCTTCGACACCTTCTCATGCGTCAGGATCTGTTCGGCGATCTGCCAGCCGATGGTATAGACCGGGGTCAGCGCCGTCATCGGGTCCTGGAAGATCATCGCGATCTCCTTTCCCCTCAGCTGGCGCATCTCTTTCGGTTTCAGCCCCACCAGCTCGCGCCCGCGGTAGAGGATGGACCCGGTGATGACGGCATTGGGGTCGGTGATCAGGCCCATGACGGCCAGAACGGTCATGGTCTTGCCCGAACCCGACTCGCCGACGATGCCGAGGATCTCGCCCTCGCCCACGGTGAAGGAGACGTTGTCGAGCACGCGGACAAGGCCCTGTTCGCTGCGGAAGGACACGCAAAGGTCGCGGACTTGCAAAATCATGAGGTGCGTACCCTTGGGTCGAGCAGGATGTAGATGACGTCGACCACGGCATTGGCCAGCACCACGAAGAAGCTGGCGTAAAGGACCGTGGTCATGATGACCGGCAGGTCAAGGTTTTGCAGCGCGTCGAAGGTCAGTTTGCCCACCCCTTGCAGGCCGAAGACCACCTCGGTCAGCAGGGCCGACCCGCCGACCAGTGCGCCGAAGTCGAGGCCAAAGAGCGTGACGAAAGCGATGAGCGAGGTACGGAGCGCGTGGCGCAAGAGGATGCGGGTTTCCGACAGGCCCTTGGCGCGGGCGGTGCGGATGTAATCCTCTTGCAGGGCCTCGGTGATGCTGGCGCGCAGGACGCGGCCGTAAAGCCCGATGTAAAGGATCGACAGGGTGATCCAGGGGATGATCAGGGTCAGGAACCAGCCCTTGGGGTCCGTGCCGAAATCCTTGTAGCCCAGCGGCGGCACCCAGGAGAAAGCCCAGGAGTCGTGGAACCGGCTTTGGGTGATCAGGTTCATCACCTCGCCCAGCCAATAGACCGGCATCGACACGCCGATCAGGCCGAGGATCATCAACAGCTTGTCCGGCCAGCGGTCGCGGTAGGCGGCGGCGGTGACCCCGATGATGAGCGAGAAGACCACCCAGAGGATCGCAGCGCCGATCACCAGGGACAGGGTGACGGGGATGGTGTCGAGGACCGCCGGGACGACCTTCCAGCCGCGATTGACGAAGGAAGTGAGGTCGCCGGTGACGAAGATCTTCTTCATCATCGTCAGATACTGGATGTAAAACGGCTGGTCGAAGCCGAAGGAATGGCGGACGGCCTCCAACACCTCGGGCGAGGCGTTGCGGCCGGCGATCCGCGCCGCCGGGTCGACGCCGGGGGTGCCGAAGAAGATCAGGAAGACCAGAAGGCTGATGCCGACCATGACGAAGACCATCTGGGCCAGGCGTTGCAGTATGGCGTAGATCATCAACCCCTCCCCAGCTTGATTTTCGAGCGCGGGTCGAGGGCATCGCGCAACCCGTCACCGAAGACGTTCAGCGACAGGACCGAGATCACGATCATGAAGCCGGGCGCAAGGGCCACGGCGGGGCGGGTGTAAAGCAGGGTCTGGCCATCCTGGATGATCGTGCCCCAGCTGGCATCGGGGGGCTGAACGCCGATCGACAGGAACGAAAGCGCGCTTTCGGTCAGCATGTTCAGCGCCATCATGATCGGGATGAAGACGATGAGCGTGGTCGAGACATTGGGCAGGATATCCTTCCACAGAATCCGCCCCGAAGGTGCGCCCAAGCCTATGGCCGCCATGACGAAATCGCTTTGCCGCAAGGACATGACCTGCCCGCGGATCGGTCTTGCGACGTAAGGAATGTAGATCACGCCGATGATGAAGATCGGCAGCCACAGCGAGCCCGACTCCACCGTGAAAGGCCCGATGGTGATGCCCTGGGTGATCAGCACGATGGAAAGCGAGATGGCCAGCAGATAGACCGGAAAGGCCCAGAGCACATCGAGGATGCGGCTGATGACCATGTCGACCACGCCGCCGAAGAACCCGGCGGCAAGGCCGAGGGCGGTGGCGAAGAGAAGGGTGAAGGCGGTGGCCGCAGCGGCAATGATCATCGAGTTCATCCCGCCGTAAAGCAGCCGGGCCATCACGTCGCGGCCCTGATTGTCGGCCCCCAGAAAGTAGTTGCCCAGACGCCAGGTCGGGCCAATGGGCGTATAGCCCAGCGCCAGGCCGGTGGTGGGCAGTTCCATCACCGGGTGTTTCACGCCATCAATCGTCACCACGGCATCGAGGGTCGATTTGAACGGGTCCACCCCGGCCCACCACGCATAGGCGGGGGCCGACACGCAGGCCAGCACGATGAGGAGGAAGACGGCCAAGGCCACCAGGGCGGTGCGGTCGCGGCTCAGCCGGTGAAGTGCCGTGGCCCAGGGGCCACGGCTTTTCGCAGAAACGGTTACTGCACCCAAGATTGCGACACCATCCAGTAGAACTGCGCGTTGAACTGGAAGTTGCCGACGCGCTTGGAGACGAAATCGACATGTTTGGGCGTGAAGAGGGCGGCCATCGGCGCCTTGTCGGTCACGTCCTTGTCAACCTCAGCCCAAAGCTTGTTGGCGCCGTCCTGATCGGTCACGCCCAGCGCCAGGGCCTTGTCCATCTTGGCCTGGATGTCCTTGTCGCAGAAGCCCGCGATGTTGATCGAGCTGTCCGAACCGGGGGTGAAGCTCGCACAGCCGAACAGGATGTTCAGGAAGTCCGAGGCCGCCGGATAATCCTGATACCATTGGGTGATCGAGATCTGCACCTTGTTGTTGGTGTTCTGGATATAGGTGAACTGGATATTGGGCGAGATCGGCTTGACCTCGGCGTCATAGCCGATGTCGGTCAGGACCGATTGCATATAGGTGCCGATGGCTTTGGACACCGCGGTATCTTCGGCGATGATCGTGACCTTCTGGCCCTTGGTGCCGGATTCCTCGACCAGCTGCTTGGCCTTGTCGAGGTCAGGCGCCGACCACTTCTCGCCCGGGTCCTTGGTATAGGGGCAGTAATCGACATGTCCGGGGAAGCCGGGCGGCAGAACCTGGCAGACAGGCGAGGCCAGAACCGGGCCGCCGAAGAGGTTGACCAAAGCATTGCGGTCGAGCGCGAAGTTGACGGCCTGGCGCGCCTTCACATTGTCGAAGGGGGGCAGGTTCACGTTCATCGGCGCGTACCACCAGGCGGTCAGGGTGTTGAGGAACACCTGGTTCTGGAACTTGGTGCCGATCTCGCCCAGACGGTCGGTCGGCGGCTGGTCGAACATCCAGTCGGCCTCGCCGTTCTGCACCGCGGTCACCTCGGCCTCGTCGGTCAGGCCGAAATCGTACTGGATGACATCCGGGTAGCCGTCGGGCTGGGCTTCCTCGCTCCACACCTTGAAGTTGGGGTTGCGCGCCATGGTCATGCCCTTGTTCGGGTCATAAGCCGAAATGTAATAGGCCCCGGTGCCCGGGATGGGGGCCGAACCGGCATCGGTCGTCGGCGCATCGGCCGGCAGGATCGAGGCATGCGGCAGGGCGAGCTTGTCGAAGAACTCGGCATCGGGCCGGGTCAGGTTGATGGTGACGGTGCCCGCCGCCTCGTCGCCGACCACGCCGCCGTCCAGCGTGCAGGTCGCGGCCTCGGCCAGGCATTTGTCAGCCCCGACGATGACCGAATAGAAGCCGCCCGCCGTGGGCGAGGAGACCTTGAAGATGCGCTGGAACGAGGCCACCACGTCCTTGACCGTCACGTCGGCGCCATTGGAGAACTTGATCCCCTTGCGCAGCTTGAAGACATAGGTCTTGCCGTCGTTGGTGGGCTCGGGCAGCGCTTCGGCGAGGTCGGGGACCTTGGTGAAACCATCCGCCCCCGGTGCCTTCTTGAAGGCGACGAGGCCGTCATAGATGCCCTGATAGATCTGCCAGTATTGCAGCGTGTAGTTGATCATCGGATCGACAGTGCCAGCGGCGGAACGTGCCACCAGCCGCATCGTGCCGCCCCGGTGCGCCGTCTGGTATTCGGCCTGGGCCGGGGCCACGGCCCCGAGCATCAGGCCTGCGGCGGCCGTGGCCAGAAGTAGCTTTCTCATGTCAGTCTCCCGGTTGGTTTTTTATGGTTTGGTGGTTCAGTCGTGCATGTTCAGAAAGCCGCCGACGACGCCCATGCAGAATTCCTTTTCCTCGACATGCGGCATGTGGCTGCTTTCCTCGAAGATCACCCAGGTGGCGCCCTTGATCAGGTCCTTGTAGGGCTGGACGGTGGCCGGCGTCGCCTCGTCATGGCGGCCGGACAGAAGGAGGGTCGGCACCTCGATCTTGTGGAGGTCCGGCGTGATGTCCCAGTTCTTCAGCGTGCCCACCACGAAGAACTCGTTCGGGCCGTTCATCGTGTGATAGACGGTCGGGTCGGCGGCGGTCTGGGCAAAGCTGGCCGCGACCTCGGGCGGATTGGGCATCACGCGGCAGACATGGCGGGCATAGACCCAGTCAGTGGCCGCCTTGTAATCGGGGTTGTCGTAGTCGCCGGTCGCCTCGTGCTTGTTCAAGGCGTCCTGAATCTCCTGCGGCATCTCGGACCGCTGGCGCATCGCCTCCGAGGACCAAAGCGCCATCGAGGCGGGAGAGTTCGCAATGGTCAGCGATTTCAACCCCTTGGGCCGCCGGACCCCATATTCGGCGCCCAGCATCCCGCCCCAGCTTTGGCCGAGCACATGGAAACCAGCCCGCTGGCCCAGATGGTCGATCAGGTTCTCCAGCTCATCGACGAAAAGCTGCGGCGTCCAGAAATCGCCGCCCTTCTCCGGCAGATGGGTGGAATTGCCACAGCCGATCTGGTCGTAATGGATCACCGCCCGGCCATCGCGGGCCAGCAGCTTGTAGCTGTCGATGTAGTTGTGCGCGACCCCCGGCCCGCCATGCAGCAGGAAGATCGGCGGCTTGGCCGCGTTCAGATCGCCGGTGATGCGATACCAGGTCTCATAGGGACCAAAGGGCGCCCGGCCCTCCACCTGTGTCAATGATTGAGTCACCCTACCCCCTCGGGGCCGCCGCGGCCCGACGCAAGGCGCAGCTCGTCTGGCCGCGCCTGAGGCGTACGGTGGCGCAGCAATCGTGATAGTCAAGAAATTTCACGCAGAGTAGAGGCGGCCTTCGGTTGAACTTCCCGTGCGCTGCCGCAAGTTTGCTCACGCCCCCGCCCCCACACGCCCCGGGCGACGCCCCTCATGCCCCAAACCCCTTCATCCAGACCAAATATCCTCGGGGGCGGTCCGGAGGGGGCGGAAAGCCCCCTCCGCCTGAAGGGGGATGGTCCGGAAGGGGCCCCCTTGCCCCTTCCGGGCGCAGGGGCCCGGGGGGCGCGCCAGCCCCCCGGCTCCCCCGGCCAAGGCCTAGTCGCTCCGCCCGAGCTTGCGGTGAAAGGTCGCCCGCGAAATCCCGAGCGCCCGCGCCGCCGCCGAGGCATTGCCCCCCGCCCGCGCCAGGGCCCGCGCCATGACCGCCCGCTCGCCGGCTTCCAGGGTCTCGGGCGCATGCAGCCCCAGAAGATCCGCCGCCGGCACCGGCTTGCGGGTCAGATCGCCCTTCAGGCCGAAATGCAGCCGGGCGGCGCGGGTGGCGCCGATCACCAGCTCGTCGCCGTCCACCGCGAGGATCGCGCCCTGCCCGCGGTCCATCCCCGGCGCCAGCATCAGCCGCGCCTTGGGAAAGGCGTTGCGGAAGAGATCGCCCTCGATCCGCCGTGCCGCCTCGGTCACCGCATGGGCGATCAGCGCCGCCACCGCCTCGCCGGTTTCCAGCCCCGCGGTCGAGACATCCAGCACCGCCAGAAGCTGCCCCTCGGCATCATGCACCGGCGCCGAGGCGCAGGAGAGGTCGATATTGGCTGACAGGAAATGCTGCCCGCGGTGGATCACCACCGGCCGCCCCTCGGCGAGGCAAGTGCCGATGCCATTGGTCCCCGCCGCGGCCTCGGACCAGAGCGTGCCGGTCCAGAGCCCGTTTTCCTGAAACTCGCGGTCATCGGCAGGCTTGCCGCGGCGGTCGACCGGGATGCCCTCGTCATTGGCAAGGATCACGCAGCCGCCCAAGGCCCCCACCGACAAAAACAGCCGGTCCAGCGTCGGCGCCGCCGCCTCAAGCAGCGGCCCGAGCTTTTCGCGCAGCGCACGGAACTCGGCCCCGGTCAGCCGCTCGCGCCCGACGCGCTGGCCCGGGTCCAGCCCATGCACCCGCGCCGAGCGGGTCCAGGAGGCCACGACCGAGGAGCGCGCCGCCCCACCCTGGGCCAGCGCCGCCGCCACCGCGGCCTCGTGTTCCTGGTTGGGCTTCGCCGCCATCAGAGCCTCCCCGCCGCCTGTCTGCGGGGCCAGATTAGCCGCATTCGCCCAAGGGTCAAAGCCCTTTCAGACCTGCCGCAGGGCGCCCAGCCGCAGGCGCTGGGCCGGGCCGGTGGCCGGCCCCGTCCCCGGGTCCGGGTCCGGCACCGCCACGAAGCCCGGCCGCCCGACCAGGGCTGCGGCGTAATTGTCGCCCACCGGCCCCGGCGCGGGCGGGTCGGCCCGGAAGGCGGCCAGCAGCGCCGCGGCGATCTGCGGCGCTGCCGAGGAGGTGCCCTGCAGCGCCACGAAACAGCCGGTCCGGTTCCCGGCCGAGACGATGCCCGTCAGCGCCGGCGAACGGTCGGTCGCAGCCGAGGTATCGACCCCCCGCCCGAGCGCCCCCGGCCCCGCCACCACCGGCCCCGCGCTGGAATAGCGGGCGGCACGGCCAAGGCTCGCCACATGACCCCCGACGTTGAGCGAGGCGGCACCGGTCGCCAGCCCGTTCAGCCCGTCGAACCGCCGCACCATCGCCTGGGCCGCTGGATCATCCTCCTGCGCCAGGGCGCCATCGGGCGCATAGCGATCATAGGCGGGATCGACCAGCCAGGACTGCCGCGCCCCGGTATGGCCCTGTTCGTGGTCGACATCGCGCTGCACGCGCAGGAAGACCGTGCCCGACTGGCCCGCCTTGCGCTGCACGCCGATCCGCCATTCGCCCGCCGGGGCCGCGCCATGCGGGGCGGGCGGCAGGGCCTTGGGCTCGGTCGGCGCGAGGCAGATCACCACCCGCCAGCGGCCTTGCCGGTAATGGTCCAGCGTGATCTGGCCGACGATCCGCCCCGCCACCACCACATCCTGGTGCGGCACCTGGGGCGAGACCGAGGTCACCTCGCCCCCCGGCGCGGTCAGGCTGAAGACATGACCCGCAGGCTTGGCCCCCGGGCTCAGCCAAAGCTCGGCGAAGGTCGAGGTCATGTCGGCGGGCGGCGCGAACCAGCGCAAGCTCGCCTCGGCCTTCTGCCCGGCCACGGGGGCGAAATGCCCGTCCTCGATCCGCGCGGAAAGCCGGTCCTGGAACATGTTGCCCGAGGGCAGGATCAGCGCCGTCGCCGCCTGCGCCCGCCGCGCGGTGATCATCTCGGCCAGCGCCGCCTCGATCGCCGAGGCGCCGTCATGCGGCCCGCCCGACCAGCCGAGCGAGATGTTGATGACCAAGGGCACCTCGCCCCGCCCATGCGCCGCGGCAATCGCGCTGGCGCGGTCGAAGATGTAGTGAAGCCCGGCCAAAAGGAACATATCGGTGCCGAAGCCGGAGGTATCCCAAAGCGCCGTCGCCGGCAGGTCCACCGCGATGATCCGCGTCTGGGCGGCCTCCTCGGGCGCGCAGGTGGCGGCGGTCGCCAGCACATGGGTGCCATGGGCATGCGCCCGCGCGAGGGGCAGCGGCGGCTGGCCGGGACGGCCAAGCAGGCCCGCCGCGCGGTAGATCGCCTCTTCATCGCCGTGATGCGCGGCGCGCAGCGCCTCGATCCCCTCACGGGTGAACTCGCGCCCGAAAAGCACCGCGCCGGAACCATCCGCCGGTGCGGTCTGCGACCAGCAATAGTCGATCCGCGTCGCCCCTGCGGCAAGAAAGCCCTGATGGGCAAAGGCGATGCCGTCGTCGATCACGGCGAGGATGACCAGCGGCTTGGCCGGATCGACACCCGGCGCCGGGCCCTGCACCGGCTGCGGCGCGGGAAAGGCCGCGTCGATGGTCTCGGAACGGACCGGGAAGTTCAGCCGCAGATGCCGCGCGCCACCGCCGGCAAGGGCAGAAAGCTGGGTTGCCAGCCGCCCCGGGTCATGCGCGGCCAGTGCTGTGGCGCTTTCGGGCACCAGAAGCAGCGGCAGGAAATGCGGTGCTATCCCGGACCAGAGCCTTGGCAGGCGCGGCACCATCGTGATGCCATCCGCCGTCAGAAGCCCCGCCACGGCCGCGGCGGGATGAGCGACCGGGTTCGGAAACTCGGCGAGGCAAGACAGGCTGGGCGAGGCGTCCAGCTGCAATCCGGGCAGGTCATAGGCCTTGCCCGGCCCGAACATCCAGGCTTCATAGGGGCCGATCGGCGCATCCTGGGCCATGGCTCAGACCGGCTGATGCAGGGTGAACTCGGCCTTGGCCTGGGACCAGAGCCAGGCGAGCATCGGGTCCGCCGCCACCGTCACCGGGGCGCCACCCGCCTCGGCCCGGATCGCCACCTGGTCGGCATAGACGAAATCGGCCTCGGGCGTCGCATCGGGGTCATAGGGTGCCAGCGCCTGAACCGTGCCGCCTCCGGTCATCGCGGCCACCAGGATCCGGCCCATCTGCAGGCCAAGCCGGCTTCCCGCCGCCGAATCCATCGGGAAATGCACCCCCGCCACGGTGCGGTTGACCGCGATCCGATGCGCCTGCCGGTAGCAGAGGTCGATGCGTTTGGCGGCATCGCCGTAATGGTCGGGGGTGGACATCACCAGCGCCTCGATCACCCGGGCCATCGCCATGGTCTGGGTCGCATGGGCCGAGGGGAAGGAGCCATGGCTCGGCGTCACGATCAGCGGCGCGATCCGCACATCAAGCTCGGCCGGGCGGCGGCAGGCGAAGAGATGCTTGGGCAGCATGGTGATCTGCCCCGCCAGGGTCTGCACCGCATCCAGAAGCTCCAGCGTGCGCGGGTTGCGGCCATCGGTCAGGCCAAGGAACAGGGCGAAATAGCCCGAAAAGAAATCGGTCTGCGCCAGGATCTCGGCGCCGCGGTCGCTGCGCTGGTCGGCGTAGTAGCGCACCCAGTCGCATTGCCGGGCCAGCGTCGCGGGCGCCGGCGGCCGCAGCGTGGCGAAGGTGGTGCCGCCCCAGCTGACCCCGACCGCCGTCACCGCATCATCCCAGCTGTAGCCGATGCTGCGGCTGACCGAGGCCTGCAGCAGCATCTCGCGGATATCGGGCGACCAGCGCCGCATGTTCGAGGCCACGCCGGGGGTCAGAGGCTCGATCCCCGCGGCGGGAAGGGCCGCAAGGCCCGCCGCATGCAAAAGCGCCTCGGCCGAGGTCTGCAGGCCCGTGACATCATCGGGCGACACCCCTCCGGCCCCATGTGCCCCATGGGCGCCATGAGCGCCATGCGCCCCGTGGGCTCCATGCGCGCCATGCGCTCCGTGGGCGCCATGTGCCCCGTGCGCGCCGTGCATCGTACTGAAACCCGCCATGAAAAACCTCCTCAGGGAATGCCCGCCGCCGTGAAGGCCGCGGTCAGATTTTGGCCAATCTTGAAATTCGCCGCCGGATGGCTGCGGCGGTAGGATGACACCGTGAAATCGGGATGGCGCCGCAACAGATCCTTCGCCACCGCGCGCGCCTCATCCCCGCGCCCGAGGAAATGCAGCGCGCAGATCCGGGCGCGCAGGGTGGAGAGGTGGCGATCGTTCTTGCTGAGCGAGCGGTCGGCGAGGTCGAGCGCCTTCTGCCAATCCGAGGCGGAGAGATAGGCCATCGCCGCCAGGCTGTCGAAGAAATAGCCGAAAGGATCGACCGGCGACAGGCGCAGCGCCCTTTCGGTGCGCGCCACGGCATCCTCGCCCTCGTCGCGGTAGGCATGCAGCACGCCGGACAGAAGCCAAGCCATGCTTTCGTTGGGGTTGAGGTCGAGCGCCGTCTCGAACCGCTCGCTCGCCTTGTCCATCCGCATCAGGAGGTTGTTGTTGACCACGCCGTCGATGGTCAGGGCAAAGGTGTTCTCCGGCTCGATGTCCAGCGCGCGCGCCGTGCAGTCGAGCGCAATGCCGGTGTCGCGCAGCGGGTTGTTCGACCAGCTGTTGAAGATCGACATCACATACCATTCGGCGAGCCAGGCATGCGCCTCGGGGACGCGCGGGGCGCGGCGGATCACCTCTTCGATCAGATCGCGCGAGCGGGCGAAGTTCGACAGTTTCAGCTGGTGCATCATGCCGATGCCCGCGATCAGCAGCTGGTGATCGCCCAGCGCCGAAAGGCTGCGGCCCTGGGCATGGGCCAGCGCATCGGCGGCGATGGTGCGGCCGATGGTGCGCACGATCTCGGCCACGGCGGGGCTGTCGGCCATCAGGAACTCGGCCAGATCGCCGGGGAATTGCCGGGTCCACAGGATGCGGCCGGACTGGGCATCCAGGCAATCGGCATCCAGCACGACCCGGTTGCCCGAAACGCGCAGGCTGCCGGTGACACAGTAATCCACGTTCAACAGGCGGCGGACCCGGCCAAGGTCGATCCGCTGGCCGCTGATCTCGCGCGCCGAAAGATGCGAGATGACGTTGAGCAGATGGCTGCGCGACAGGGCGCGGCAGACCTCTTCGGCCAGCCAGTCGCCAAGGACGGAATGCAGATCCTCGCCCATGACGAGGCGGAAGGGCAGGACCGCGATGGCGGGCAGGACCGCAGGCGCCTGCGGGGTGATCGCCTGCCCCGTCAGCATAGCATAGAACTGTTCGGGCGCCTGGCGGATGCCCTGCAGCCAGTCGTTGAAGTCGTCGTCGCGGATGTCGATGCCTTCGAGGAACTCGCCGCTGCCCGGCGTGCCCTGCAGTTCGACCCGGCTGAGGTCCAGCGCGATATCGGTGTTGTTGACCTTGAACAGGCGTTCGAAATCCGCCCCCATCGTCGATTTGATCGCCGAAAGTGCTGTGCGCAGGCTTTGCCGCCCGCCATCATGGCAGGAGGTGCCCCAGAGCAGGTTCTGCAGATAGCTGCGCGTCCGCCGCCCCGAAGGCGCCGTCGCCAGAAGCGCCAGCATGGCGCGGTGCTTGGCGCCCTTGATCTCGTACCCGTCCGGCTGCGCCGAACGTGCGACACAGGCGCCAAAGAGATTGATCTGCAAAATCTTGGTCAAGTCTGGGCCCGGCCTGGTGAAATGTTGACGCAAGGTAACGGAACATCTCCGCCCGACAAAGCCCTTTGACGCTTTTTTAACAAGGCCGTCACAGCATTCCACATTACCGATAGTTGCATGCCGGGGCCGCGCCTCCGGGTCGCGTACCATCCAGCCCAGAAGGATCAAGGGATTTGCTATGATCGACAAGTCCGACACCACCCCCGGCCCCCGCAAGCCGTCGCCCTGCAGCGATGTGCGCGATGTGGCCGACTTTCACCTGCGCTGGCCGGAGTTTCGCCCGATCGCCAAGGGGCTCAGCCGCAACCCCACCCTCTCGCCCAGCGAGTCCGACACGCTCGCCTGGATGATCGAGCTTTTGAACCGGATCGGGCCGCAGGACCTTGAGGACGGCAATCCCTAGGCCATTGCCCGGCCGCCTCCCGGCGTTTTGCCGCGTGAGGGTGCAAAACCACTCTTGATCACGGCGGCGCTTCGGGCCATGTCAGTCCTTGGACCCGCCCCTTGCCTCCGCGCTTTCCGGGGGCGGCTTTTTGACAGGAGTCTCCCATGCCCGTTTACCGCTCCCGCACGACGACCCATGGCCGAAACATGGCCGGCGCCCGTGGCCTTTGGCGCGCGACCGGGATGAAGGATGGCGACTTCGGCAAGCCGATCATTGCGATCGTCAACTCCTTCACCCAGTTCGTGCCGGGCCACGTCCACCTCAAGGACCTCGGCCAGCTGGTCGCGCGCGAGGTCGAGGCGGCGGGCGGTGTGGCGAAAGAGTTCAACACCATCGCCGTCGATGACGGCATCGCCATGGGCCATGACGGGATGCTGTATTCCCTGCCCTCGCGCGAGCTGATCGCCGACAGTGTCGAATACATGGTCAACGCCCATTGCGCCGATGCGATGGTCTGCATCTCCAACTGCGACAAGATCACCCCCGGCATGCTGATGGCGGCCATGCGGCTGAACATCCCTTGCGTCTTCGTCTCGGGCGGGCCGATGGAGGCCGGCAAGGTCGTGATCAAAGGCAAGGAAGTGGCACTCGATCTGGTGGATGCGATGGTCTCCGCCGCCGATGGATCCTATACGGATGAGGAAGTCGAGGCGATCGAGAAGGCCTCCTGCCCGACCTGCGGCTCCTGCTCGGGCATGTTCACCGCCAATTCGATGAACTGCCTGACCGAGGCCTTGGGCCTGTCGCTGCCCGGCAACGGCTCGACCCTCGCCACCCATGCCGACCGCAAGCGCCTGTTCGTCGAGGCGGGGCATCTGATCGTCGACATCACCAAGCGGCATTACGAGCAGGACGATTATTCGGTCCTGCCGCGCAACATCGCGACCAAAGAGGCGTTCGAGAACGCCATGGCGCTGGACGTGGCGATGGGCGGATCGACCAACACGGTGCTGCACATCCTCGCCATCGCGCATGAGGGCGAGGTCGACTTCAAGATGGCCGATATCGACGCGCTGAGCCGCAAGGTGCCGGTGCTCTGCAAGGTCGCGCCCGCCAAGCAGGATGTCCATATGGAGGATGTCCACCGCGCCGGCGGGATCATGGCGATCCTCGGTCAGCTTGATGCTGCGGGTCTGTTGAACCGCGAGGTGCCGACGATCCATTCCCGCTCCATCGGGGCGGCGGTCGATCAATGGGACATCAGCCGCACCAATCAGGAATCAGTCCGCGACTTCTTCCGCGCAGCACCGGGCGGCGTGCGCACCACCACCGCCTTCACCGCGACGGGCCGCTACCCCTCGCTCGATCTTGACCGCGAACATGGCGTGATCCGCTCGCCCGCCACGCCGTTTTCGAAGGATGGCGGGTTGGCGGTGCTGACCGGCAACCTCGCCGAGGATGGCTGCATCGTGAAGACGGCGGGGGTGGATGAGAGCATCCTCGTCTTCTCCGGCCCGGCGCGGGTGTTCGAAAGCCAGAATGCCGCGGTGAACGCGATCCTTGCCAAGAAGATCAACCCCGGCGACGTGCTGGTGATCCGCTACGAAGGGCCGAAGGGCGGGCCGGGGATGCAGGAGATGCTCTACCCGACCTCGTATCTGAAGAGCATGGGTCTGGGCAAAGCCTGTGCCCTGGTCACCGATGGCCGCTTCTCGGGCGGCACTTCGGGCCTGTCGATCGGCCATGTCAGCCCCGAAGCGGCGGCGGGCGGCACGATCGGTTTGGTCCATGAGGGCGACATGGTGGATATCGACATCCCGAAACGTTCGATTTCTCTCCGCGTGTCGGAGGTTGAACTCGCTGCCCGCTGGCAGGCGCAGGAAAAGGCGGGCTGGCGTCCGGCCGAGGTGCGCTCGCGCAAGGTGAGCCAGGCGCTGCGGGCCTATGCGCTCTTTGCCGCATCGGCCGACAAGGGTGCGGTCCGGGTTCTGCCGGGCGAGGAATAAGTCCTGCGACCGGGGCGCGGGGGGATGCCTGCGCCTCCGGCGGGGATATTTGGACCAGTATGAAAGCGTCAGGCGGCGGCGGATCTAAGGATCAGGCCGCCGTTCTTTTGCAGGAAATCGACGATGGCATCGACGCCGTGGTTCTGGCGCAGGCGGGCCATGACATAGGGCCGGGCACCGCGGGCGCGCTTGGTGTCTTCCTCCAGAAGCGTGATGTCGACACCGACATAGGGCGCGAGGTCGGTCTTGTTGACCACCAGAAGGTCGGAGCGGGTGACGCCGGGGCCGCGTTTCCTCGGGATGTCCTGACCGGCGGCGGTGTCGATGACATAGATCGAGAGGTCGGCCAGTTCGGGGGAGAAGGTGGCGGCGAGGTTGTCGCCGCCGCTCTCGATCAGGATCAGGTCGAGGTCGGGGAAGTTGGCGTTGAGGTCGGCCACGGCGGCGAGGTTTATGCTGGCATCCTCGCGGATCGCGGTATGCGGGCAGCCGCCGGTCTCCACCCCGCGGATGCGGGTGGCGGGCAGGACCTGGGCGCGGGTCAGGTAATCGGCATCCTCGCGGGTGTAGATGTCATTGGTGATGACGGCCATCGAGCAGCGATGGGCAAGGGCGCGGCACAGCTGTTCGGTCAAGGTCGTCTTGCCGGCGCCGACAGGGCCGCCGATGCCGACGCGGAGGGGGCCATTGGGACTGGTCATGAGCGGAAGATCCTTACATCCATGGTTTCGTGGCGCATCGCGGCGAGGTCGGCGCCGAGCGTGGCAGTGGCGAGGTCGGTCAGCGGGGCGTCGGCATAATCTGCCGCAAGCGTGGTGATCAGCGGGGCCAGGGTGGTGAGCACCCTTTGGCCATCGGCAGCGCCCAGGGGGACAAAGCGGACGGCGGCGGAGATGAGTTGCGCCGCTAGCGCCTGCAGGAAGAGGGCGATCACCTGTTGGTCGGTCAGGTCCAGCGTGCGGCTGGCATGGGCGACGGCGAGGGCATAGGGCAGCGGCGGTTGCACCTGGCCGGTGACCGCGGCCACGACCTGCCCGAAGGCCGCGCCCTGATCGCGCATCTCGGCCTGGCGTTCGGCGGAACTGGCAAAGGCATAGGCGAGGTCGGTGAGGTTTTCGCCTGCCCTGCCATGCGCCAGGAGGATCGCGTCCATCTTGCCCGCGCCATGGGTGAGGATGCCGGTGATCCAGTCGGTGAGGCTTTCGGGGTCTTTCACCTCACCCGCCGTAATTGCTTGCTCCAGCCCCTGGGAATAGGCATAGGCGCCGACCGGGAAGGCCGGGGAGAGCCATTGCACGAGGGTCAGGAGATCGGCGCTCATCTGGGTTTCGGGGCGTGGAAATGCAGGTGGCCGTCGCCGTGGTCGTGCCAGCCGAAGGTTTCCGGGGGAGCATGCGGCGGGTTTTCGGGGCCGTGGGAATGGCCCCCATGATCGTGACCCATGGTGCGGCCGGTGCCATAGGCGCCGCCCTCGGGGGTGAAGGGCTCAGTCACGAAAGCGGTCTGGGCGCCGAGTTGGGCCAGCATGGCTTCGAGCACATGGTCGCGGCGGATCAGGAGGCGGGTGGCCTCGATCTGGCAGGGCGTGTGGCGGTTGCCGATGTGCCAGGCGAGGCGCGGCAGGTCCGGGCCGGTCACCTCGACCAGCGCCTCTTCGGCGGCCACGACCTCGATGGTGCGGCCGTCTTCCAGCTGGAAGCCCCAGAAGTCGTCGAGATTGGTGACCGAGGGGAGGTCGACCAGAAAGCCCTCGTCATGCACGGTGACAAGGCGTTTGCGGCGCATCAGACGTTCGTCATAGCCGAGCACCACCAGGTCATAGGTGGTTTCGGGGGCCTCCGTGAGGAGGATGCGGGCGGCGGGCAGGTCGGGCATGGCGGTTCCGGATGACTGGCGGCGAAGCGGGGGTTTCACACCCCCGCACCCCCGTGGGATATTTATGGACCAATGAAGGGCAATTTTAGTCGAATTGATGCGATTTCAGTAGAGGAAGTAGCGTTGGGCGAGGGGGAGTTCGCGGGCGGGTTCGCAGGTCAGAAGCTCGCCATCGGCGCGCACCTCGTAGGTTTCGGGGTTCACCTCGATGAAGGGGGAAAGAGGTCATTTTCTGAACTTCTCCCTCTCCATGCCATGATGTGCCTCACGGTGACAATTTGGGCAGAGTGCCACCGCGTTTTCAACGGTATCGGGACCACCGTCAGCCAAGCGGTGCCGATGGTGAACTTCCAGATAAGGGGTTTGGTTCGACAGGCGCATGAAAGGGGCGGTCTTGCCACACCCCTCGCAAATGTTCCCGGCGCGCAGTAGGACCGTGGCCACGACATCCGGATTGCGCAAGTAGACGGTCATGGTAACGGTTGCGGTCTTTGGCATGGGGTCGGCCGCTGCGAGACGGGCGGCGCGCTCTGCAGGCGTACTGTCAAGGGATTTGAAAAGAGCCGCAGTTTCTTGGGCGACAAGCGCAGCAAGGTCATGGGTGCCGAGGTCCGCCAGGAATTGCTCGGCCACGGCGCGGACAGCAAGCTGGGGGCCATTGCTCAGAGGCGGGCCACTCGTATCCTTTATGTGCGCAAGAACCGTTTCGGCGGCTTTCCGGCCCGCATCAGCACCAAAATCCTCAGCAATCCAAGTCAAGAACAGTTGGGTTTGTTCAACCGTCAAGGTGAGAGAGAATACTTTGCCACCCAAAATGTGCCGCAAGATATCAATCGTGATTGCTGCGTTCCCCTCGTTCATTTCAGAACTCGCGGCGACCCTTCGGATTGCGTCGCTGCGTTTGAGCGCTCCCGAAAGAACGGCTAGCGAGGCATCATAGCAAGATCGTGCCTGCGTTTTCGTCGTCTGTGCCATGTCTGAGGCTAGTACAGGAAGTAGCGTTGCGCGAGGGGGAGTTCGCGGGCGGGTTCGCAGGTCAGAAGCTCGCCATCGGCGCGGACCTCGTAGGTTTCGGGGTTGACCTCGATGAAGGGGGTGGCCGAATTGTGGATCATGTCGCTTTTGCCGATGCGGCGGGTGTTTTCCACCGCCAGGGTTTCCTTGCCCAAGCCCAGTTGGGCGCGCAGGCCATCGGCCTGGGCGGCCTGGGAGACGAAGAGAACGGCGTTGCGTTCCACGGCGCGGCCGTAGGTTCCGAACATCGGGCGGGTATAGGTCGGCTGCGGGGTCGGGATCGAGGCATTGGTGTCGCCCATCTGGGCGCAGGCGATCATGCCGCCAACGAGCACGATCTCGGGCTTGGCGGCGAAGAAGGCGGGGAACCAGAGGACCAGATCGGCGCGCTTGCCGACCTCGATGGAGCCGATATGGCGGCTCATGCCTTGGGCGATGGCGGGGTTGATCGTGTATTTGGCGACATAGCGCTTGGCGCGGACATTGTCGTTCTGGCCCGTCTCTTCCGAGAGGCGGCCGCGTTGTTGCTTCATCTTGTGAGCGGTTTGCCAGGTGCGGGTGATGACCTCGCCCACGCGTCCCATGGCCTGGCTGTCCGAGGACATGATGGAAAAGGCGCCGATGTCGTGCAGGATATCCTCGGCGGCAATCGTCTCGCGGCGGATGCGGCTTTCGGCGAAGGCCACGTCCTCGACGATGCTCTGATCCAGATGGTGGCAGACCATCAGCATGTCCAGATGCTCTTCCAGCGTGTTGACCGTATAGGGCATCGTCGGGTTGGTCGAAGAGGGGATGACGTTCTGCGAGGTCACGATCTTGATGATATCCGGCGCATGGCCGCCGCCGGCGCCTTCGGTGTGGAAGGCGTGGATCGTGCGGCCCTTGATCGCGGCCATGGTGTTCTCGACAAAGCCGCTTTCGTTCAGCGTGTCGGTATGGATCATCACCTGCACATCCATGTCATCGGCCACCGAGAGGCAGCAGTCGATGGCGGCGGGGGTGGTGCCCCAATCCTCGTGCAGTTTGAGGGCGCAGGCGCCGCCCTTGACCATCTCGATGAGCCCCTCGGGGCGTGAGGCATTGCCCTTGCCAGACAGGCCGAAGTTGATCGGGAAAGCGTCCAGAGATTGCAGCATCCGCCCAAGATGCCAGGGGCCGGGGGTGCAGGTGGTGGCCAAGGTGCCATGGGCCGGGCCGGTGCCGCCGCCGAGCATGGTCGTGATGCCGGAATGCAGCGCATCCTCGATCTGGCCGGGGGCGATGAAGTGGATATGGGCGTCGAAACCGCCAGCAGTCAGGATTTTTCCCTCACCGGCAATCACTTCCGTCGAAGGGCCGATGATGATGGTCACACCCGATTGCGTATCGGGGTTGCCAGCCTTGCCGATGGCATGGATGCGGCCGTCGCGCAGGCCGACATCGGCCTTGTAGATGCCCGAATGGTCCAAGATCAGCGCATTGGTGATCACCGTATCCACCGCCCCGCCCGAGCGCGGGATCTGGCTTTGGCCCATGCCGTCGCGGATCACCTTGCCGCCGCCGAACTTCACCTCTTCGCCATAGGTGGTCAGGTCTTTCTCCACCTCGATGATGATGTCGGTGTCGCCCAGACGCACCCGGTCGCCGGTCGTCGGGCCATACATGGCGGCATAATCGGGGCGGGAAATCCGGGTGGCCATCGGCGGCTCCTGTCAGAGGGGGGATTTGGGGCCGGCCTTGGTCAGCCGGGCCACGTTGGATTTGGTCTTGCGCTGCAGGGGACGCATACCCGCCATCGCGATCTGGTCGGGCGTGCCGCCGCGCACCAGGACCTGCGTGCTGGCGAAGAAGGACTGGGCGAAGGCCTCGGTCTTTTCGGCCACCATCCGCTCGTTCTCGCCCGCGCCGGTGTTCCACAGGCCCATCATGCCGAGGGTGCGCAGGGTGATCACGGTCTGCGCCTCGGTCGCGAGGCTCCAGAAGGTCGAGGCGGTTTTCAGGAAATCGTAGGGCGAAGCATTGCGGGCCATCTGGGGTCTTTCCGGTCTGGGTCGGCGGCGTGCCGAAGCGGAATTGCCCGGATGTCGCAGAGGATGCGCCCTGCATTGGCGGGCGTCTGTCGCACTTGGGGGCACGGCGCGGGCCAAGGCAAGACCGCTCACGCCGAAGTTCCCCGGAAACATGGCCTCCCCTGCCTGCTTCATCTTACAGATCGCCCATCACCGCGCCGTTGAAGCCGTAAACCTTGCGCAAACCGCCATAGGGGATGAGGTGCACCTCGCGACTCTGGCCCGGCTCGAACCGCACGGCGGTGCCGGCGGGGATGTCGAGCCGCATGCCGCGGGCGGCGGCGCGGTCAAAGCTGAGGCCGGGGTTGGTTTCGGCAAAGTGGTAATGGCTGCCGACCTGCACCGGGCGGTCGCCGGTATTGGCGACCAGAAGGGTGATGAAGGCACGGTCGGCGTTCAGCTCGATATCGCCCTCGGCGGTGAAGAACTCTCCCGGGATCATCGCGTCACCCTGCAAAGGCGAGGGTGACCCCCGCGAGAAGCGCCAAAGCGCCGGACAGGCGCAGCGTCACCCGGTTCAGCGTCAGGCCAAGGCCGAGGCCGAGCGCGTGGAGGGCGGCGGTCGCAGCCAGCATGCCAAGGCCGAAGCTTGCACCCGAACCCTCCATCCCGTGGGCGGCACCATGGGCCAGACCCATCAGCGCGACGAGGGGGAGTGCGAAAGCCAGCCGCATCCGCAAGGCGAGGGCCACCGCAGCACCGAGGAGCATGACCGAGGCGAGGACCATCGGCTCCACAGCGCCGGTCAGCGCGCCAAGGCCGGGGACCAGGGCCGCGCCTGCCGCCATCGCCGCCAGAAAGGCCAAGGGCAGCGCGACTTTCGCCCGCCCGCCGAGAGTGGCCGCCCAAAGGCCGACGCCGGTCATCGCCAGAAGGTGGTCGGCCCCGGTGAAGGGATGCAGGAGGCCTGCGTCAAAGCCAAAGCCGTGGCCGGGATGGGCCGCGGCCACCGAAGGCAGAAGAAGAAGGGGAAGGGTGGAGAGAATGCGCTTCATTTCAGCCTCTTATCGGATCGGATGATGGACGGTGACAAGCTTGGTCCCATCGGGGAAGGTCGCCTCGACCTGCACGGAATGGATCATCTCGGGCACGCCTTCCATGCATTGGTCGGCGGTGATCACATGCGCCCCGGCCTGCATCAGGTCGGACACCGCGCGGCCATCGCGGGCGCCCTCCACCACGAAATCGGTGATCAGGGCCACGGCCTCGGGGTGGTTCAGCTTGACGCCCCGTTGCAGCCGGCCCCGCGCCACCATGGCGGCAAGGCTGACCAGAAGTTTTTCGCGCTCACGCGGGGTCAGGTTCATAGGGTTCCTCCACTAAGCCAGACGCGGGGCAAGGGCCGCGCCGACAAGGTCTTGATCATCTGGGCCATTTCCTTGCGGAGCGAGAGGCCATCCGGCGCCAGCACCCGCACGAGGCAGCGCCCGTCCCAGCCCGAGACGGCACGGCGCACGCCCGCACCCTCGGGGATGGCGCGCAAGGCGGCCACGGCATCCTCGGCGCCCCGGGCCACGAAAGCCACGACGCCCAGGGCGCGGGCGCCGCCGAGCAGCACCGGGCTTTCGCGGCGGGCCAGAACCGCAGGGTCGATCAGCAGCGTCTCGGCCCAGACCGGGCGGCCATCGCGGCGGATCATCCGGTGGTCGTGCAGGCGGGCGTTATGGAGCACCTCCCCCATCGCGATGCGGCCAAGGATCAGGCTTTCGCAGGTCAGGCAGCTGGCATCGTCCTGCAGTTCGATCCGGGTGTCGCGGGAAAGGTTGGCGGATTCGAAAAGGATCGTCTCCTGCGGCAGCCAGTCAAGCCGGGCACCCGCGCCGACCTTGGCCTCGACAAGCACCCGGGCAGCGCCCTGGTTGCTGGCATAGGCGCGCTCGGCGGTCTGGGTCGTGGCGGCGAGGCGGACGCCGGGGGCAAGATCGAGGTTCAGGGACAGCACATCCCCACCGGTCAAACCCCCGGAGGTATTGAGGAAAACCACCTCGGGCACCGGGCCCGCCACGCGCGGCAGCAGGACCTTGGCCGAGCCTTGCTGCGCCAGATCGGCCAGCCGCACCTGTCCTACGCGCAGGCCGAAGGCCACAAAGGCACGGCCTTTGGCGCGCTGCATGACAGGCTGGGGCGGCAGGTCGAACATCAGGATTCCGGTCGGGCTTTCGCAGGTGACTCTGGCCACGACCTTGGCAGAGCCCGGTCAGGCCGCCACGCCATCAGACCGGATCAGCCCGGAAATGCGGCATTGGCCCGGATGAAATGCCCACCAAAAGAGCATGATGGCGCGAAATCGGGCAGATGAAGAACCGCCCTGCCCGAAAGCCCCGCGCATCGCCTGACCATAGCGCCGGGGGCCAGGAACGGCCCCCTTGGCCACCCGTGGCGCTGGTTCAATCCTCGGGACAGGCGGCGCCGGTATCGATCCAGGCTTGGGTCAGCTCGCTCAGCAGCTCCTGCGAGCCGGGAGCCGGGGTGCGCCCGGGGGTTGCGACCTCGAAGGCAGAGCCGACAAGATGGTCGGTGGCATGGTGCTTCTGGATATCGGCAAGCGAGCGTCCGCCATTGTGCCTGGGGTCCTTGATCCGGTTGCAGATCTCTCCCTTGGTCAGGCCGATCCATCCCATGCTGATCGGCGCCAGCCGCCAGGGTTCATGCCCCGGGATCGAGCCCTTGTTGCCAAGGAAGGCCGTCTCCTTCGGGCCGTGGCAGGAATTGCAATGCAGCCCCGGCGGGCCGAAATCCGCGTCATCCCACCGCTCGACCGGCGGGTTGTGCAGATGCATGTCGTCGCCCTGCCGGGGATGGTTGTCCACCGGATGGCAATTCATGCAGCGGGGACTGGTGATCACCTTGGCCATCTCGCCGAACAGCGCCACCGAACGCGCCTTGACATCGGCGATGCCCGCAAAGGCCGAAGGCGGGCGCAGGTCATCGGCCAGGGTCAGCTGCGGCGCGGCAGAGAGGAGGAGGGCACAGAGCCAGATCGCGCGCATGTCAGACCTCCATCGCTCTGAGGATCGCATCGGGCCTGAACGGCAGCTCGCGCAGCCGCGCCCCCGTCGCCGCAAAGATCGCATTGCCGATCGCCGGCCCCACCGTGATCACGCCGGGTTCACCCAGGCCGACCGGGACCTCATCGCTCTTGATGAACTCGACCTCGATCTCGGGCACATCCGGCATGCGCACCGGGCGATAACTGTCGAAGTTCAGATCCTTCGGCACCCCGTCGCGGATCTCGGTGCCCTCGTGCAGCGCCAGCGACAGGCCCCAGAGCATGCCGCCCTCGACCTGCGCCAGGGCCCCGTTCGGATGGACCAGAGTTCCGGCATCGACGACGCTGGTCAGCTTCCTGACCTGCACCTCGCCGGTGGCGCGGGTGACGGCGACATGGGCCACGGTCGCGCTCCAGGTCGGCATCGTGCGTTCCTGACCGCTGGCGATGGCAAGACCGAGGCCCTCGCCCTCGGGCAGGGACTTGCGCCGGGACCAGTCGGTCTTGGCGATGATGCGCTCAAGGACGGCCTTGAGCCGCGCCGCACCGCCGACATCATTGGCCCCTTCGCCGGCATTGCGCCCCTGACCGCGCAGAAGCGACAGGCGGTAGTCGGCCGGATCGCGGCCGAGCCTGTGGGCGACTTCGTCGATATGGGTTTCCAGCGCGAAGAAGACGTAGCCCGGCGCCACCGACCGCAGATAGCCGGGCAGGAACACCCCCTGCGCCACCTCGTTGCAGATGGTGCGGATCGTCTGGTTCGGCGCGTCGTACCAATGGTCGGCACCGCTGATCGCGAAGAGGTCCAGCTTCGCCTTCTTGTCGAAGGCGGGCGAAAGGTACTCCGGATGCTGGCCCTTGGTCGGCCAGGCGGCGGCTCCCCAATAGCCGAAGGACCCGAGGCTGCCATCGGCTTTGGTCGTCGTACGGACCCGCTGCACCGTCGGCGAGCGCGGCTGGAAGAACCGCGTGTCATCGGAGCGCGAGAACAGAAGCTTGACCGGGCGCCCGACCGCCTTTGCGGTCAGGGCCGCCGGCACCATGAAATCCGAATGCAGGCGGCGGCCGAATCCGCCACCGAGATAGGAGGAATGCAGGGCGATCTTTTCAGGCGCCACCTGCAGCGCCTGGGCCAGCAGCGGCGCGATGCCGGAGGGGTGCTGGTCGCTGCCATGGAGGTGCCAGATCTCGCCCTCCTGCCAGGCGACCGCGTTGAGCGGCTCCAGCGGCATCTGGACGGCGGTATGGGTGATGTAGACCGCCTCATGCACCGCCTCACCTGCGACTGCCGCCATGTCGCCGCTGGCATAGTACAGCGCGCCGGCCTCGGGGTCGTTCACCAGCCGCAGGCCTTCGGCGAGGATGGCCTCCTCGCCCTGCCGGGCAGCGGGGCTGGTCAGATAGCTGACCTCGATCAGATCGACCGCCCGCGCGGCAGCGGGCCAGGTCTCGGCCACGACGACAAGCCAGCCTTGGCAGGTCTGCGTCGGATCGTCGATGGCGACGGTCTGCAGATAGCCCGGCACCGATTTGGCCTTCGCATCGCTCCAACCGGTGATGGTGCAGCCATAGCGCGTCGGCGGCATCACGGGCCGGGCATGGACCATCCCCTCGACCTTGCGGTCGATGCCGAAGATCGCCGTGCCGTTCACCTTGGCGGGAATGTCGCTGGCCACCGTGTCGCGATTGAGCAGCCGGCGTTCGGCGGCGGGTTTGGGGCGGAGTGCGGCAAGCTCTTTCTCGGTGAAGCTGCGGGTCGCGGTGCCGGAGGCCACGATCTCGCCATAGCTGACCGATTTCGACCCGGCGTGGACCGCGCTGTTGCGCGCGGTGCAGGCCTTGGGATCGGCCTTGAGCAGGGCGGCACCCGCCTCGATCAGGGCGATCCGGCCCGCCGCCCCGGCCTGCGACATCGGAAGATAGGCGTGGTTCATCGACCAGGAACCACCGGTGATCATATAGCCGTATTTCGGGTCCAGATCGACATGGACGATGCGGACCTGGGCCCAATCGGCCTCCAGCTCCTCGGCGATGATCCGGGCCACGCCGGTGCCCACATGCTGGCCCATCTCGGCATAGGCGACATGCACCAGGATCGTGCCGTCGCTTTCGATGACAAACCAGACGGTCGGGCTGTAACCGCCGGTTGCCGCGGTGATCACCGGGACTTCGGCGCGCAGCCCGCGCGGCAGGAATCCGGTGGCGATGCCGCCGGCACTGGCCGCCAGAAACCAGCGCCGCGACAGGTCTGTCTTGGCAAGAGCGGTCATTGCCCGGCCTCCTGAAGCTTGTGCGCCGCAAGATGGATCGCCTTGCGGATGCGCAGATAGGCCATGCAGCGGCAGAGATTGCCCGCCATTCCGGCGGCGATTTCCGCATCCGAGGGCGCGGCGCTTTCGGCCAGAAGGGCCGCGGCCTGCATGATCTGGCCGGACTGGCAATAGCCGCATTGCGGGGCCTGCGCCTCGATCCATGCCTCCTGCACGGGGTGAAGTTCGGCATCCTTGCGGAAGCTCGCGGCAAGGCCCTCGATCGTGGTCACCGCGACCCCGGCAAGCTGGCTGGCTGGCGTCACGCAAGCGCGCCGCGCGGTGCCGTCGACGTGCACCGTGCAGGCGCCACATTGCGCCACCCCGCAACCGAACTTCGTGCCGGTCAGCCCCAGCTCATCGCGCAGGATCCACAGAAGTGGCGTGTCGGGCTGGGCTTCCACGTCCACGGGTCGGCCATTTACCGTGAAGGATATCACGTTACGTCTCCTTTTCCGGATGGTTGCAGAGCATATTGCGGTGGCGGCTGCGCGGGACCGGACCTTGGCCCCTTGCGCTGGATTCGAAGCGATCCCTTGGCTTCAGGATAGGCAAACCAATCGTAAATGAGGGTAATTCGTCGTAAATTCCGCCCCGAACCCGGAAGCCCGGGGATCAGATCTGCGACCGCTCGTGCCCAGGGGTGAGGGTCATGCCCGCCCTCCGACCAGCTGGGCCGGGCGCAGAAGGGTCAGAAGGAAAATCAGAAGGCCAAGCGCGGTGAGAAGGAAGCCTGACCAAGCCGTCGCAAGGAAGCCGTAGCCCGAGGCGACCGCCACCCCACCCGCCCAGGCCCCGACCGCATTGGCGACGTTGAGCGAAGCGAGGTTCATCGCACCCATCAGGCTTGGCGCCTCGGGGGCGAGCCGGGTCAGCCGGACCTGGATCGTCGGGATTGCCGTCATCATCGTGGCGCCGACGCCGAAAAGCGCGGGCAGCATCACGGCACGATGGCTGCCGAACGTCGCAAGAAGGGCCAGCACCACCAGCGCGCTGCCAAAGCCGATCACGATGCCCCGCGCCGGGTCACTGTCGGCCAGATGCCCGCCGGCGAGGTTGCCCAGCGTCATGCCGATCCCGAACAGCGCCAGCGCGAAGGGGATCGCCTTGGGGTCGAGATGCGCCACCTCGGTGACATAGGGCCCGATGAAGGTATAGACGGCAAAGATGCTGGCCACGCCAAGCGCCGCCACCAGCATCACCCCCCAGACGGCGAGGTGCCGCAGCGCCGAAAGCTCCTGGATCACCGGGCTTCCGCGCAAATCCTCGGACCGTGGCACCCAGGCCCAAAGCGCCAGCAGCGCCAGCACTCCGCCGCCCGCGACGATGAAATAGGTGTTCCGCCACCCCAGGGTCTGGCCCAGAAAGGTCGCGAGCGGCGAGCCGATGATCGTGGCCACGGTCAGGCCCGTCATCACGATGGCAAAGGCCTTGCCGCCACGGCCCGGCCCGGTGACATAGCTGGCCACCACGGCCCCGGCGCCGAAATAGGCGCCCTGCGGCAGGCCGGTGATGAAACGGGCGAGGATGAACATGCCGAGGTTTGCCGACAATCCGGACAGGAGATTGCCGATCACGAAGACCGCCAGAAGCAGGATCAGCAGCGTCCTGCGATTGAGGCGGGCCGCCGCCAATGTCATCACCGGCGCGCCGATCACCACGCCGAAGGCATAGGCCATGATCGCCCCGGTCGCGACAGGAAGGCTGACGCCAAGGCTGTCGGAAAACAGCTGCAGGATTCCCATGCTGGCGAATTCGGTCGTGCCGATGCAGAAACTGCCAAAGGCCAAGGCAAGCAGCGTCAGCCGGCGATCCCGCCGCGACATCGTTTCGGAACAGTGAACCGTGACAGAACGGCATAGCCCGTCATAAACCCGTGTCAGCATAGGTGCCCCTTGTCATGCGTGATTTTGCAATTGGCAGAAGGATTAGGCCGCGCCCGAATAAGACCCGACTCTTCAAGGCGCCGGTCCCTGTCCGGTGTCGGAAGCATCGGACGATTTTGCCTCAGATCCGAAGGGCTTCGGCCTTTTCCGGCTTTGGATTTTCGCCCGGATCAGGCCAAAGAGGTCCTGCATTAAAACCCGATGTTCCCGCACATGCGGGCACAAAGTATTCAATATCTGCGCAAACCGATCTGCGCAAACCAAGGGGTCCGTTTTAACCCAAGCGGAATTACCGCGCGATATGGCCCATAAAAACTCGGTCCCGATGCCACCGGCCAAATCAATCATCACTCCGGCTCAACGCGCAAAAGGCCGGTGGCAAAACGGAACAGGCCCGAGGGCAGAGCCTTCATCCAGCTGGATAATGGAAGTCAGAGGCGCGTGGCAGTAAATTGATGTAGCGATTGGTAATTGTCCGCATTAGCTTGGCCGCTGCTGTCAGAGCAGGCCAGAAAAACGCGCATGACGCGCGGCGTGAAGGGGCGATTCCAGACGTGTGGAAAGCAAGGCTTTCAGCGCGGCAATCTTGCGCCCAGTTCTGCCAAAAGACCTTTCGCTGACTTAAGATCGATGGTGTCGAAGCCTTCGGTGAAACCGGCCAAGGCCGGCTCCAGCACGGCATGCGCCGCCTGCAGGCGGCCTGCGTCGGACCAGAGCCTTGCCAGCGACGTCGCCGTACGCAGACTCCAGCCCTTGGCGCCGATCGCCTCGGCCAGCGCCAGCGCGTCGCCGAGCGCGCTTTCCGCCGCCTCAAGCCGACCGGACAGGGCATGGATCACCCCGCGAACCCGCAGCAGTTCCGGGAAGTAGTATTTCTCGCCAAGAGCAGCCGCCAGACCGACCGCCTCTTCGATATGCTGCGCCGCTGCGGCCAGGTGGCCCTGCTCGGCCATGGCCTCGGCCAGCGAACCCAGCGCGAAGGACAGACGCTGGCGGTGGTTGCAGGCGCGCAATTCTGCAATGGCCTGCTGCAAAAGAAGGCTGCCCTCGGCAAGGGCCCCGTCCCGCTTGCAGGCCAGCAGGCCGCGGAAATAGAGAACCAGGGGATGCCAGATCCCGATCCCGTTTTGCCGGACATGGATGTCCAGCAAGTCGAGATAGCGCTCTGCATCGGCATAGCGCCCGTTCCAGATCGCGACGGGACAGGCCGTCACGGCGAGGGCATTGCTGAGCGTCGCCCCATGGCCGATGTCCAAGGACTGTTCGACGATGGTGGCCGATGTCCGGGAGGCGCGGTCGGGAAAGCCTGCAAGCCATTCCGTGAGCCCAAGAACGATGCCGTATTCGACATTGGCGTCGAACTGGAACCGGGCCATCTTGGGTTCGTCGTGGCGCTTCAGATCCGGTCGGTAGCGGGCCGCGACCCGTTGGTGCACCGCGTCCAGCCGCCCGAGGTGAACCTCCACGATCGACAGGAGGGTCTCGCCGCTGGGCATGGCCGAAGCATCCTCGGTGGCGGCAATCGACAGATAGACCTCCATGCTCTTGAGCGCGGCGGCATAATGCCCGATCAGCGTCTCGTAGCCGCCCACGACGCGCAGGCTGCGCAGGGTGAAATCGGTATCGCCCAGCGCCACGGCGATGGCCAGGGCGCGCCGTGCCGCCTCCACGGCCTCCGGCACCGGGCCGCGTCCGAACATCAGCTCACCGGCGAGGGCCGTCTGCAGCATCATTTCGCTGGGGGAGCCGATCAGGCTGTTGGGCAGATCGGCGAGGGCCCGGGCCGTGGCGGTGGTGGATTCGTTCATCATCGAGAAGTGATTCCACAGGATGCTGCCCGCCACGGTCAGCCGGACCACCAGCGACCGGTCACCCCTGCCCTCGGCCCAGGCCAGCGCGGCCCGCAAATCGTCGATGCAGCGCGCATAGGTGGCCCCCCATTCCCGCGCCGGCCGCGTGTTCCAATCCTGCGCCGCTCGTTCCAGCACCTTGGCCAAGTATTCGGCATGGCGGCGACGGACGATCTGTTCCTCGCCCGAGGCCTGCAACCGCTCCAGACAATAGGACCCGGTCGTCTCCAACAGGCGATAGCGGAAGACGTCCGATGCGCCGCTCGGGGCGAGAAGCGATTTCGCGTAAAGCTGGGTCAGGCAATCGACCACCTCCTCGGCGGGCAGGCCAGAGACCACCGAGGCGCCCGTGATGCCGAAATCCCCGGCAAAGACCGAGACGGTCCGCAGCACGGAGGCCTCGCGCTCCGACAGAAGATTGTAGCTCCAGTCCAGGGTCGCCAGAAGCGACTGCTGCCGCAGGGGCACGCCCGGCGGTCCATGGCGCAGAAGGTGAAGCGCCCCTTCCAGCGACTCCATGATCTTCGCCGGCGAGAAGGTGGCGGTCCTTGTGGCGGCCAGTTCGATGGCAAGGGGATTGCCCCCCAGACGGCGGCAGATCTCGACCACCGCCGGCGCATCGGCATCGGCGATCTCGTATTGCGCGCGTTCCAGGGCGCGGGTGGCGAAAAGCTCTGCCGCGGGATAGGCTCTGGCCTCGATCGCCGTGGGCGCGGACCGCGGGTCACATTTCAGCCCGCCGAGCCGCAGGATCCTTTCGCTGCGCAGGCGCAACTGCTCGCGCCCGGTGGCGACGATGCGCAGACCCTCCAGCAGGCTCAACATCTGGTCGATCCTGGCGGCCACCCCGGGCATCAGATGTTCGCAATTGTCGAACAGCAGGATCAGCTTCTGCGCCCCGATCGCCTGGGCGATGTCGGCAATGATGTCGCTGCTCCCCGAAGCCAGACCGAGCGAGGCGGCAATCGCCATCGGGATATGCTGCTCTTCATGCACGGTTGCGAGGTCGATGAAGACGGCGCGGACCCGGTTTTCGCGCGCGGCGGCGCAGACGGCTGCGATGGCAACCGTCGTCTTGCCGACGCCCCCTTCGCCCACGACCGTCACCAGACGCGCGGTCTTGAGATCGGCCAGGATCGAGGCGATCGTGTCGGCGCGGCCGAAGATCGAGGTCGGGACTGCCGGAAAACCGCCCTTCACCGGCTGCATCGCCGAGGTTTCGGACCAGGGGCCGGAAAGGTCGAGGGCCTGCACCGGCGCGATGAAGCGATAGCCGCGGCCAAAGACCGAGGCGACATATTGCGGCGCATCGACCGTATCGCCAAGCGCACGTCGCAAGGCCGCGATGTTGACCTTGAGGTTGTCTTCCTCGACATAGGTGTTGGGCCAGACCCGCGACAGCAGGATGTCCTTGCTGATGATCTGCCCCGGGCTTTCAACCAGCACTTTCAGAATCTCGAAAGCGCGGCTTCCGACCCGCACGATCACGCCATCCCGGAGCAGGATTTGCCGGTCAGGGAACAATTCGAAATTGCCGAAACCAAATCCACGCGGCGCCGAATTCGAATCCTCGCCCGACACAGCCTTGCCTCCAGGAGTTGACGCTGCCCCTATGCCAAATCTCAACCTGCGATCCTTTGGTATATCATTTTTTCTATCCAGCGCCAAGCGCGGCGATTGCGGCCTCTGCCACCAGAACATCCTGTTCCACCGTGCCGGAACTTGCGCCAACCGCGCCCACGATTTGGCCCTGGGCCTTGACCGGAATACCGCCGCCAAAGATTACCACGCGGCCGGCATTTGTATTCTGAATGCCGAAAAGCGGGGCCGAGGGCTGGGCCAGTTCGGCAAGAAGCGTGGTCGGCTGGTCGAATATCCGGGCGGTGACCGCTTTGCAGATGGCCAGTTCGATACTTCCGATCAGTGCGCCGTCCTGACGGGAGAAGGCCAGAAGATGGCCGCCCGCATCGACGACGGCGATATTATAGGGGATTCCGATCCGCACCGCGGCCAACTCTGCGGCCGAGAGCATTTTCTTTGCATCCTCGAGGGTAAGGGTCAGGCAATTGCGCGGCATGGCAAAATCTCCGGTTGGAGCGATATCTGCGGCAACAACTTTCGCGGGCCGGAGATTGACCTGATCCTAAGGGCCGGGCCCGGAATGGAATAGTAAAGTTTGGTAAGACCTTGCCCGGCCTCGCCCCCTTGCACTGAGGCTGAACCCGATCCCCGGCTTGCGGAGGGGGTCCGCAGCCGGGGCAAGGGGCCACACGACGCTCACGCCGGCCTTGCAAAGGGTGCCAGTTCGGGGTGGCGGGCGGCGATCAGCGCAAAAGCCTGCCAGACCGCCTCTGCCCCGTCACGGATGGCGGGCTCGCTCAGGGCCGCGAAGATCTGGTGCTTCACATAAAAGCGCCAGGAGATCGGCAGCGCCATCAGGATCTCGGTCAGGGCCTGATAGCGCGCCTCGGTCCAGGTGGTTTCATAGGCGTCGCGCCCCGGCCCGAAGTCAAAGCGCCGCGGGGCCGTGGCCATGCGCGCCCGCGCTTCCGTGGTGGCCGCCGGATCGAGCGTGCCACCCTGGGTCAGGATCACGCCATAGTCCCGCGCCGCCCCTGCGAGGGTGACAAAGCCCGCGGTGACATCGGCAAGAACCGCGGCAATCGGGCGTTCGGCCGGGTTGCCATAGCCGCCGCCGCCCGGACCGGTGATGCGGATGACATCCCCCGGATTGCAGCGCACCACGTCGATATTGCCCAGATCCTCGCCGCCATCGGGGCTGTCGGGGTTGCGGTGGAAGGACGAGGTCTTGCCCGACCGCCCCCCGAGCACCCCCCAGGAGGCAAAGCGCGTGCGGTTGCGGTTGCGAGCCGTCACCACGGAATTGGGCGCAAAGACCTGAAACTCCATCAGCATCGCGGTGCCGCCGCGATAGTGCCCTGCCCCGCCGGAATCCGGCACCAGCCCATATTTCGCGATATGGATCGGCACCTCGACCTCGTTGATTTCGACCGGGGTGTTGCGGAGGAAGGACCGGTTGCCGCCGCTGCCTTCGACGCCGTCACGCTGGGGACCGCCACCGCCGCCACCGCTGACCGGCCCGATCGAGGCCATGATCTGCCGGCCGGCGCGGTCCAGCGTCTTGACGTTCAACAGCGAGGCCGCCCCGCCCGGCGACGCCGCAAGCCGGTCCGGCAGCGCCTGCTGGAATGCCCCGAGGATCGCCAGCTGCGACACCGCCACGATCAGGCTGCGCATGCCCACCGCCGCCGGTGCCACCGCGTTCATCACCGTGCCGGGCGGCAGGATCGCGTTGACCATTCGCGTCGTGCCAGCGTTCAGCACCAGATCGGGGTTCAAGGTCGACAGCACCAGGATCACCGCGATCGTCACCAGCGCATGCCGCGGATTGCCCCCGGTCGGCATGTTGAGCGACGAGCCCAGTTGCGGATCGGAACCGGTGAAATCCAGTGTCAGGCTCTCGCCCTTGACCGTCATGGTCACGGCCACGCGGCAAGGCACGCCGCCGTCGCTGTCCTCATCCGCGTAATCGGCGAAGGCATAGCTGCCATCGGGGATTTCGGCGATGATCTTGCGGGCCTGGGCCTCGGCATAGTTCAGAAGCTCGGACTGGCAATTGCGGATCATGTCGACGCCAAAGCGCTTGACCATCTCCAGCACCTTGGCCTCGCCGGTGTTCAGACAGGCAATCTGCGCGTTGAGGTCCCCCCAGTTCTGCGCGGGCATCCGCACATTGGTTTCGATGATGCGGATCACCGTCTTGTCGAAGACGCCGTCCTGCCAGACCTTCATCGGCGGCAGGCGCAGCCCCTCCTGCTGCACCTCGACGAGCGCGCGCGACAAGGAGGCCGGCACCGCGCCGCCCACATCGGTGTTGTGGACATGGCAGGCGACGAAGCAGAGCAGCTCCTTGTTGTAGAACACCGGCTTCCAGGCGTGGACATCGGGCGCATGGGTCGCGACATGGCCGGAATAGGGGTCCGAGGTCAGATAGATCGCGTTTTCCTCGTAGTGATCGATCATCCGCAGCGCCGGGCCGTAGTCGAGCCCGGTGAACCAGGTGGCGCCCAGCCCCTTCGGCGAGGCGAAGGTCTCGCCCTCCGGGGTCAGAAGCTGGGTGGTGAAATCCTCGGTCTCCTTGACGAAGCTGGAATGCGCGGTCCGCATCAAGGTATGGGCCATGGCCTCGGTCGTGGCGGCGCAATAATCCGCCAGCACCTGAAGCATCGCGCGATTGAGTGTCCTGGTCTGCAGCATCGGCTTAATCCTTCCTGACGCGAAGATGGCCAAAAGTGTCGACCTCGACCGCATGGTCTTCGGGCACGAAGGTCGTCGTGTCGTCCTGGGCGATCACCGCGGGGCCGGCGAACCGGTGGCCGGCGCAAAGATCCTTGCGGGCATAAAGCGAAACCGGAATCCAGCGCCCCGCGATCCAGCACGAGATGGTGCGCAGGGGCGTCGGCGCCCCGGTGGCTGTGGCGATCCGCGGCAATTCCGGCAGGTCGTGGCGACCGGCGGCCACCATCCGCAGATTGACGCATTGCACCTGCGCCCCGGGCTGGGCATGGCCATAGACCCGGGCGTGCGCCTGATGGAAGGCCGCCTCCAGCGCCGCGAGGTCCCCCGTCAGCACCGCCTCTGCCGGCAGGACCGTCTCGATCTCGTAAGACTGGCCGCGATAGCGCATGTCGGCGGAATAGGTGAAGATCGCCTCGCCCTCATAGCGCTGATCGCTGCGCAACCAGCCTTCGCCCGCCGCGCGCAATTCGGCAAAGACGGAGCGGATCTGCGGCAGATCGCCTTCCGTCAGATCGAGATAGACGGTGCGGATGAAATCGTTCTTCAGATCAGCGACCAGACCGCCGAGCGCCGAGAGCACCCCCGGCGTCGTCGGGATCACGGTTTCCGGCATGCCCATCTCGCGTGCAAGAAGGCAGCCCATCATCGGACCCGCGCCGCCGAAGGGCATCATGGCGGTGGTGCGGGGGTCGATGCCGAACCGCGTGACGAGGCCGGTGATCCTGGCATACATGCCGGAAATCGCGACATTGATGATGGCTTCGGCGGTCTCCTCGACCGACTGGCCGGTGCGGTCCGTCAAGCGCGCCACCGCGCGGCGGGCGGCTTCGACATCGACCTTGACCGCGTTGTAACCCAGATCCGCCTGGCCGATGATGCCGCAGACCGCGAAGGCATCGGTGATCGTCGGCTTTTCGCCGCCCCGGCCATAGCAGGCCGGGCCCGGGGTCGATCCTGCGCTTTCCGGGCCGATCTTCAGCACGCCGAAATCATCGACCCAGGCGACCGAGCCGCCGCCCTCGCCGATCGAGGTGACCGAGATCGAGGGCACATGGATCTGGTGGTCGCCGATATATTCGCCGCTTCCATATTGCGGCTCGCCATCGAGGATCAGCGCGACATCCGCCGAGGTGCCGCCGATGTCGAGGCTCATGCATTCGGCCAGATTGCAGATCCTGGCGACGAAACTCGCGCCGATCACACCCGAGGCGGTGCCCGAGAGGATCATCTGCACGCAGTCGGTCTTGCCCTGTTCGGCGCTCATGATGCCGCCGTTGGATTTGGTCAGCCGGGCTTCGGCCGGAACGCCCAGCTCTTTCAGCGTATCCTGCAGCGCGCCGAGGTAATGGGCGATCCTCGGCTGGACATAGCCGCCGATCACCGCCGTCGTGGTGCGCTCGTATTCGCGGATGATCGGCCAGACTTCCGCGCTGGTGAAGACCGGCAGACCCGGCGCGAAACCGGCGACGAGGCGCTTGGCCTCCAGTTCATGCGCCGGGTTGCGGTAGGCATGCAGCAGGGCGATGATGATGCCCTCGGCCCCCGCCGCCACCGCTGCCCGCGTGGCGACCTCGACGCTTTCGGGGTCCAGCGCCTGTTTCGGGCTGCCATCGGCCTGCATCCGTTCGGACAGGCCCCAGACCATGTCGCGCGTCACCAGCGGATCGGGCCTGCGCGACAGAAGGTCGAACATGGCCGGAAGTTTCAGCCGCCCCAGTTCCAGCACGTCGCTGAAATGCTCGGTGGTGAAGAGGGCAAGCTTGATGCCCTTGCGCTGGATCACCGTGTTGACCCCGACCGTGGTGCCATGGGTGAAATAGCTGATGTCTTCGGCCGCAATGCCGTAACGCTCTGCCGCCAGTCCGATCCCGGCGGCGATTTCCGCACCCGGCCGGTCGGGGCGGGAAAAGACCTTGAGCGCCCTGAGGGTTCTGGTCTCTTCGTCCACTATGGCGAAATCGGTGAAGGACCCACCGATGTCCACGCCTATACGCTGGCCCATCTTTGCTCTCCGCTTGCAGTGTCGCAGAAAGGGATAGGGGAAGGGCCGGGCCTTGGCTTCTCATAACAGGTTTCCAGAAATGGCGGGTCCGAGGGTCGGTCACCCGATGCCGCGCCCCCGCCGGTGGGCCTGCGACAGACAGGTCGGGACGCCGCGGGCGCGCCTCAGGCAAGGCTCGCTTCGGCGAGGGTCTTGTAATCGGTATAGCCCTCTGCCCCGCCGCCGTAAAAGGTGGCCTTGTCGGGGGGCGTCAGCGGGGCGTTCAGCCGCAGCCGCGCCACAAGATCAGGATTGCTGATATAGGGTTGCCCGAAAGAGACCATGTCGGCATGGCCCGACTCGATGGCCTTGATCGCCAGATCCCGGTCATAGCCATTGTTCGCGATATACTGGCCGCCAAAGGCCGCGTGCAGACGTTTGAAATCGAACAGCGCCGCGCCGTTGGGGCCGCGGGTCTGCCCTTCGATGCAATGCAGATAGCCAAGGCCCAGCTTGCCCAGCTCTGCCGCGAGATAGCCATAGGTCGCCTGCGGATCGCTGTCGAGCGGCGTGTCCCCGGTCGCCCGGGTGATCGGCGACAGCCGCACGCCGACCTGATCGGCGCCCCAGATCCCCGCCACGGCGGTCACCACCTCGATCGGCAGGCGGGCGCGGTTCTCGATCGAACCGCCGTAGCGGTCGCGGCGCAGGTTGGTGCTGTCGCGCAGGAATTGTTCCAGCAGGTAGCAATTGGCGCAGTGGACCTCGACCCCGTCGAAGCCCGCCTGCATCGCACGCCGCGCCGCGATCCGGTAATCCTCCACCAGCTGCGGGATCTCGTCCGTCTCAAGCGCGCGGGGCATCGAGGGCCGGGCCTGGGTCCGGCTTTCCAAGAAGATCAGGTCGCCGGCCTGCAGCGCGGAAGGGGCGACGGGTGCGGCGCCGTTCTCCTGCAGATCGACATGCGACATCCGGCCGACATGCCAAAGCTGGCAGACGATCTTGCCCCCCGCGTCATGCACCGCCTCGGTGACCGCGCGCCAGGCGGCCACATGCGCCTCGGTATAGATCCCCGGGGTGAAGGCATAGCCCCGCCCCTGCCGCGAGATATTGGTCGCTTCCGAGATGATCAGCCCGGCCGTGGCGCGCTGGCGGTAATATTCAACCGCCAAGGGGCTGTGCACGCCGTTCATATCCGCGCGCGAGCGGGTCAGCGGCGCCATCGCGATATGGTTGGACACCGCAATCGCGCCGATTCTGGTGGGGGAGAAGAGGGCAGGCAAAGGGGAGGGTTCCATCTGTCACACTTTCCTTGCTGGGTGTCGCATGGCCGGGGCAGGATCGTGCCGCCAAGCCGGTTTCCATCGGTGCCGCGACGTGCCGCGTCCCGGCTCATGTGTTGAAAACAATCATCTTTTCCGCCGTCATCTCGCGGATCGTGTCGGGAATGCCGCCGACGCCATAGCCCGATTGGTGCCGCCCGGCGAAGGGCATCCAGTCGGTCCGGAAGGCCGTGTGATCGTTGATCATCACCGCCGAGGCATCCAGACGCTCTGCCGCCTCCAGCGCCGTGCCAAGGTCGCGGGTGAAGATGCTGGACTGGAAGGCCATGGGCAGGCTGTTCGCCTCGGCAATGGCTGCATCGAGCGTGGTGAAGGGATAGACGCAGGTGACCGGGCCGAACACCTCCTGCGTCGAAATCCGGGCTTCCCGGGACGGGTCGAGCAGGATCGCCGGGATCAGCGTGGTGTCATTGAGCCGCCCGCCCCCAAGGCAGCGCGCCCCGCCCTGAACGGCGGCTTCGATCCATTGGCTGACGCGCAAGGTTTCAGCTGGTCGGATCAGCGGGCCGACCTCGGTGTCGGGCAGGGTCGGATCGCCCACCTTCAGCCCCGCCACTCGGGCGGCAAAACGCTCGACGAATGCGGCGGCGAGGTCGGCCTGCACATAGATCCGCTGGACCGAGACGCAGACCTGCCCCGCATGGTAATAGCCCCCCTTCACGACCGACGGGATCACGCGGTCAAGATCGGCACTGCGGTCGATGATCACCGGCGCGGCCCCGCCATGTTCCAGGGCACAGCGCGCGCCCGGGGCCAGTTTCGCGCGCAAGGACCATCCGACCCTGGCCGAGCCGATGAAGCTGAGAAAGCCCACCCGCGCATCGGTGGCCAGCGCCTCGGCCAGCGCCCGGTCCGCCGTGATCAGCGTCTGGACCCAGCCCTCCGGCATGCCGGCGTCCCGCACCAGTTCGACGAAGGCCAGACAGCTGAGCGGGGTGGCCTCGGAAGGTTTGATGATCACCGGGCAGCCGGCGGCGATGGCCGGGGCGATCTGATGCACGACAAGGTTGAGCGGGTGGTTGAAGGCCGAAATGGCGGCCACCACGCCGATCGGCTCCGGGATCGTCCAGGCCCGCCGATGCACGCTGGAGGCGGTCAGGCCCATCGGAATCTCCCGCCCGGCCCGGCTGCGCAGGCAATCCGCCGCCGTGCCCACACCGTCCACGGCGCGGTCCACCTCGACCAGGGCATCGGCAAGGGGCTTGCCGCCCTCCCGCGCGATCATCAGGGCGAAATCCGTCCGCCGGGCCTGCAGCAGGGCGGCAACCCGGCGCAGGATCGCCATCCGCTCATGGGGTTCCAACGCATCTTTTCTTGCGTCGAACAGCCGCTTGGCGGTGACGAATTTCGCCTCCAGCGCCGCGGCGTCGTCTTCTGCCAGCGCGCGGATCGGGCTGCGGTCAAAGGCTTGAACGATCTCCAGCATCCCCGTCTCCTGTGAAGCGCGCCATGGCACGCGGCCTCGCGCCGGGCGCGACACCGGCCGCAACACCCGCCGCAACATTGGCCGCAAGCTGTGAAATCATGCCAGTTTGCGGCGTGAGATAGGGTTAAATTCCGTCAAATCATGGAAAACCGGTCCTGCAGCTTCTTGGCGGCGAAGACCGCGGGCATGAACCAGGCCTTGCCGCGGAAGAAGGGAATGCCCTTGGGCGGGGCGAAATCGAACGCCGATCCGGTCCCCTTCCCGAGGATCTTCTCCGCCACCTTCTGCCCCGCCCAGCGCATCCAGACGATCCCCGACCCGCAGCAGCCGGTGGCATAGTGGATGCCCTCGTGTTCGAAGATGCGTGGCAGCATGTCGCGGTTCATCGCCACATTGCCGAACCAGCTGTGAGCAATACCGATCCCCTTCAGCTGCGGAAAGATCCGGACCATTTCCCGGCGCAGATGTTCGGTCGGCCAGGCGGCATCGCCCGAAAAGGTCCCGTCGCGCCCGCCGAACAAGAGCCGGGTGCCATCGGGCGTCGGCCGGTAGTAATAGGTCAGCTGCCGCTTGTCCGAGACCATCATGCGCCTGGGCAGGATAAGGTCCATCATCCCGGGCGGCAGGGCTTCGGTCACGATGATCCGGCTGCGCACCGGAACGATGCGCCGTTGCAGCCAGGGGTCGAGCGGGTCGACATAGCCATTGGTCGCGCTGATGACCTGCCGGGCCTGCAAGGCGCCGCGGTCGGTGCGCAGGGTGAAGGCCCCTGCCCCGCCGCTCACCCCGCGTACCGTGGTCTGCCCGATCACGGTGGCGCCGGCGGCCCGTGCCAGATCCAGCATGGCGCGGTGCAGCTTGGCGGGATGAAGCCCGCCGACATCCATCCGGACGCTGCCGCCGCGGTAGACATCGGTCCCGACATGGGAACGCGTCTCGGCCTCCGGCACGGCATAGGCCTCGATGCCCAGGGTCCGGGTCAGATGGTCGCATTCGCGGGCCAGCGCCTCGTATTGGCCCTTGCTCAGCGCCCCGGCGAAGCGCCCGGTCATCTGCAGATCGCAGGCGATGTTTTCCCGGGCGATGAAGGCGTAGAGATCCTCGCGCGCGGCTTTCGCCTCGATCAGGACGGCATCGGCCCGGCTTTGGCCGAAGCGGCGGGCGAGGTCGGCGTGGCTCAGCCGCAAATTGCCGCTGGTGATGCCGCCATTGCGGGTCGAGGCGCCCTCACCCGGGGCCGCCCTGTCCAGCACGGTGACCGAACGGCCCGCCCGTGCCAGGGTGATGGCCGCCGCAAGCCCGGCATAGCCCGCGCCGATGATCGCGACATCGCTCCTTGTGGGCAGCGGCGGCGGCGTTTCCGCCTCGGGTGCGGCATGCAGCCACCAATAGGGCAAGTCATGCCCAGCAGCGGTTCTTTCCATGGGATCGGCTCCTTCGCGCGGATCAGGCGGCTGTCAGTTTCTCGATGCCGTAAAGCTTGTTGACCACGACCAGGGCAAAGATCGCGATCAGCATCTGCACCGTCGCAATCGCGGCGATCGAGGGGTCGAACTGGTTCTGCATGTAGCTCAGCATCACCACCGGCAGGGTGCTGGTCTCGGCCCCGCCGAAGAAGAAGGACAGGGGCAGATTGTCCAGCGAGATCAGGACCGAGAACAGCGCCCCGGCAAAGATGCCCGGCTTGATCAGCGGCAGGATGACATCGACGAAGACTCGCCAGCGCGAGGCGCCCAGCACCGAGGCGGCCTCTTCATAATCGATCGGGACCGAGCGGTAGACCGCCAGGACCGTGCGCGAGATATAGGGCACCGAGACGACGGTATGGGTGATCAGCAGCGACAGGAAAGAGACCCCGAGGCTCATCGCCGACAGCATGTAGAGCAGCGAAAAGCCCAGCAGGATGGCCGGCACCGAAATCGGCGCGAGCATGAGATTGGTGAAGACCCGCGCCAGCGCGCTGTTGTCGCGCACCGCCCAGATCGCCGCCGGCACCCCGACCGCCGCCCCGATCACCGCCGACAGCAGCGCGATTTCGACGCTGACGCCCAGCGACTGCAGGAAGGGCTTGTAGGTGATGATCTGGTGATACCATTGCAGACCGTAACCCTCGATCGGGAAGGCAATGTAGCTCGAGGCCGAAAAGGACACGACGACCACGATGACGATCGGCAGCAGGAGAAAGCCGAAGAAAAGGATCACATAAAGCGCCAGCAGGCCGGTGCCCCAGTCAAGCCAGGCCTCGCGCCGCTCGATCAGAGCGGCGCTGTCGGAAATCTCGTTCATCGTGTTCCCTTTCTGCGCAGATATTTCAGCTGGATGAACATGCCGATCAGGGCGAACAGCAGCAGGACATTTCCCATCGCCGCCGCAAAACCGATGTTCTGGGTCAGGGTGAATTGCTGGAATATCAGAAGCGACAGCGTGGTGACCTTGCCGCCGCCCAGAAGCAGCATCGTCAGGAAGCTGCCATTGGTCAGGACGAAGACCAGAATGCACCCGGTCGCGATCCCGTCCACGCTGAGCGGCAGCGTGATGGTGAGGAACGTCCTCAGCCGCGACGCGCCAAGGATCTGCGCCGATTCCTCCAGATTGCGGTTCACGCCCTGCAGGACCGAGGTGATCGACAAGACCATGAACGGGGCCAGAACATGAATCAGGCCGACATAGACCATCAGTTCCGAGTTCACCATGTTGACCGGCTTCTCCAGCAGTCCGAGGTCCAGAAGCACCGAGTTCACCAGCCCGCGCCGGGCAAACAGCACCGTCCAGCCAAAGGTGCGCATGATGATCGAGGTCAAGAGCGGCGCGATCAGCAAAAAGACGATCAGCGCATTCCATCTGCCGGCATAGCGGACCATGAAGAAGGACACGGGATAGCCCATCACCAGGCAGACCAGGGTCGTGATGGCCGAGACTTTCACGGTCTGCCAGACGACGCCCAGATAGAAGGGATCGGTGAAGAGCGCCCGGTAGAAGCCCAGGGGGTCATCCTCGGGAAAACTGCGCAGCACATTGGCGGCGAGGGGGAAGAGGAAGAAGACCGTCAGAAAGATCAGCGCCGGCAGGGCCCAGGCGCTGGAGGCGATGCGGAAGGTCCGATCGGCGCGCGCCGTGCTTTGCGCCGGTTCGGCGCGTGGCAGGTCAAGAGAGACGGGCTGGCTCATGCTGCCCCCGCTTCGTTCAGCACGATGGCATAGCTGTCCGGCCAGCCGAGGCCGATCATGCCATCGGCATCCGCCGCCGTGCGCTCGTTGCTGTAGACATAGATCGGCCGCTGTGCCCCCGGCAGGTCCAGCTCATAGGCATAATAGCTGCCGCGAAACACGATGCCGCGGACCTTGGCGCGCAGGTCTTGCGCCTCGGCCCGGATCGACAGGCGCTCGGGGCGGACGGCGACGCGGATCGGCTTGCCGCCGGCATGGCCCTCGGCCGCGGCCACCCGGACCTGCGGGCCTTCGGGCAGGGACAGCCGGACATTCCACATCCCGCCCTCCGCCGGTCCGGTCAGCGTGCCGTCGAAGATATTGGCGGTGCCGAGAAATTCCGACACGAACTGCGACTGCGGCCGCTCGTAGATCTCCAGCGGGGTGCCGACCTGCACGATCTCGCCCTCGCGCATCACGGCGATCCGGTCTGACATGGTCAGGGCCTCTTCCTGGTCATGCGTCACGATGATCGAGGTGATGCCCAGCCGGCGCTGGATCTCGCGCAGTTCGAACTGCATGCTTTCGCGCAGGTTGCGATCCAGCGCCCCGAGCGGTTCGTCCAGCAGCAGGATCTTCGGGTCGGTGACCAGCGAGCGGGCCAGTGCGACGCGTTGCTGCTGGCCGCCCGACATCTGGTGGATCGCGCGGTCCTCGTAGTTGGACAGGCGCACGAGGTCGAGCATGGCCCGCACCTTGGCCGCCCGCTCGGAAGCCCCGACGCCGCGCATCTGCAGGCCATAGGCGACATTCTGGCCCACGGTCATGTGGGGAAACAGGCTGTAATTCTGGAACACCATCCCCAGGCCCCGCTTGTTGGGCGGAAGCTCGGTCACATCCACGCCGCCGATCAGGACATGGCCGGTGGTGGGCGTGGTGAACCCCGCGATGATGCGCAGCGTGGTGGTCTTGCCGCAGCCCGAGGGGCCGAGCAATGCCAGCATCTCTCCGCCTTCGACCTGCAGCGAGGTCGGCTTGAGGGCGCGGGCCATTCCATAACGCTTGCTGATGTTCTTAAGGTTGAGCGGCACAGATATAGTCATGTCGATTACCCCAGGGCTTCGCTAAAGTTGTTGATCAAGAGACACCGGCCCGATGATCCAGAAGACCGCGGCCGGGTCCTTGCCGGTGTGACGAAAACTGTGTGGCACGGAAGGCCCGATGGAAAACCCGTCGCCGGGCAAGAGATGGGCCTCTCTGGTGCCGACGCGCAGCAGGATCTCGCCTTTCAGGATCATCCCGCCCTTCTCTGCCGGATAAACCAGCGGCTGTTCGCCCGAAGATCCCCCCGGACCGATATGAAGGATCATCAGCTGCAGATTATGGGCCGAGCGCGAGGACAAGAGTTCCTTGCTCAGATGCCCCAGTTCCAGGATCGGCCGCCCTTCGGCCCGGCGCACGAAATCCGGGTCCTCGCCGCGCGGGCTGATCGGCTCGAAGAGGGCGCTCAGGGGCACGTTCAGGGCCTCGCGGATCGCCGAAAGGACGCGCACCGAAGGGCTGGAGACATTGCGTTCGGTCTGGCTGAGCATCCCGACCGAAACACCCGATCTTTCAGAGACTTGCTTCAGCGACAGCCCCTTTTCCTTGCGCAGGGCGCGAATCACGTCGCCAAGCGGCCGTTGCGGACCGCCCCCCTCTTCCGGCGGGATGTCTTGCGGGGTCTGCCCGTCGCGTCTGCGGTCAAAGGGAAGGTCTGCCATTCCTGCGTCACCCCAAGCGGCGGTTCATTGAACCGTGAAATTTCATCATAACGATCGTCGCCCTTGCGGCGCGGCAGCCATTCCCTGCGCCGTGCCGCGTCACGCCAAAGGCAATTCCCCCGAGATCAGCCAGATCGAGAATACCGCCGTCTCCCATCGTGGATTGAGCCTTCATGCTGGAGGGATCTGCGCCGCAATGGCGTCTCTATGGCCAAGCCTCACCCTCGGGGGGGCCTGCGGCAAGTGAAACCAGTTATGCGTAGCATTATGCTATAACGGAACGTAGCCTTTCATGGACTCGCCGGACGACCGGCTGGCGAGATCCTTTCGACAATCAAAATATAAGAATGGGAGCGTACCGAGATGTCGCACAAATGGATCGGGCCGCCATTGGCGGTCCTATTGGGAAGTGTTGCCCTGGCGCAATCGGCCTTCGGTGCCGATCTGACCGTGGGTGCTTTCGGCGGTCTGTGGGAGAAGTCCCTGCGGACCTGCGTGATCGAGCCGTTTGAAAAGGAAACCGGCAAGACGGTCGAGGTCGTGCTCGGCTCTCCGGTGCAATGGCTGAACCAGATCGCGGCGAACCCGACGAGCCCGCCGCTCGACGTTCTGTTCCTGCCGACCGAACAGGCCTATGAGATGATCGCCAAGGGCCTCGCCGATCCTTTCACCGCCGAGAATGTCCCGCAGCTGCCGGATCTGAACCCGGATTTCGTGAAGTTCGGCGAAGGCTATGGCGTGGTTTTCGACTATGGCGCGATGGGGGTCATCTACAACGCCAAGACCATCACCACGCCGATCGTGACCTGGGATGATTTCCTGAACGGGGCCGAGAACGGCGATTTCACCGCGACGATTCCCGGCATCAGCTATCCCAGCACGCTGAGCGCGAACCTGTGGAACGTCACCACGCTCAGCGGCGGCGATGCCAGCAACGCCCAGCCCGGCCTTGACCGGATCAAGAAGATCATGGCCTCCGGCCAGCTCGATTTCTGGAGCGATCCGAACCAGGTCCTGAACGCGCTCGCCTCGGGCGAGGTGGATGCCGCCATGTATTGGGACGGCCGCTCCTGGGGCTTCATCAAGGAGGGCAACCATCCCGAGTTCAAATTTGTCACCCCCAAGCCCGGCGGCCCCGCGGCCCTGACCTGGATCCAGAAGACCAAGGGCAGCACCGAGCTTGGCTGGAAATTCGTCGACATCGCGCTGTCGCCCGCGGGGCAAGGCTGCTTTGCCAGCAAGACCCGCTACGGTGTCGCCAACCTCAAGGCCGAGTTCGAGCCGGAGGCCGCACCCCTGATCACCAAATACGAAGACCTCGTGATCCCGCCCTACCGCGAGATCAATGACGTGCGCGACGCCTGGATCGAAGCCTGGAACAAGCAGATCGGTCGTTGAACGCCTGACGGTCCGGACGCCGCTCCCTCCTGCGTCCGGCCGCCTCCTCCTGCCCCATCCCCTGAATATTGCGGAGATCGCAACATGGCATACCGAGTCGGTGTCGACATCGGCGGATCCTTCACGGACTTCGCCCTGTTCGACGAAGAAACCAAAACATTGAAATCGCTCAAGGTTTTCTCCCGCCCCGACAGGCCCGGCAATGAAGTCATCGACGGTCTGGCCGCAGCAAAGGACCGCTACGGCATCACGCCGGATCAGATCGGCTATTTCACCCACGGCACGACGGTGGGCATCAACACGGTGATCCAGCGCCGCGGCCTGAAGCTTGCGCTTTTCACCACGGAAGGGTTCGGCGATGTGCTGGAAATCGCCCGCCTGAAGATCCCGGACATGTACAACCTCTTGTCGCGCCGCCCCGAGCCGCTGATCAGCCGCGACATGGTCTGGGGCATCCCCGGCAGGCTCAACTTCGACGGGACCGAGCGGGCGCCGCTGGACGAGGCGGCGCTGATCGCCGCGGTCCGGGCGGCGCGGGCTGCCGAGGCCGAGGGGATCGTGATCTCCTTCCTGCATGCCTATCGCAACCCCGACCATGAAAGCCGTGCCGAGGCGATCGTCCGGGCCGAGGCCCCCGGCCTGCCGGTGTTCCGCTCCTCCGCGACCTGGCCGATCATCCGCGAATATGAACGCACCATCACCTCGGTGATCGGCGGCTATGTCCAGCCGCGCGTCTCGCATTACCTGGCCGCCCTGCAGGAAGCCCTCAAATCCATCGACGTGCGTGCCGAGCCGCATCTGACCAAGTCCAACGGCGGCATCATGACGGCCGAACAGGGCAAGTCGGAATGCGTCCAGATGATCCTGTCAGGCACTGCCGCGGGGGTGATCGGTGCGGCCTATGTCGCCGAGATCGCCGGCATCGACAAATGCATGAGCCTCGACATCGGCGGCACCTCGGCGGATGTGGCCATCATCATCGACGGCCAGCCGCAATATGGCGTGGGCGAGCAGATCGGCGATTTCCAGATCTTCATTCCCTCGGTCTCGGTCGCCTCGATCGGCGAGGGCGGCGGCTCGATCGCCTGGGTCGATGGCCAGAACGTGCTGCGCGTCGGCCCCGACAGCGCCGGCTCGCGCCCCGGCCCGGCCTGCTATGGCCGCGGCGGGACCGAGGCCACGATCACCGATGCCTTCGTCGCCCTGAACCTGATCGGCCATGGCGATCTGGGCTATAACTCGGTCACCGTCGACCGCCAGAAGGCGATCGAGGCGGTTGGCAAACTGGCCACGAGGCTTGGCCGCAGCGTCGAACATACGGCGGAAGCCATCATCGATATCGCGATTTCGGGCATGTATACCGATGTCTCCGCCCTCGTCTCGCGCTTCGGCATCGACCCGCGCGAATTCTCGCTTCTGGCCTTCGGGGGTGCGGGCCCGATGAACGCCTGCCATCTGGCGCGGGAAATCCGCGCGAAAGAGGTCGTGGTGCCGCCGACGCCCGGCGTGCTTTCGGCGATGGGCGGGCTGATCGCCGACATCAAGAACGACTTCATCAAGACGGTCTATGCCGATCTGGAACCCGCAAGGCTTCCGATGATCCGCGCCGAATTTGCCGCCCTGCGTCAGGCGGCGGAAAAATGGCTGCTGGAGGATCAGGGCCACAAGGGCGCCTACAGCTTCACCTATTCGGCAGAGATGCGCTATCGCGGCCAAAGTTTCGAGATCGACACAACCTTCGATCCGGCCGCGCTTGAAAGCGGCGATGTCGGGGCGCTGGCGGCGGCCTTTCATGCCGAACATGCCCGCGTCTATGGCCATGCCGATGCCAGCGCCGCGATCCAGATGATCAGCCTGCGCCTCGTCATCATCGGCAAGACCGACAAGCCGGAGTTCCCGAAATACCCGTTGACCCCGGGCGCGGCCCTGCCCGAGCGTCAGGTCGAGGTCTATCTCAACGGCGGCTGGACGCCCGTCGACCTTTACCAGCGCGCCTCGCTGAAGCCGGGGCAAAGTCTGACGGGTCCGGCGATCATCGCCCAGGCCGATACCACCACCGTCGTGCTGCCGGGCTTTTCGGCGGTGATCGACGCCTTCTCCAATCTTCGCATTTCCGAACAGGTGGAAGCATGACCATCGACACTGCAACGTCCCTTCGGGTCCTGGCCAACTACTGCGCCGCCGCGGCCGAAAGCATGGGCTGGACCCTGATGCGCACCGCCCATTCCACCTTCGTGAAGGAGACCGAGGATTTCTCCTGCCAGGTGCTGAGCCTCGACGGCCTCACCGTCGCCTCGCCGCGCACCTTCGGCGCGACCTGGTACACCGGGCTGGACTACAGCGGTGTCCTGAACCGGTTCGACTACCGCGAGGGCGATATCTGCGTCTGCTCCGACCCCTATTCCGGCTTTGTCGCCACCCATGCCCCCGATCTGCACATGTGGAAACCGGTGTTCTGGGAGGGGGAGCTGATGTGCTTCGTCGGCAATCACATCCACAACACCGATGTGGGCGGCGCGGTGCCGGCCTCGCTGTCGCGGTCATTGACCGAGGTGCATCAGGAGGGCCTGCGCATCCCGCCGATGCGGCTGATGCGCGACGGCAAGATGAACCAGGACCTGATCGACATCATCAGGACCAACGTCCGCCTGCCCGAACAGAACTGGGGCGACCTCAACGCCCAGATCGCCTGCGTCAATGTCGGCGAGGCCAAGGTGCACGAGATCATCCGCCGCTTCGGCAAGGACAGCTTCCGCGCCGGGCTTGGCCAGCTTCTGGATTATTCCGAGGCGCAGGCCCGCCGCGTCATCGCCGACCTGCCGGATGGCGAGTATTTCTTCGCCGATTACGCCGACGAGGATCAGGCCGGCGGCTACCCGGTCCGCATGGCCGTGACGCTGCGCATCAAGGGCGACAGTCTGGAGGTCGATTTCACCGGATCGGACCCGCAGCTTGTCTCCTCGCTGAACATGCCGACCGGGGGAAATGAGCGCCACGCGCTGGTCATGGTGGGGGTGATGTATGCGCTTTACACGCTGGACCCGACGATCCTTTTGAATTCCGGCCTCGTGCGGCCGGTGCGGGCGATCCTGCCCGAGGGCACGGTGGTCAATGCCACCAGCCCGGCGGCGGTCGGGATGCGCAGCCTGATGTGCAACCTCGCCCAGACCGCCGTCATCGGCGCCTTCTGCCGCGTGGTGCCCGACCAGATGCCGGCCTCGCCCGGCAATGGCCTGTCGCTGATGAACGTCAAGACCTCGACCCGGGATGGGCGGATGGTCATGGCCTCGATCGGGCCTGTGGGCGGCGGGGCGGGCGGCGGCCCGCGTGCGGATGGGGTGGAAGGCTGCGGCGCCAACCTGTCCTTCCTGAAGAACACCCCGGTCGAGATCAACGAGGCCGAGGTGCCGGTGGCGATCCACCGCTACGGTCTGGTGCCGGATTCCGGCGGCCCGGGGCGCTATCGCGGCGGTCTGGCGCTGGAGATGGAGTTTCAGCTCTTCGCCCCGCAGTCAATGGTGACGGCGCGCAACCGCGACCGCAGCCATTTCACCGCCTGGGGCCTGCGCGGCGGCGGCGCGGGCGCGCCCTCGCGCTTTGCCAAGAACCCGGGCACCCCGGACGCGGTGGAACTCGGCTCGACCGACATCGTGCCTTGCGAGCCGGGCGACGTGATCCTGATCCAGGGGCCGGGCGCCGGCGGCTATGGCAACCCGCTGAAGCGCCCGCTCGACAAGGTCCTGTTCGATGTGCGGCGGGGCTTTGTGTCCACCGCCCGCGCCCTCAGCGATTATGGGGTGGTGATCGGCGCGGATGGCAACGTCGATCTGCAATCGACCGCGCAAACCCGGGCCGCGATGGGCCGCGCCGCACGGCCCGCGGAATTTGGCCATGGCCCGTTTCGCCAGGCTTACGAAAAGGTCTGGACCCCGGCGCGCTATGACGCGCTGACCTGCATCCTCGCCGGCCTGCCGGTCTCGTGGCGCTATTTCGTGAAACACCGCATCTTCGCAGCGGTGGGCGAGACGGAAGCCGCCGACCCGAACGATGTGACCGCGGTCCATGCGGCCTATGACGCCGTCACACGCGCCTTTCCCGATCTGCCCAAACGCGAGCAACTCTGCCTGTGCCAGGCGGCCGAATAGTCCTGAAGGAAGGAAAAAGCCATGAATGCCACCCTTGCCACCAAGGCGATCCCCGCAAGCGCCTTCAAGCTCTTCAGCCCCTTCACGCTGCGCGGGGTCACCTTTCCCAACCGCATCGTCCTGTCGCCGATGCAGATGTACAAGACGGCACCCGACGGGAAATTCACCGACTGGCACTTCCAGCACCTCGCCCGCTTTGCCATCGGCGGCGCGGGCACCGTGATGACCGAGGGGCTGATCGTCGATCCGATCGGCCGCAACACCTATGGCGATTGCGGGATCTGGAGCGATGACCACATCGCCCCCCTCGCCCGGCTGGTGGATTTCCTGCACGCCAATGACACCCTGGCCGCAGCGCAGCTGCACCATGCCGGCCCCAAATCGGCCCGCCAGCGCCCCTGGGAGGGTCTGGGCCCGCTGGGCGCGAAGGAGGCCGCGCTGGGCGAACCCGCCTGGCAGCCGGTCAGCTCTTGCGACGGCAAGACCCTCGACACCTGGCACCAGCCGCGCGGCCTGACGGTGGAGGAGATCAAGACCCTGATCCAGTCCTATGCCGATGCGGCACGCCGCTGCGATGCCGCGGGGTTCGACGTGATCGACGTGCATGCCGCGCATGGCTATCTGCTGCATGCCTTCCTCTCTCCGGTGGCCAATACCCGCACCGACGCCTATGGCGGCGATCTTCAGGGCAGGATGCGCCTCGTCCTGGAAATCGCCGAGGCGCTGCGTGCCGCCTGGCCCGCCAGCAAGCCGATCCTGTTCCGCATCTCCTGCGTCGACTGGCGCCAGGATCTCGACACCCGCGTCGATGGCTGGACGATCGAAGACAGCGTGGTGCTGGCGAAAGAGCTGGCCAGGCGCGGCATCGACGCGATCGACTGTTCGTCCGGCGGCATCCGCGCCGAGAACTCGCTGATGGATTACGCCAAGCAGCGCAAGAAGCTGAAGCGCGGCCACCAGGTGCCCTATGCCGAACAGATCCGCAAGGAGGCGGGGATACCGACCATGGCCGTCGGCGTCATTCTCGACGGGCCGCAGGCCGAGGCGATCCTGCAGGGCGGGCAGGCCGACTTGATCGCCGTTGGGCGCGAGTTTCTGACCGATCCGAACTGGGGCCTGCACGCCGCCCAGCAATTGCAGGCCGATCCGGACTGGAACCTATGGCCGCCGAGCTATGGCTGGTGGCTCAGCCTGCGCGAAAGGATCGGGATCGAGGGTTAGGCCTTTCGTCCGCTCCACCACCGCACAGGATCGGAAATCGGAGGTGATCCCCGGCCGGATTTCGGTGCTATAGTCGAAGGCTTGGCCGGGGATCACATCACAGCGCGACCGGGGGACGGTTCATGAATCTAGCGACATGCCAATATCTCATCCGCATTGCCGAACACGGCAGCCTGTCGAATGCCGCCGTCGTGCTGGGCGTCACCCAGTCGGCGCTGAGCCGGGCGATCCGCGAGATGGAGGCCGAACTGGGCGTGCCGATCTTTCACCGTGACGGGCGCGGCGTCACCCTGACCGAAGACGGCAAGGTCGTGCTCGCCGCGGCGCGGACCGTCTCGGACACGCTCAACGACCTGCGCTCGGATATCGAGACGCTGCGCGGGGCCGCGGCCCGCAAGATCACCGTCGGCATGATGCCCTCCACCGCGCGCCTGCTCACCGTGCCCCTGATGGCCAAGCTGCGCGAGGATTTTCCGGGCACCCAGATGCAGATCGCCGAGGGCTCCAGCGGGCATCTGGCCGAATGGCTGAACGATGGCCGGCTTGACCTTGCGGTGACCAACAACAGTTCCGCCCTCAAACGCTTCAACCCCGAGCCGGTGCTGACCCACAATCTGCATATTGTCACCGCCAAGGGGGCCGAGAAATTGCCGGCGACGGTGAAGTTTTCCGACCTCGGGAAGTACCCGCTGGTGGTGCAAAGCCGCAATCACTCGACCCGGCGCGAGCTGGACAACATGGCCTCCGAACAGGGCGTGAAACTGAATGTCGTGGTCGAGGCCGACAGCCTGACCGCGATCAACCAGCTGGTTGCGGCAGGCCTTGCCTGCGCACTCTTGCCGCATTTCGCGGTGGACCTGTCGGTCATGCAAAGTGCGATGGTCACCGAGCCCGAAATCGAACGCATCATCTGCCTCGTCTCGCCGTTGGTCGGGGTGCGGGCGCAGGGCCTCAACCCGTTGATCCGCAGCTTTCGCAGCGAAATCCGCAGCGTCTACAAGCGCTTCTCCGAAAACCGGGTTGCTCTTTAACCCCGTTGGCCCTGCGCGCGGTCAGGCGACGGAAACCGCCTGCAGCAGATAGGCCGCGCGTTCGGCCAGCGTCGGGACCCGCGCCAGATAGGCCCGGTAATGCGGCGAGGCACGGTGCGCCTCCACCGCCGCGGCATCGCGGTAAAGCTCGTCCAGAACATAGCGGTCGGGGATGGCCTGATCCCGCCAGACATCCCAGCGCAGATTGCCCGGCTCTGCCCGGCAGTCGGGCGCCATGTTCACAAGCAGGTCCTCAAGCTCTGCCGCCTTGCCGGGCAGGGCGGTCAGGATGGCGGTCAGCTTGACGGTCGGTGTCGGCATGGCAGGCTCCGGTTCGAGGTGTCAGGAGAGAGGGTCAGTCCGCCGCCTTCGCTGCGGTCAGGGCAGACAAGAGCGCCTCGGCCAGCGGCCCCGCCGAAGCGGGGTTCTGCCCGGTGATCAGCCGGCCATCCACCACGACATGCGGCTGCCAGTTGGTGGTGGAGGAATAGGCCGCACCCTCTGCCCGCAGCGCATCTTCAAGCTCATAGGGCACATCGGCACGCGCATAGTCGAATTCCTCCTTCTTCGAGAAGGAGGTGAGCTTCTTGCCCTGCACGAAGGGCTGGCCATCGCCCAGATCGACCCCGAGCAGTCCGCAGGGCCCGTGGCAGACCGCGCTGACCAGCTTGCCCGTGGTCCAGGCCCGCACCACGGCGCGTTGCACATCGGGATGGTGCTGGATGTCGACCATCGGCCCCAGCCCGCCGGGCAGCAGGATCGCATCATAATCGGCGGCATCGACCTCCGACAGTTTGCGGCTGCGGTTCAGGCGGCGGAAGGCCTTGCTCTCAAAAAAGGCCTTCTGGGCGGGATCGCTTTCGTCATAGGCGTCATAGGGCACCCAGCCCCCGGCGGGAGAGGCAAATTCCACCGCGATGCCGGCGCCGTTCAGCACCTCGTAAGGATGCGCGATCTCGGCAAAGAAGAAGCCGGTCTTGCGATTTTGCGGGCCGATCACGGCGGCATTGGTTGCGATGAAAAGGACATGTTGGGTCATGGGAAACTCCAGGGTCAAAGGGGGTGCATGCCGGTGCCGCAAGCAGCCGATTTGCTGCGTCAGGACGGCATCGCCTCGAACTGCGGCAGGTCGAGCGGGGTGACCCAGGGCAGCCGCCGCTTGACGTACATTTCCAGCTTCGGGGCGATCAGCGCCGGCCGGTCAAGGCTGCCGATCTGGACAAAGACCAGGCCGGGAAAACTTTCGAGGTTGCTGGTGTAAAGCCGCGACGCACAGGTCGGGCAGAAGTTGCGGTCAAGCCCTTTGCCGGAATCCGCGATGTAATGAAAGCTGTGCGTCGTGCCACTCAGCAGCGAGAAATCGTCCTCCGGCACGCCGAACCAGGTGGCGGCCTCACCGCCCGAGGCCTTCTTGCAGTCCAGACAGTGGCAGACCGCGATGAAATCCGGGTCCCTGTCGAATTCGAAGGTCACCGCGCCGCAGGCACAGCGCCCGGTGTATTTCTTGGCCATTGCCGAACTCCTATCGTCATCGCGTTGCAGAAAGAAGGGCCGCGGGCGCCTCGCGCGGGTCCGCGGTCGTGGTGGTCCGGACAGGCGGGGGATGGCACTGGCGTGGCATCCGCTGCGGCTGGTCTGCCGCAAGGACATCGCCTCGGCCCCTCCTTTGCCCTCCCCCGAAGTCGCAGCGGTTCACGTCGCGCCGCGCGAGGTAACGCGGCAGGTCGCAAGGATTCGCGCCCTGCCTTCAGCCTAGCCAAGCCCGGCGTAAATCGGGGTAGCGTGTGGTAAAGGACCGCGCCGGGCTGCCGGACCGGGCCCCTGCCCGAAAGTCTCACCCGGCCTTGCCCGCCTCTGTGACGGGGCGTCCCGTGGCGATGACCGCGGCCCCCAACGCCGCGGCCAGGACCGATCCGATCAGTACCGCGATCTTTGCGATGGCGACCGAGGTCTCGTCCGCAAAGGCCTGATCGGCCAGCAGCATCGCCATCGTATCGCCAACCCCGCAGAGGCAAGCCGCCCCGACGAAGGCCCGCAGGGGAACCCCACTCGGGCCGACACCCAGCCGCAACCGGATCGCCAGCGCCGAAGCCGCCAGGATGCCAAGCGGTTTGCCCAAGGCCAGGCCCAGCACGATGCCCAGCATGATCCGGCCGACGCCGGGGGCGGAAAAGTCGGGATGGAGCGAGACCCCGGTGGCCGAAAAGGCAAAGAGTGGCAGGATCAGATAGCTGCTCCACGGCGCGACCGCATGTTCGATCCGGTCTGCCGGCGATTGCAGCCGGTCGCTGGCGGCGGCGAGATTGCGGCTGGCCCAGTCCCAGACCGGGCTTTTGGCGACCCGGCCCAGATCCGAGCCTCCGGCGCGGACGGCGCTCTCTTCCTCCTCCAGTGCGGCCAGGGCGGTGGCCGCCTGGGCGAGCAGCGGCGCCACCAGGGGCTGCGGCCGTGTCGGCAGAAGCGCCGCCAGAAAGACGCCAGCCAGTGCCCCATGCACGCCCGCGCCATGCAGGCAGAGCCAGAGCCCGCCGGTGACGGCAAGGTAGGGCCAGCTCGCATAGACCCGCGCCCGGTTCAGCAGGACCAGCCCCAGCACCGCAGCCGCCGCCGGAAGCAGCCACAAGGGGGTGAAGTCCTTGGGATAGAAGATCGCCAAAGTCAGCACCGAGATCACATCGTCGGCCACGGCGAGGGCCGCGACAAAGACCCGCAAGGCGGCCGGAACCCGGTTGCCCAACACGGCGAGGATGCCGAGGGTGAAGGCCACATCGGTGGCCGTGGGCACCGACCAGCCCGCCCGCGCCGGCCCGCTGTTCAAGGCAAGATAGATCAAGGCCGGCGCCAGCCCGCCCCCGCAGGCCGCCAGCACCGGCAACGCCGCCGCCCTCGGGTCCGACAGATCGCCCACCGCCACCTCGCGCCGGATCTCCAGCCCCACCAGCAGGAAGAACACCGCCAGCAGCCCTTCCGAGAACCACGCCCCCACCGACATCGACAAGAGATCGCCGGGAGAGCCGATGCCGAAAGGCGCGTGGATGAAGGCGAGATAGAGCGGCGCCAGCGGGGAATTGGCGACCAGAAGCGCTGCCAGCGCCGCGATCAGCAGGGCGATCCCGCCCGAGGCGGGCAGGTTTGCAAAGGCCCGGGCAGAGCGCTCGACCCGCGAGGCGACGGGCTGCTGGATCGCCTCCAGCATCGAGTGAAAATCCCAGGCCCCGTCATAGCGCCGCCCGTCGATGAAAAGCGCCGGCGTCCCGGCCACGCCATTGCGCCGCCCGTCCTCCAGATCCTGACTGACCCGCGCCGCAACCTCGGGATCGGCGAGGCAGCTGGCAAAATGCACCGGATCAAGGCCGATCTTGTGCAGATGCGCCTGCACCTGGGGCGGATCGAGCGGCGGCTCTTGCGCGTAAAGCCAGTCGTGCATCTCCCAGAACCTGTCCTGCCGCGCCGCAGCCTCGGCCATCAGCGCGATCTGCGTGGCGCCGGGATGGGCCCGCTCGTTGGGAAAGTAGCGAAAGACGCAGGCCAGCCTCTCTCCCATCACCCCACGCAGGCGGGCCACGACCACGCGCAGCTGGCGGCAATAGGGGCAGAGGTAGTCGCTGTACATGACAAGGGTGATCACATGCGGACTGGGCAAGCCGCCGCGAATGTGGTCGCGCGCCGGATCGACGGGCCGCAACAGGCGGGCCTTGCGCGCATAGGTCTCGGCCCCGGTCATGCGCGCCCCCTGCCGATGCGGGGCTTGCCCGGACAGATCGGGCAGGTCCGGGAGACTGGCCGCATGTCATACCCTCCGATTTGGAGCCCTTGCATCCGCCCGACCGAGCTTCGGCCGGGACGCCACCGGCTAATTCCGCGCCGCGAGGCTGCCCAGCCAGGCATGCACCGCGCTGACGACGACAGAACCCTCGCCCACGCTGGAGGCCACGCGCTTGACCGAACCCGACCGGACATCGCCCACGGCAAAGACCCCCGGCAGGCTGGTGGAAAACTGCGAGATCGCCGCTTGATCGGCATGAACATAACCCGTGGTGACGAACCCCTTGTCATCCAGCGCGACACAATCGGTCAGCCAGTCGGTGTTGGGCGCGGCGCCGATCATCAGGAAGAGATGGCGCGCCGCATGGGCCGTCACGGGCGCGCCACGGCTTTGCCAATGCACCGTGGTCAGGGCCCCGTCACCGGAAAGCCCGGTGATATCGGTATAGGGATGCAGGGTGATGCGCGGCGATTCCATGATCCGGGTGATCAGATATTCCGACATCGTCGCCTTCAGCCCGCCCTTGCGCACGACAAGATGCACATGCCGCGCCAGCCCGGACAGGAAGATCGCCGCCTGCCCCGCCGAATTGCCGCCCCCCACCACGACCGCATCGCTGCCGCCGCAGAGCCGGCCCTCCAGCGAGGTGGCCGCGTAATGCACGCCCCGCCCTTCGTACCGCGCAAGCTCCGGCAGGAGCAGTTTCCGGTAGCGCGCGCCACAGGCGAGAACCACCGAGCGGGCCGCGATCACCCCGCCACCCAGAAGCCCGATCCGGTAGGGAAGGCCCGAGCAATCCAGCGAGACCGCCGTCTCGGCCACCACCATCCGCGCACCGAATTTCTGCGCCTGGGTCTGGGCGCGATCGGCAAGCTCCTGGCCCGAGACGCCGGTCGGAAAGCCGAGGTAGTTTTCGATCCGCGAACTGGTGCCCGCCTGTCCCCCCGGCCCGAGCGCCTCGATGACGATGGTATCAAGCCCCTCCGAGGCCGCATAGACCGCCGCCGCCAGCCCGGCCGGCCCTGCCCCGACGATGGCCACATCGTGGACATGGCTTGGCATGACATGTTCGGAAAAGCCGATCGCGGCGGCGAGATCGCGGTTGGAGGGCTGGCGCAGCACCGTCTCGCCGTTGAGGATGACGGCGGGCAAGGCCTCGGGCCCGAAATGGAAGGCGCTGAGCGCCGCGCAGGCCTCGTCATCGCGGTCGGTATCGAGGAAACGGTGCGGATAGCCGTTGCGGGTCAGGAACTGCTGGATGCGCAGGCTGTCATGGCTGTCCTGCGAGCCGATCACGACGGTATTGCCCGCCGCCTGCCGCTTCAGATCGGCGCGGCGCAGGATCATCGCGCGCAGGATCACCTCGCCGATATCGGGCTCGGCGCTGATCAGGTGGCGGAACTGGTTGGGGGAAAGTCTGACCGCGCTTGTCGGCACCACCGTCCGCGCGCAAAGCAGCGCCGAGCGGCCGCTGAGCTGGGCCAGCTCTCCGGTGAACTGGTTGGCGCGGTGGGTGGTGACAAGCCGGTGACCGCCACGGCCATCGCTTTCCAGGATGTCGACCTCGCCCGCGCGGATCAGGTAGACATCGACATCCTTGTCGCCGAAACGGTAGAGAAACTGCCCGCCGTCGACCTCGACCGGGACACCATAGCTCGCCATGCGGCCCGCCATCTCCTGCGACAGGGTCGGAAAGGTGGGTCCGGTATCGGTGTCCAGCACAGCGGGCTCCAGCGGTTCCTGCCCCTCTGTCATACAGACCCGGCCCTATCCTGTCACGAAACGGCGGGTAAAATCTGGTAAATCCGTACCGAGACCGGGCCTCTTGCGAGGATCCTGAGGCCATCTTCTGCGGCACCCTGGCGCAGGGCGACACGGCGCATCCAGACTGGCATGCCAGCGCGCATGGCGATAGACTGCGACCTGCCGGTCCGCCGTCAGCACCAGCCATTCCCATCGTGAGGCCCCATGCCCGTAATCACCTCGATCGAAGACCTGCGTCGCCTGCACAAGGCCCGCGTGCCGAAAATGTTCTTCGACTATTGCGAAAGCGGGTCCTACACCGAGCAGACCTTCAAGGAAAACGTCAGCGATTTCAGCAAGCTGCGGCTGCGCCAGAAGGTGGCGGTGGATATGTCCAACCGCACCATCGCCAGCACCATGCTGGGGCAGAAGGTGACCATGCCGGTCTGCCTTGCCCCGGTCGGTTTCACCGGCATGCAATCGGCCGATGGCGAGATCAAGGCGGCGCTGGCCGCCAAGGCTTTCGGCCTGCCTTACACGCTGTCGACCATGTCGATCTGCTCGATCGAGGATGTGGCGGCGGCGACCCGGGCGCCCTTCTGGTTCCAGCTCTATGTGATGAAGGACTGGGATTTCGTCGGCTCTGCACTCGACCGGGCCAAGAAGGCGGGCTGTTCGGCCCTGGTCCTGACGCTGGATCTGCAGATCCTCGGCCAAAGGCACAAGGACCTGAAGAACGGCCTCTCCGCCCCGCCGAAGCCGACGCTGATGAACATTCTCGACATCGCCACCAAATGGCGTTGGGCGGCGGGGATGGCGCAGACCAAGCGGCATTCCTTCGGCAATATCGTCGGCCATGCCAAGGGGGTGAAGGATCTGTCCTCGCTCGGCTCCTGGACGGCCGAGCAGTTCGATCCGCAGCTCGACTGGGGCAAGATCGCCCGCATCCGCGACATGTGGGGCGGCAAGCTGATCCTGAAGGGCGTGCTGGATGAGGACGATGCCCGCCGCGCCGCCGATTTCGGGGCCGATGCGATGATCGTCTCGAACCATGGCGGGCGGCAGCTGGATGGGGCCTTGTCCTCGATCCGCCGGCTGCCGGCGATTGCCCGCGCGGTCGGCGATCAGGTCGAGGTCTGGATGGATGGCGGCATCCGTTCGGGTCAGGATGTGCTGAAGGCCCTGGGCATGGGGGCCAAGGCCACGATGATCGGGCGGAGCTATATCTATGGCCTCGGCGCCATGGGTCAGGAAGGCGTCACCAAGGCGCTGGAGGTCATCGCCAAGGAGATCGACACCACGATGGCCCTGTGCGGCGAGCGTGACATCAAGAACTTCGGCGCGCATAACCTGCTGATCCCGAAGGATTTCGAAGGCGACTGGAAGGACTGAGGCCACAATTCTTCTGCGAAGAATTCGAGAAGCGATTTTTCGTCGAAAAATCGTCCCCTTCTGATTTTTCGCAGAAAAATCGTGGCCTTGCGGTCAGGCCCGCACGTCCACGACGACCCGCCCCTTGACCTCGCCCTTCAGGATCGCTGGCCCCAGCTTCGGCAGGTCGGACAGGCTGGCCATCTCCACCATGGCCTCCAGCTTCTCCATCGGCATGTCGGTCACGATCCGCGCCCAAGCGCGCTTGCGGCCCTCGAAGGGTTTCATCACCGAATCGATGCCTAGCAGATTGACCCCGCGCAGCAGGAAGGGGATGACCGAGGCCGGCAGCCCCGCCCCGCCCGCCAGCCCGACCGCGGCAACCGAGGCGCCATATTTCATCTGGCCCAGCACCCGCGCCAGCATCGGCCCGCCGACGGCGTCGATGCAGCCGGCCCAGGTCTCGGCCTCCAGCGGGCGCTTGACGGTCTCGGCCAGATCGGCGCGCGGGATGATCCGCGTGGCGCCAAGGTCGCGCAGATAGGCCTCGGTCTCGGGCCGCCCGGTCACGCCGGCCACATGATAGCCCAGATGCGCGAGGATCGCGACGGCGGTCGATCCGACCCCGCCGGCCGCGCCAGTCACCAGAACCTCGCCCATCTGCGGCGTCAGCCCATGCTCTTCCAGCGCCATCACGGCCAGCATCGAGGTCAGGCCCGCCGTCCCCACCGCCATGACCTGCCGCGCCGTCAGCCCTTCGGGGATCGGCACCAGCCAATCGGCCTTGACCCGCGCCTTCGTGGCAAAACCGCCCCACCAGATCTCACCCACCCGCCAACCGCCGAGAAGCACCCGGTCACCGGGCTTGTAGCGCGGATCAGAGCTCGCCTCGACCGTGCCCGCCAGATCGACCCCCGGCACATGCGGCCAGACCTTGACCAGACCGCCGCCGTTCGGCGACATGCAAAGCCCGTCCTTGTAATTGAGCGTCGAATATTCCACCGCCACCGTGACATCGCCGCCCTGCGGCAGGGCGCTGTCGTCAAGCTCGCGCAGATGCGCCTCTGCCAGACCCTCGGCGTTCTTTTCCATCACCAATGCGCGAAACATTCCCATCTCCCTGATAGCCCTCCGCCGCAACATGCCAGCGCAGGCCGCAGATGCAACCCTTCGCGCCGCGGCTCACCTGCGACCTTTCAGCCCGATGGAAAGAGGCCCGCCCGGATCGCCTTCTTGTCGATCTTCCCGACCGAGGTCTTGGGGATCGCCGCCACCAGCTCCACCCGCTCCGGCGCGGCCCATTTCGACAGGCGCCCGCCCGCGATGGCCGCTTCCACCGCGCCATGCACCGCACGCGCCAGCGCCTCGGCCCCCGGCTGGGCCACCACCAGAACCACCGCCCGCTCGCCCCATTGCGGATCGGGGATGCCGACCGCCGCCACCTCGGCCACCCCCGGCACGGCCGAGACGATGCTTTCCAGCTCCAGCGAGGAGATCCACTCGCCCCCCGACTTGATCACATCCTTCAACCGGTCGGTGATGCGCAACGTGCCATCGGGGCTGAGGTTGCCGACATCCCCGGTGTGCATCCAGCCGCCCCGCCAGAGGTCGTCACTGCGCGCCGCATCGCGCAGATAGCCCGCGGTCAGCCAGGGCGCCCGCGCCACGACCTCGCCGGTCGCCACCCCGTCCCGGGCCACATCCCGCATCTGAGGGTCCACCACCCGCACCTGCACCAGGGGCGCCACCTTGCCCGTCGCGGTGCGGATCGCGGTCGTATCGCCCTCGTCTTGCGTCGCCATCATGTCGGCCACGGTCAGGATCGGCCCGGTCTCCGACATGCCATAACCGGTGTGCACATCGATCCCGCGCCCCAGCGCCACCCGCGCCAGCCCCTCTGGCAGGGCCGAGCCGCCGACGATCACCTTCCATCCTGCCAGCGGCACCGCTTCGGCCCCCGGCGCGTTCAGCACCATCGCCAGCACGGTCGGCACGCAATGCGAAAAGCTCACCCCATGCCGCGCGATCAGCTGCAAAAGCTTGCCCGGCTCGTAACGCCCCGGATAGACCTGCCGCATCCCGAGCATGGTGGCGATCAGCGGAAAGCCCCAGCCATGCACATGAAACAGCGGCGTCAGCGGCATATAGACATCGTCGCGCTTGATCCCGCCCCGCCCCGGCACCGGGGCAAAGCAGGCGATCACCCCCAAAGTATGCAGGACCAGCTGCCGATGGCTATAGGTCACGCCCTTGGGATCCCCCGTCGTCCCCGTGGTGTAGAAGAGGGTGGCGCGTGTCGTCTCCTCCAAGTCGGGGAAGCCATGCGCCGGATCGCCCGAAGCCAGAAGCGCCTCATATTCCCCGGCAAAACCCTCGGGCGCCGCCGCCCCCCTGTCGGTCAAGAGGATCAGCTGCACCCTGCGGGTGAAACGTGGCACCAAGGGCAGCAGAAGCGGCAGAAAATCCTCATGCACCAGGATCGCATCATCCTCGGCATGGTTGATCGTATAAAGCACCTGCTCGGGCGAGAGGCGCACATTGACCGTGTGCAGGGTCGCCCCCAGCATCGGGACGGCAAAGAAACACTCCAGATAGCGGTGGCTGTCGTAATCCATCACCGCCACGACCGAGCCCCGCCCAAGGCCCAGTGCCGACAGGGCCGAACCCAACCGCCCGACCCTCTGGCCCAGCTCGGCATAGCTCAGTTCGACCTGGTCCTGATAGGTGATCCGCTGGCCCGGCGCCGCCGAAAGCCCCGTTGCCAGGATCTGCCCGATGACAAGCTGATAGTCCATCGCACCCCTCCCAAGGTTTCAAGCGATGATCGCCAAGCGGGCGCCTCAGGCCTCTTCCAGAAGCCCCCTGCCCTTCAGCAAAGGCTCCACCCCCGGCATCTTGCCGCGGAAGCGCGTGTAAAGCACCTCCGCCTCTTCCGACCCGCCGGCCGAGAGGATGAATTTCTCCAGCTTGCCCGCGGTCTCGGGGTCGAAGGGGTCGCCCGTCTCCTCGAAGGCCGCGAAAGCATCGGCATCCATCACTTCCGACCACATGTAGGAATAATAGCCCGAGGAATAGCCGTCGCCAGAGAAGACATGCGCGAAATGCGGCGTGGCATGGCGCATCCGGATCGCCCGCGGCATGCCAAGGCTTTCCAGCACCTCGGCCTGTTTCTGCATCGGGTCGGCAGGTGCCGCCCCCTCATGAAACGCCAGATCCACCATGGCCGAGGAGATGAACTCCACCGTCGAGAAGCCCTGATCATAGGTCCCGGCATCCAGAAGGCGCTTGAGCATATCCGCCGGCATCGGCTCGCCAGTCTGATAATGCCGCGCGTGTTTCTCCAGGACTTCGGGCACTTCCATCCAGTGTTCGTAAAGCTGGCTCGGCAGTTCGACGAAGTCCCGGGCGACCGAGGTGCCCGAGATGAAGCCATAGGTCACGTTGGACAGCATCTGGTGCAGGGCATGGCCGAATTCGTGGAAGAGCGTGCGCGCATCGTCATAGGACAGAAGGCAGGGATCGCCCTTGGCAAAGTTGCAGACATTGACCACGACGGGGCGCTGATCGCCGCCCAGCTTCCTTTGCCCGCGAATGTCCGAACACCAGGCGCCCGAGCGTTTCGAGCCCCTTGCGAAGTAATCCCCGATGAAGACCGCGATATGCTCGCCGCGTCGCGACACTTCCCAGGCCCGGCAATCGGGATGGTAGAGCGGCACGTCCAAAGGCTTGAACTCCAGCCCGAAAAGGCGGCTGGCGCAATCGAACATCGCGCCCAGCATCGCATCAAGGCTCAGATAGGGCTTCAGGATCGCTTCATCCAGATCATGTTCCGCCTTGCGCCGCTTCTCCGAATAATAGCGCCAATCCCAGGCCTCCAGCGGCCCGGCAATCCCGTCGGCGTGCAGCATCGCCTCCAGCACCTCGGCATCGGCCAGCGCCTTGCGCTTGGCCGGCTCCCAGACCCGCATCAAAAGGTCGCGCACCCTTGCCGGGGTCTTGGCCATCTCCGGCTCCAGCTTGTAATCGGCAAAGCTCTTGTAACCGAGCAAATTCGCCCGCTCCTGCCGCAGCTTCAGCGTCTCAGCCGCCACCCCCCGGTTGTCGGTGGCATTGCCATTGGCGCCGCGCAGCCCCCAGGCCTCGTAAGCCTTCTGCCGCAGATCGCGCCGGGGCGAGAATTGCAGGAAGGGCACGATGATCGACCGCGACAGCGTGACAACTGGCCCGCCCGCGCCCTTCTCTTCCCCCGCCGCCCGGGCCGCCGCCAGCACGAAATCCGGCAGGCCCGCCAGATCGGCCTCGGCCAAGGGCATGAACCATTCCCGCTCATCCGCCAGCAGGTTCTGGGAAAACTTGGTGCCCAGCACCGCCAGCCGCGATTTGACCTCGGTCAGGCGCGCGGCCGCCTCCCCCTCCAGCTGCGCGCCGGAGCGGACGAACATCCGCCGGTACAATTCCAGCACCCGCATCTGCTCATGGCTCAGGCCCAAAGCCTCGCGCTCCTGCCACAGCGTCTCGATCCGCCCGAACAACACCCGGTTGTTCGACACTTCCGAGGCATAGGCCGACAGCTTCGGCGCCATCTCGCTCTGCAAGGCCTCGCGCGCCTCGGTGCTGTCGGCGCCGACGAGGTTGTAGAACACCCCGCAAACCCGGCTCAGGCTTTCCTCGCTCAACTCCAAAGCCTCGATCACATTCTCAAACGAAGGCGCCTCGGCATTCCCGGCAATCGCCGCCACATGCGCCCGCGCCTCGGCCAAGGCCGCCTCGAAGGCCGGGGCGAAATCCTCATCCTTGATCGCCGCGAAAGGCGGCAGTCCAAACGGCGTCTCCCATGCGGTCAACAGCGGATTGCTCATCTCTTCGCCTTTCATTGGTCCATAAATATCCCGGGGGTGCGGGGGCTGGCCCCCGCTACTTCTCTTTCATCTTCAACCGCCGCTCCAGCCGCCGCAAGGCCAGGCTAAGCCCGATCGTCATCACAAGGTAGAGCAGCGCCACCATGTTGTAAGTCTCGAAATAGCGAAAGTTCCCCGCCGCCTGCACCTTGCCCAGCTGCGTGATATCCGCCACCCCAAGGATCGAGACCAGCGAGCTGTCCTTCACCATCGCCACGAAATCATTGCCCAGGGGCGGCAGGATCATCCGGAAGGCCTGGGGAAAGACCACATGGCGAAACCTTTGCCAGCCCGACAGGCCCAGCGACATCGCCGCCTCCACCTGCCCCTTGTCCACCGCCTGCAGACCGGCCCGGAAGATCTCGGCCAGAAAGGCGGAATAGGCCAGCGTCAACGCCATCACCGCCCGGGCGATGAAGGGGAAGTCGCGCGAACTGACCGGCGCGGCGCCCAACCATCCCCCGACCCAGTTCCAGGCGTAAACCAGCGCGGGCGACAAAACGAAAGCTACATAAAGCAAAAGCACCATGATCGGCACGCCGCGCACCACCTCGATCCAAAGCCGGGCGGCCTGGCGCAGCACGCGGTATTTGCTCATCCCGGCCAGCGCCAAAGCCAGCCCCATGACGCAAGCCAGACCATAGGCCACCAAGGTCACCACGACCGTGACCTGCACGCCCTTGATCAGCGTCGCCATGACCTGGGAATAGATCTCGCTGACCCAGACCTCGTAAAACAGCCAGAGGCCGGTGACCCCGAGGATCACCAGCCACCAGGGAAACTCCTCTCCCTCCTGCGCTGTCCGCACTTACTGCATCTTGTAGTCGAGGAACCATTTCTTGGTCAGCGCATCGAAGCTGCCATCCGCCTTCATGCTGGCAATCGCCGCATTGATCGGCGCCTCGAAAGCCGAGCCCTTGGGGAAGATGAAGCCGAAATCTTCTGTGCCCAAGGGCGCGCCCACCAGCTTCAGCTTGCCGCCCGAGGCCGCGACATAGCCCTCGCCCGCCGTCCGGTCGGTCAGCACGGTATCGACATCGCCCGCCTTGAGGGCTTCGACCGAGGCGCCGAAGGTCTCGAACAGCTTGATCCGCGGGTTCTGTTCGTTGCCGTCCAGCACGTCATAGACGGCGGTGTAGAAGGGCGTGGTGCCCGCCTGGGCGCCGACCAGCAGCTTGTCATTGGCCTTGAAAGAGGCGGCATCGGTAAAGCGCGTCTCGTCGCCACGCACCAGCATGATGCTTTCCGACCGCATGTAAGCGTCCGAGAAATCGACCTTTTCCTTGCGCTCGTCGGTGATGGTGATCCCGGTCATCCCCATGTCGAACTGCCCCTCGGCCACGGCGGGGATCATCGCATCCCAAGAGATATTGGCGTATTTCACCGTCATGTTCAGCCGCTTGGCCATCTCGGCCACCGCGTCATATTCCCAGCCGATCGCCTTGCCGTCCTTGTCGAGGAATTGCAGCGGCGGATAGGCGTTCTCCGTCACGATGGTGATCTCCTTGCCCGCCAGATCCGGCAAGGCATCGGCATAGGCAGAGGTGCCAAGGGCGGCCAGCGCCAACCCGGCCAAAGCTGCGGCGATTTTCATGCTGTGAACTCCCTGTCACGAAGTGATGCGGAACTAGAGCCTTTCTGCCCGGCGGGAGCAAGAGGCGCTTCAGCGGGCCGGGGTGATCCCGCGCCGATCCAGCAGCGTCCTGGCAAGGTCCGGCGTTCCGGCGGCCATTTCACCGCGCGATGGATCGGTCGCGATGCGCGCGATCTCGGGCCGAAGCACTTCAAAGCTGGCGGAGGGCAAAGCCGCCACCAATTCCGCCATCACCCAATGCTTCCACATGTCATCTTCGGTCCGCAAGACCGCCTGAAGATGCGGCACGATCGCGGGCCCGGCCTTGCGGAGCAGCCGCACCATCGGCTCCGCCACCGGCCAGTTCATGTCCTGAACCCACGAGAGCAGGGAAGCCAGAGCCGGGTCAAGCGCCGGAAACCCCACCGTTTCCGCCCGCGCCACCGTAGCCAGATCGTGCTTGTCGCGTGGGATGCAATTGGCAATGTCCAATCCCTGACCTCCCTGTCACGAAGCTTTGGCCGACTATTCCTCGCAGCGCAGGCGCACGCAAGCCCTCTGCACCGCTGCACATCACGCTTGCATCCCTGCACCTTGCGCAGGGTCGCACCGGGGCGCATCCTGACGTTACGGCATGACAGGAGGCACCCATGGCACGTCTTCCCACCTATTTCATCTCGCACGGCGGCGGGCCCTGGCCCTGGATCCCCAACATGCGCCAGATGCTGCATTCGCTGGAGCTTTCCCTCGCCCGGATGCCCGCTGAAATCGGTGTGGTGCCCAAGGCCATCTGCATGGTCTCCGGCCATTGGGAGGCGGAGAGCTTTGCCGTCATGACCTCGCCCGCGCCGGGGATGATCTATGATTACGGTGGCTTCCCGCCCGAGACCTACAAGATCGTCTATCCCGCCCCCGGCGCGCCGGAGATTGCGCTGCGGACGGCGGATCTGATCAAGGGCGCGGGCCTGCCGGTCAGCCTCGATGCCAAGCGCGGCTTTGACCATGGCACCTTCGCGCCGGCCTATGTGATGTATCCCAAGGCCGAGGTGCCGATCTATCAGGTCTCGCTGCAGCACGGCTATGATCCGGCGGCGCATTTCGCGCTGGGCCGGGCGCTGGCGCCCTTGCGCGACGAAGGCGTGCTGATCGTCGGGTCGGGCTTGTCCTACCATAACCTGCGGCTGTTCGGGCCGGGCGCCAAGGAGCCTTCCGCCGCCTTCGATGCCTGGCTGGACGAGACGCTGAACGACACCCCCGCCGCCCGAACCGAGGCGCTGATGCAGTGGGAGAAGGCCCCCTATGCCAGGGTCTGCCATGCGCAGGAGGATCACCTCGTCCCCCTCTTCACGGCGCTTGGTGCGGCCGAGGGCGAGGTTGCGACGCGGGTCTATCACGACACCAATGTCTTTGGCGGGGTGACGGCCTCCAGCTACCGGTTCGGGTAAGGGAAGATGGGCAGATTGCCCATCCTATGCGGCCTGCGCTGCGGCCCTTGACGCCAGGAAATGCGCCAGCGGCGCGCAGGGCCGGGCGTAGAAGGCCAGCCGCAGGGCAAGGCCGGGCGGGTCCTCGGCCGGATCGCTGAGGTCTTCGGGCGGGCAGCCATCGGCGAAACCCTCGATCGCATCCGCCAGCCCATGGCCCTTGTTCAGCGTGGCGAGCCCCAGAAGCAGATGCGCCGCCAAGGCAGGGTCAGGCCCGTCGATCGCCCGCGCCGCCGCATTGGCCATGGCCAGGGCATGGGTGTCAAACCAGCCGTCGAGCGCCGCCAGCACCGCCATATCCTCTGCCGTCAGCCCCTGCCCCTCGGGCAGGCCGGCCTGCCGATGCACCGAAAGGTCGAGCGAGAGGCCACGGAACCGCTCGCCCGCCTCGCGCTTGCCGGCCATCTCTTCGGGGCGAAAGGCGCAGTGGATCACCCAGGCGAGAAACCCCAGCACCGCCGCCCGCGCTTCGGGCAGATCGGCCAGATCCCAGAGCCAGGGCAAGGCGGCATAGGTGACGGGACAGAGGTCGCCCTGATGGTGCAGCTTTTCCCAGAAGAGGTCCTGCGCCGTGGCGTCATCCCAGCACTCGGTCAGGGCGGCGAGGGGGCCTGCCACCTCGGCCAGGCCATGCGGGGCGTAAAGCCTGTTCCAGAGCGGGTCGTCCAGGTCAATCTTCATCGTCGCATCCCGGGTCGCAGCACAAGGTTAACAGAGGCCTGTATCGCCGCGCGTAGAGACGCAAGGAAGACAGAAAGAAGACCGGTTCAAGACGAGTGTTTCAAGTTTTCCGGACCGGTTAAGCCCGCGCGCTCAATGGTTTGCGCCGCAGACCGGGCAATCTGCGCGGCGGGTGATCTCGATCACCCGTGTCTCGGCATAAAGCGCGTCATGGATCAGAAGCCGCCCGCGCAGGGTCTGGCCAGCGCCGGTGATGTGCTTGACCGCCTCCATCGCCATCATGGCGCCGATGACGCCGGGCAAGGGCGCCGCCACCCCCGCCTCGGCACAGGTCGGCACCATGCCGGGGGCCGGGCGGTCGGCAAAGACGCATTCGTAACAAGGCGTGCCATGGGCCGGGTCGAAGAGGGACAACTGCCCCTCCCACTGGGTGATTGCGCCGGAAATCAAGGGCTTGCGGCGCAGGGCGGCCTCGCGATTCACCAGATAGCGGGTGTCGAAATTATCCGACCCATCGAGGATCAGGTCGAAATCGGCGAGGAGACCCGCGTTCTCCGCCGTCAGACGAAGCTGGAAGGGCTGCACGATGACAAAGGGGTTGAGCGCCGTGATCGCCGCAGCCGCCGACTGGACCTTGGACAGGCCAATGCCTTGATCCTTATGGATGATCTGGCGTTGCAGGTTGCTTGCATCCACCACGTCGTCATCCACCACGCCAATCGTGCCCACCCCCGCCGCGGCCAGATACAGAAGTGCTGGCGAACCCAGGCCTCCCGCCCCGATCACCAGCACCTTGGCCGCCTTCAGGGCCTTCTGCCCCGGCCCGCCGATCTCGCGCAGCATGATGTGGCGGGCGTAGCGGTCCAGCTCGGCTTCGGTGAATTTTCCTTTGGCGAGAACGGGTTGCGGCGCGGGCGGCGCGGCCACGGGCGGCCTGGCCCGGGCCTTGACCCGCTGCAACAGCCAGAAATACCCCGCCCCGCAAGCCCCAAGCAGGCTGAGCGAGGTCCAGACCCGCAGATCACCGCCGAGGACCTGGCGCAGGCCCTGCGCCTCGGGCAGGACGGCAAGGCCGAGGCCGCAGGCCAGCCACAAAGCCCCGATCGCGATCAGCCGCACCCGGGGCTTGGTGTCGAACAGCCAGCCCAGCACCCAAAGGCCAAGGCAGAGAAGCAGGACCAGCGTCATCCGCGCCCCGTCGACCCGAAACCGCCTTCGCCGCGTTCGGTTTCTCCCAGAAGATCAACGACTTCATAGCGCGCCTGCAGGACCGGGGCGATCACCGCCTGGGCAATCCGGTCGCCATGCTGGATCGTGTAGGGCTCGGTCCCGAGGTTGATCAGCGCCACGCCCAGCGGCCCGCGATAGTCGCTGTCGATGGTGCCGGGGGTGTTGGGCAGGCTGATGCCATGTTTCACCGCAAGGCCGGAGCGGGGCCGGATCTGCATCTCGTACCCCATCGGGATTTCAACCCTGATCCCGGTCGGCACGATGGTCCGGCGCATCGGGTCGAGGGTGAAGCCGGTGGCGCGGTCCTCGGGGCGCAGATTGGCGCGCAGATCGGCCCCCGCCGATCCGGGCGTCTCGTAACGCGGCAGGGAAAGGCTTTGGTCGGCCCAGTCTTCCCACAGCACCTTGATCACGGGCAAGTCATTCATTCTCTTCATCTTTCAGCGCCTCGGCGATCCTCGTCGCCAGTTTGCGGGCCACCTCGTCCTTGGCCATTCTCGGCCAGGCCTCCTCGCCATCGGCGCGGATCAGGGTCACGGCATTCTCGACCCCGCCCATGATGCCGGTGGCGGGAGAGACGTCATTGGCGACGATCCAGTCACAGCCCTTGCGCAGCCGCTTGGCGCGGGCATGGGCGATCACATCATCCGTCTCGGCGGCAAAGCCCACGACAAGACGAGGCCGTTGCGCGCCCTTGGAGACAGTCGCCAGAATGTCGGGGTTTTCCGCGAATTGCAGCGCAGGCGGCTGGCCCGAGCCATCCTTCTTCATCTTCGAGGGCGCGGCATTGGCCACGCGCCAATCGGCCACGGCAGCGGCAAAGACCGCGGCATCGGCGGGCAGCGCGGCCTTGACCGCCGCCAGCATCTCTGCCGCCGTCTCGACCCGGCGCAGCGCCACCCCCTCGGGCGGCGGGACCGAAGCCGGGCCGGTGACAAAGGTCACCCGCGCGCCCAGATCGCGCAGGGCGGCGGCCAGCGCCGTGCCCTGCGCGCCCGAGCTGCGGTTGGCGATATAACGCACCGGATCAATGGGTTCGTGGGTCGGGCCGGAGGTCACCAGCACATGCCGCCCGGTCAGCGGCCCATCGGCAAAGGCGGCCTTGATCGCGGCGAAGATCGCCTCGGGTTCGGCCATCCGCCCGGGGCCGAACTCGCCACAGGCCATCTCGCCCTCATCAGGGCCGACAAAACGGATGCCATCGGCGCGCAGCGTCGCGAGGTTGCGCTGGGTCGCGGCATGCTGCCACATCCGCACATTCATCGCGGGGGCCAGCAGGACCGGCGTGTCGGTGGCCAGAAGCAGGGTCGCGGCGAGGTCATTGGCCTGCCCCGTCACCATCCGCGCCATGAGATCGGCGGTGGCGGGGGCCACCACGATCAGATCGGCGCTGCGCGACAGTTCGATATGGCCCATTTCGGCCTCGGCGGTCAGATCGAAGAGGGCGGAATGCACCTTCTCGCCAGCCAGGGCGCCCACCGAAAGCGGGGTGACGAACTCGGCCCCGGCCTTCGTCAGGACCGGGGTCACCGCGGCCCCTGCCCCGCGCAACAGCCTGATCAGCAACAGGGATTTATAGGCCGCGATGCCGCCGCCGATGATCAGAAGAATGCGACGCTGTGACAGCATGGTGCCCCCTTGGATGGGCCCAAGGTAGGGGGCGCTGCGGGCGAACTCAAGCGGTAGAGCGCGCGGCCTCAGGCGAGAAAGGTCGAGGGCCCGGCGCCCTGCGCCTCAAGGCAGCGGCGCAGCTTGGCGAAGGCCGCGCTTTCCAGCTGGCGGATCCGCTCTTTCGACAGGTTCAGCTCGGCCCCGAGCGATTCCAGCGTGCGTGGCGCTTCGACCATCTGGCGTTCGCGCACGATCAGCCGCTCTCGCGGGGTCAGGCTTTGCAGCGCCGAGGCGAGGTGGTGGCGCAGGACGACGCGGTCATGGGCCTGGGCGAAAAGCTCGGCGGCCTGGGCGCGGTCATCCTCGAGGCTGTCGATCCAGGCGCGGCCCTCTTCATCGGCGGCCTGGGTCGCGTTCAGCGAGGCGTCGCTGCCGGCCAGACGCCCCTCCATCATCGCGACATCCTGCAGCGAGACCCCGAGTTCGACCGCGACGGCCGCGCGCAGCGCCGCACCCTCCAGCGCCGAACCCTGCCCCGCCGCCTCGCGCATCAGCCGCGCCTCGACCCGGCGCATGTTGAAGAACAGCGATTTCTGCGCGGTGGTCGAGCCGGTCCGCACCATCGACCAGTTGCGCATGACGTAATCCTGCAGCTGGGCCTTGATCCAGAACATCGCATAGGTCGAAAAGCGCACGCCGCGATCGGGGTCGAATTTCTCGGCCGCTTTCATCAGCCCCATCGCCGCCTCTTGCGTCAGGTCCGGCATCGAGGCGCCATAGCGGCGGAACTTGGCCGCCATCGACATGGCCAGCCGCATGTAGGAGGTGATCAGCCGGTCCAGCGCCGCCTTGTCGGCCCTGTCGCGCCAAGCGCGGGCGAGCATGGTCTCTTCCTCGGCGCTCAGCAATGCGGCAGAGCGGGCGCGGGCCGAAAGCCTGCGGTCAGCCGCCAGACTGGGGTCGGAAACGTGGTCGAGAGCCATGGCATCCTCCTTTGGCGCTGGGGTCGCGCGGGGGAAACGGGACGTTTGATTGCGCTGTCTGCATCTGATACGCAGCCGGACCATGATTGGATCCCAAGAATCTTGGATTTTGCCGAAATTAACCCTCGTCGTCGGCGGGGCGCGTTCGGGCAAGTCGCGTCTGGCCGAGCGTCTGGTGACGGGAACCGGCCTGCGGCGGCACTATATCGCCACCGCCGAGGCCTGGGATGACGAGATGCGCGCCCGGATCGCGGCGCATCGGGAGGACCGCGGACAGGATTGGGTGACCCATGAGGCGCCGCGCGCGGTGGCCGGGGTTCTGGCCGGCCTGCCTGCGACGGATGTGGTCCTCCTCGATTGCGCGACGCTGTGGCTGACCAATGTCCTGCTGGCCGAGGCGGATGTGGCGGCGGAATCTGCGGCCCTGCTGGCGGCGCTGATGGCGTCTGCGGCGCCGGTCGTGGTGGTGTCGAACGAGGTGGGCTGGGGGATCGTGCCGGAGAACGCCCTCGCCCGGGCCTTTCGCGACCATCAGGGCAAGCTGAACCAGCAGATCGCCGGGGTGGCAGGACTGGTGCTGGGGGTGATGGCGGGGCTGCCCATGGTGTTGAAGGGCCAGCTGCCCGCGGGTTTTCATCACGATCTGTGATAGGTCGAGCCACAAATCACCGCTTTGCCGCGACGGCTGGCGCCTTTAGCCTTGGCGGCAAAAGGGGATGATGATGACCTATGATCTTGTGATCGGCGACCGTGGCTATTCCAGCTGGTCCCTGCGCGGCTGGCTTCTGTTCGATGCCTTCGGCATTCCAGTGAAGACCCAACTGGCCCGGCTTTACACCGATGAACTGCCGCGGATGCTGGAAGGGTATTTCCCCGCCCGGACCGCGCCGACGATGCGCACGCCTGATGGGGTCGTGGTGCCCGAGACCATCGCGATTGCCGAGGAGCTTGCCAGCCGCCATCCCGAGGCCGGGATCTGGCCCGCGGACCCCAAGGCGCGGGCCGTGGCCCGGGTTCTGGCCGCCGAGATGCATGCCGGCTTCTCGGCCCTGCGCAACCATTGCCCGATGAACCTGCGCGTCTCTTACCAGGATTGCGCCCCGCCCGAACCGGTGCTGGCCGATCTGGCGCGGCTGGAGACGATCTGGGCCTGGGCGCGGCAGCAGACCGGCGGGACCTGGCTTGCCGGTGCCTATTCCGCAGCGGATGCCTTCTTCGCCCCGGTGGCGGCGCGGATTGCCGGGTACAACCTGCCGGTCCCGGCTGCGGCGATGGACTATGTGCAGGCGCATCTGGCGCATAATTCCTTCCGGCGCTGGCGCGCGATGGGGCTGGTCGATGGTGCAGATCAGGATTTCTACGCCCGCGACTGGCCGACCCGCGCCTGGCCCGGCCCGCGCCCCCTGGCCGCGCGGGCGGTTGCGGGGACGGAGGCGCTCAACGCCGCCTGCCCCTATTCCGGCAAGCCCGTGACCCATGTGCTGGAACTGGACGGCCGGCGCTATGGCTTCTGCAACGCCTTCTGCCGCGACAAGACCGTGGCCGACCCCGAGGCCTGGCCTGCCTTCGTGGCGCTGATGGAGGCCTGAAGCCGCAGGGGGTTTCACACCCCCTGCACCCCCGTGGGATATTTGCGGACCGATGAAGGGGGGGCCGGGGGGGATTTTCGGGCGGGTTTACCTTTCAGTAACCAACAGCGGCTAACCGTTAACCGAGGTAAACGGAGGTCGGGAATGGTGGCGCGGGCCTTTACGGTGGCCTTTGAGGGGATCGATGCCCGACTGGTCGAGGTGCAATGTGCGGTGGCGCCGGGGATGCCCTATTTCGGCGTGGTCGGGCTGGCTGACAAGGCGGTGTCGGAGGCGCGCGAAAGGGTCAAGGCGGCGCTGAACGCGATGGCGATTGCGCTGCCCTCCAAGCGGATCATGGTGAACCTGTCACCGGCGGATCTGCCCAAGGAGGGCTCGCATTTCGACCTGCCGATCGCGCTGGCGGTGCTGGCGGCGATCGAGATCATCCCGAAGGAAGAGGTCGAAGCCTTTGTTACGCTGGGGGAATTGTCGCTGGACGGGCGGGTGATGCCGGTCCTCGGCGCCCTGCCCGCGGCGATGGCGGCGGCCGAGGCGGGCAAATCCCTGCTGTGCCCGAGGGCCTGCGGGGCGGAGGCGGCCTGGGTCGGCGCGGCGCAGGTCCTGTCGGCCGCGGCGCTGAGCGAAGTGGTCGCACATTTCACCGGGCGCCAGTCCCTGCCGGTGGCCGAGGCGGGCGAGGTGTTGAGCCCGCCTGCCGGGCGGGATCTGCGCGACGTGAAGGGTCAGGAGCGCGCCAAGCGGGCGCTGGAGATTGCCGCGGCCGGCCGTCATCACATGCTGATGGTGGGCTCGCCGGGATCGGGCAAGTCGATGCTGGCGGCGCGGATGGCGGGCATCTTGCCGCCCTTGTCGGCGATCGAGGCGCTGGAGACCTCGATGGTCCATTCGCTGGCCGGGCTCTTGTCGGAAGGCGGCATCAACCGGGCGCGGCCCTTTCGCGAGCCGCATCACACCGCCTCGATGGCGGCGATCGTTGGCGGCGGCAAGGGGGCCAAGCCGGGGGAGGTGAGCCTTGCGCATAACGGCGTGTTGTTTCTCCGGCATTATGGAGCAAACTCACCAAATATGGTTATAGACTAACCGCATATGGTTATATATGATCCCGCTCATGATGAGCACAAACACCCCCAAATATGACCGCCCCAACACCGTGTCTGGCCTTGTCGCCAAACACGCGGAACTCAACGCTTTGCGGGAGAAGTACAAGAGCGAGATCAAGAAACTGACCGTGGACATAGACCACCTGGACGCGGCTATCCGGCTGTTTGACCCGCAGGCAGATACCTACGCCATAAAAGAATATGTCACCAAGCACCGCGCCGCCAAAGGCAGCGTGAAGGCATTTGTGTTGGGCTGCTTCCGTGAGGCTACCGCCCCGATCACATCGCGCCAGATCACCGAACTATGGGCGGCAGATCGCGGGCTGGCGGCTGATGAGGCAACGCTTAACACGCTGCGCAAGCGTATCGGGGCCTGCATAAAGTCGTGCGTTGAGCAGGGCTTGATCGAGGACACCGGCTGGACAACGGATCACGACATGAACGGGCCGTACAAGCTTTGGCGCCTCAAAAACTAACATTTATAATGTTGACCGGACAGCATATGCGCGGCGCTTGTGCGCGCGCTATGCCTGCGGTAGTATCGGGGCAACGAATCAAACTACAGGTCGGGCCATGGATACCAGCGCACACATCATCGGGGGGCTTCTCGATGTGGCGAAGCGGAAACGCGACGCCGCATTGTTCATGGTTGAAAAGGCAAAACGCGAAGCCGAGCGGGCAGAGATTGAGATCGAAGCATTCGAGGCAGCGCTTGCAGCTGTTAGCGCATCTGACCCAGCCCCCTATAGTGCTACGCCTCCTTCGGCTTCTGCCCCCACTATTAGGCACGGCGGTATCGTGAAACGGACCAACTTTCCGCCCCCCGGGTTGCCCGTTTCTTTCACTGGCAAGTGGGTCGCAGTATTCCGCGACATGTTTAACAACGCGGTTGAACCATATAGTTATGATGATGTAGTGAGCGCAGCTGCCCGCCAAGGCAACAATAGCAGCATTGGAAGCCTGCGCGCCCAAATGATGAAGGCCGTAGACAGCGGGTTGTTTACTCGCGTGGAGGCCGGGAAATTTTCGATTACTGAACAAGGGATGGCGCTTATCGGCGCGGATGTCCCAAATGAGAATGGGCCACCCGAGGGCGGCCCAGACGCTGAGGAAGTTAGCGCTTCCTCTGAACAGCCTGCGCGGAACGAGGATGGGCCTCCGCGCAGCTTGTTTCCCTAACCCATGGGGCCAGACCGGCACTGGTAGTTGCCGGGGAAGGAGGTAGCCAGGATGCGTCCGTATCCTGTCGGGTGGGTGGCCTCATCAACCACGTCGCCCCTTCTCATATTATGAGAAAACGGGCGGGGCGAAAAGCCCCGCCCCTTGTTTTTATGTTAAATGGCCTAGACTGTCAAGGAATCCATGTGGGAATCCAGCGCGTTAAGGAAGTTAGCAGAAAATCTAGCTGCTTGTTGGGCTTATCGCCGTGTTAGTTAAGCGCGGCGCTGCCAGTAGCCGCACCAAGCCGCCGACTTCGGAGCGGCGGCAGTAGCAGCAACCAACATCGCAAACTGAGTGCCATTAGAAACGCGGTTGGCATCCTCACGCCATGCCATTTCAGCGGCATAGGCCCCAAGATACTCCCCGGCGATATGATGGTGGGTGCCGATTTCAGCGCGGCGCAGGCGAGAGAAGAAGCTTTCCGCCATGTTGGTGCAAGCGCCATCCTTGGAATAGGCCACGTCATGGTTGATACGCTTTATCGGGAAGTGAGCGGCCAGCTTGTCCCAGTGCGCAGCCTGATCCGCGTGAACGGTGGTGCCGGGGGCCACATTGGCGCGGACCAGTGCGACGCCTTCGGCCTCTGACTTGCCTACGGAGGTAACGGTGCGGCCATTGGTTTCTCGGATCACCAGCACAACTTGGCGCTTGCCGGACTGGTTCCGCTTCAAGCGGCGGTCCTTCCGGTCTGCCACTTCATTAGCAGGCTTCACATAGCCGCCAAAATAAGCGCCATCAACTTCGACATTACCCGACAGAGCGCCATCTTCACGGGCCAACTCTATTGCTTCGCGGACCTTATGCAGGAGAATGAAGGCAGTCTTGTAATCGATTGCAAGATCACGGGACAGTTGCAGGGCGCTGTAGCCCTTGGCCCCGTTCACGAAGATGGCGATGGCTGCAAGATAGTCGCGGATCGCCAACTTACGGCTGGCGAAGGTGCAGCCACTCGTGATGCTGAACTGCTTATAGCAGTCCTTGCACTTGTAAACAGGGCGGGTTTTCAGGTCATAGGAATCGCACGAGCCGCATTCCGGGCAAACAGGTTCGCCATCGGTTTCGGCCCAGCGGATTTTTCGGAACGCAGCGCGGGCTTCCTCATCCGACATACGCATGACCTTGACCAGCGAAAGGGTCTTGGCGGCGGGCGACAGGAGGAAGTGTTGCGACATGGCGTATAACCTTATATGGTTATACTGATATGCCATTGGACAACGTAGCAGTCAAGGTCTATATTCACCATATCCGGTTATTTTGGAGCCGCCCATGAATATGATCGACAAGACGCATCGACCCGCGCCGCCGACCCCGACCGCCCGCAAGGACGACCCGATAAACGTTGACTATGAGGAGCGTGCCAAGCGCCTGCTGCGTGAGGCGATGGACGCGAGGGGGTTGACTGTCGCCGAACTGACCGACCGCCTTAAGGGGATAGGCGTTGCCATGAGCCGGGGCGGTGTCGCGAACAAGATAAGCCGTGGCGGGTTCAGCGCCGCGTTCTATCTGATGTGCATGGAGGCTATCAGGACTGATCCTCTTATTGATTGATGGCCAGCACCACCATGCCAAGCCAAAGTACCTGCACCAGTAGGCTAACCGAACTGCGTAGTTAGCCGAGAACGCGATGCGTGGCCCAGTTAGCCGCGCCAAGAAGGGATACCGGAAGAAGATGGCGTGAGGTATTGATTTACCCCACGCCATCCTGTAGTGTGAGGTAACTAGATACCCCAGGAGAGATTATCATGATCGTGCGAGACGCAATAATCATCATTGGCGACACGCCAGTCCAGATGAGTGCGGACGAACTCCAAGGATTTACCGGAAACCAGGTGTTCACTAAGGACGATCAATTCTCCAAAGCAGTGATGGCAATGCTATCCGATCCGTATCCCTCCGCGCCCGATCATAACGGGAACATGGGCGACAAACCCGCCTTGCCCGCCGTGGGCTGCGATAGTTCCATCTGCGCTGTATAGGTTCACCTCAACCGTACAGGACTTGCCATTTACTTTATAGGAAAAGACCACTTCACCTCTGCTATCAAGCAATTCATATCCCTCGCTATCAAGGCGAGGGCGTTTGGTCCATCCAGTCGGTGTCGGGCCTTTTGGAAAAGTGTCAACTATGGTTCCCATGCCTTTGTCGTGTAGGTAGATCCGACCATTAAATATGTGTTCGCCATCCACGATTATCCCTTCTAGCCAAATATCATTTCCGCCCTTTTCCCCTATCTCAAAATAGTCGCAATGATTTGACATCAATAGAAATTCTGGATCGCCGGGCTGAACGTTAATCCAGTTTCCATCCAAAGTTACAGCCAAAGTGCCGCCTCCACGAATCATGGTTAAAGAGGTGCTGATTATGAGGGCCACAGCGCGTGAGTCTACACCTCAAAAATGTCTGCCCTAGCCGCCACACTACCGCCGCATGTGGTCCTTCTCGCCATCACCTCTACCGCCTTCCAGGCCAGCCCTGGCGTCACCTTATGGATACGCCGCGCGCTTTGGGCCACACGAAAGATCCCCTCTTGGCTAAGCCAGCCGAGTTAACCTTCTGTTAACCAGTCTAGGTTATCCTCTCTCCCCATAGGAGGCCATCATGCCAACAGACCCAGACACCACCGTAGAGATACACCGCGTCACGACGCGCGCGCTCCTTGAGGCACTCAAGAAGGCGCGTCGCGTGCAGGAGGAGCAGAAGGAAGCCGCTCCGGCCAAAGTTATAACCATATTTGGTGAGTTTGCTCCATAATGCCGGAGTTTCCCCGCCCCGTGCTGGAGACCCTGCGCCAGCCGATCGAGACGGGCGAGATCGTGGTGGCCCGGGCCAATGCCCATATCCGCTATCCCTGCCGCTTTCTGCTGATCGCGGCGGCGAACCCTTGCAAATGCGGCTATATGACCGATCCGGCGCAGGCCTGCGCCCGGGTGCCTCAGTGCGGCGAGGATTACCTCGGCCGGATTTCGGGCCCCTTGATGGACCGATTTGATCTGCGGATCGAGGTGCCGCCGGTGGCCCATGCCGACCTCGACCTGCCGGCCTCTGGCGATACCTCGGCCGAGGTCGCCGCCCGGGTGGCCAGGGCGCGGGGCGTGCAGACGGCGCGGTTTCGCGACCAGCCCGGCGTGCGGGTCAATGCCGAGGCCGAGGGCGGCCTGCTGGAGGAGATCGCCGCCCCGGATGCCGAAAGCCGCGACCTGCTGGCCCGGGTTGCCGAGCGCTTTGGTCTGACGGCGCGCGGCTATCACCGCGTGCTGCGGGTCGCGCGCACCATTGCCGACCTTGCGGGCGAGCGCGACCTGCGCCGCCCGCATGTGGCCGAAGCGGTCAGCTACCGGCTGACGCTGAGCAAGGGCTGAGGCGGTTCAGCCCCGGGCGGCGATCTTGGCCTCGATGACCTCCCAGATCCGGGCGGAAACATTGGTGCCATCGAAACGGTCCATCTCCTGGATGCCGGTGGGCGAGGTCACGTTGATCTCGGTCAGGTAATCGCCGATCACGTCGATACCGACGAAAACTTGGCCCTTCTCGCGCAGGGTCGGGCCGATGGCAGCGCAAATTTCCAGATCGCGCGGGGTGAGGCCGATCTTTTCCGGCCGCCCGCCGACATGCATGTTGGAGCGGGTCTCGCCGGCCTGGGGCACGCGGTTGATGGCGCCGACGGGCTCGCCGTCGACGAGGATGATCCGCTTGTCGCCCTTGGAAACGTCGGGCAGGAACTTCTGCACGATCAAGGGCTCGCGGCTCATCGAGGTGAAAAGCTCGAAGAGGCTGGAGAGGTTGCGGTCGCTCGGGTCAAGGCGGAAGACGCCGGCGCCGCCGTTGCCGTAAAGCGGCTTGAGGATGATGTCGCCGTGCCGGGCCTTGAAGGCGCGGATCGTCGCCAGGTCACGGGCGATGGCGGTGGGCGGGATGAGGTCGGGAAACTGCAAGACAAGCAGCTTTTCGGGGCAGTTCCGAACCCAGAAAGGATCGTTTACCACAAGCGTCTTGGGATGGATCATGTCCAGAAGATGGGTCGTGGTGATATAGCCCATGTCGAAGGGCGGGTCCTGGCGCAGCCAGACCACGTCGTAATCGGCGAGATCGACCTCGACCTCATCGCCATAGCTCACATGATTGCCGATCTCGCGCCGCAGCGTGATCGGGAAGCCGCGCGCGGTGACACGGCCCTCGACAAAGGCCAGACGGTCGGGCGTGTAGAAAAACAGCTCATGCCCGCGCGCCTGCGCTTCAAGCGCAATGCGGAAGGTGCTGTCTCCGTTGATGTTCACGGACCCGATCGGGTCCATCTGCAGGGCAACTTTCAGAGCCATGACCATCTCCTTGATCTGGCCCCCTTGATGACCCAGCCGCGCGCCGGATGCAATTGATCAGGCGCAGCTCACGCCGCCAAAGCATTCTCGATGATTTCGATCCGCCCCATCGCATCGACCAGCGCCACGTCAAAGCGCATCTCGGTGTTCTGGCCATTCGGCTCGCCGCCAACAAATTCCGAAGCGGTCGCCATGATCCGCTGCATTTGCCCCCAGGTCAGATGTTCAGCGGCAAGCGCGTGGCTGCTGCTTTTCTTGACCTCGATGAAGACGACGCGGTCGCCTTCGCGGGCGATGAGGTCGATTTCGCCGATGCTGCCGCGCCAGCGGCGGGCAATCACCGGGCGGCCGGAGCGGTCGTAGATCTGGCTGACCTGATCCTCGGCGGCCAGCCCCGCATGATAGGCGATCTCCCCGCGCTGCGCAGAAGCCGAAGCGCGCTTGCCCCCCGCCCTCATTTGCGCCCCTCGAGCGAGAGGGCCAGTTGATAGACCTCCCTTCGCGGCAATCCGAAAGCCTCGGCCACCTGGGTGGCGGCATCCTTGCTGGACTGGGTTTCAAGCGCCAATTTCAAAGCCTGCTCCACGGTATCGGCATCCGCCGCGACCGGTTCGGCCCGGTCCACCACCATCACGATTTCGCCCTTGAGATCGCGCCCCGCCACGCTTTCGGCCACTTCGGCCAAAGTCCCGCGCGTGACCTCTTCGAATCGTTTGGTCAGTTCTCGGCAGAGTGCGGCCTGGCGATGTTCCCCAAGTGTTTCCATCATATCACGAAGGCAGGCCTCGATGCGCCTGGGAGATTCGTAAAATACGAGCGATCCCGGCACCTGGGCGAGGTCCCTCAGGGCCGATTTGCGGGCTGCGGATTTGGGCGGCAGGAATCCGGCGAACAGGAAGCGGTCGGTCGGCAGGCCGGAGACGCTGAGCGCGCAGAGGAGCGCCGAGGGGCCGGGGGCGGCGAGGACCTTCAACCCTTCGTCGATCGCGGCGCGGGCCAGCTGGAAACCGGGGTCGGCGACCAGGGGCGTGCCCGCTTCGGAGGCATAGGCCACGGATTTGCCCGCCTTCAGCGCCTCGATCAGGCGGGGGCGCATCTGGTCGCCGTTGTGGTCGTGATAGGCAAGGACCTGCCGCCCGTTCAAGGGCACGCCGTGGATCTCCATCAGGTGGCGCAGGGTGCGGGTGTCTTCGGCGGCCAGCACATCGGCGCCGGCCAGAATGTCGAGCGCGCGCAGGGTGATGTCGCGGGCGGCGCCGATCGGCGTTGCGATGAAATGCAGGCCGGGGGCCACGCTGCCCGGGTTTGGCGTCCAGTTCCCCATGATCCGCGTCCCGCCTTTCGTTGTCCTGGTCTTCAAACCGCCCACCGGCCGAAGTTTACTTCATCTGAGGTTCCGCTTACTCTGCATCTGGTCAAGGGGCGAGGGGAGATCGGGCAGATGCCCGGGACCCTGGCCCCGCAGACCGGGTTGGGGTCACAGGAGTTTTCGATGGTTGCCTTTCTGTCACGCACGCGTGCAACACTTATTCGTCTGGCGGCCGGTTTTTGCGGCCTTGCCCTTTTGTCGGCCTGCGATACCGCTCCGGCGGTCACGGGTGGGACCGGCGCCTATGACGGCGCGCCGGTGGCGGTGGCGCTGCTGGTCCCCTCGGGGTCGGGCGAGGCCACCGATGACCTGATCGCTCAAGGTCTGGAAAATTCCGCGCGGATGGCGATTGCCGATCTGGGCAATGTGAAGATCGACCTGCGGGTCTATCAGACCGCCGCCAACCCCGACACCGCCGCCGCCATGGCCAGCAAGGCCGTGGATGAAGGCGCCAGGATCATCCTCGGCCCCTTCTATGCGCTGGAAACCAACAAGGCCGGCGCTGCCGTGGCCGGGCGCGGGGTGGATGTGCTGAGCTTCTCCAACAACCCGGGGATTGCCGGGGGCAATGTCTTCATCCTCGGGCCGACCTATGAGAATACCGCGGCGCGCCTCGCCTCCTATGCCGTCTCCAAGGGGCTGAGCCGCATCATGATCGCCTCGGACCAGAACGCCGCCGGCGATGTCGGCAAGGCCGCGATCCAGAGCGCCGTCTCCGCCGCGGGCGGCACGATCGCCGCCGTGGGCAGCTATGAGTTCAGCCAGAACGGCATCGTCCAGGCGGTGCCGCAGCTGGCGGCCTCGGCGAAATCCTCGGGCGCCAATGCGATCTTCTTCACCGCCAATACCGCGGGGGGCCTGCCGCTTCTGACCCAGCTTCTGATGGAGAATGGCATCAACCCGGCCAGCACGCAGTATATCGGCCTGACCCGTTGGGACATTCCGGCCGCCAACCTGACGCAACCGGGCGTTCAGGGCGGCTGGTTTGCCCTGCCCGACCCCGGCACGTCGCAGCAGTTCCTGGCCCGTTACCAGACCGCCTATGGCGCGGCGCCGCATTCCTCGGCCGGGCTCGCCTATGACGGCATCGCCGCCATCGGCGCGCTGATCAAGCAGGGCGGACCGGGCAGCCTGAACCCTGCCGGCCTGACGCAAGGCGCGGGTTTCGCCGGGGCCAATGGCATCTTCCGCCTGCGCAGCAATGGCACAAACCAGCGCGGCCTGGCCGTGGCGCAGATCGTCAACCAGCAAGTCACCATCATCGATCCCGCCCCGCGGGCCTTCGGCGGTGCCGGGTTCTGAGGTGCGCTTGACCGGTCAAACTCAGGTCAAACCTGGCACGCCGCGCGCCGAGCTTCTGCTGATGCCCGCGGAGACGATCCTCGACCTTGCGGCGCTGCGGCCCCTGGTCTTCGCGGCCTGCGCCACCACCTCGGACGAGCCCCGCGCCGCGCGCAGCGCGGTCGGGGCGGTCCTGTCGCAGGCCAAGGCCGCCGCCAACGAGCGGCTGGAAAAGGCCTATACCGCCGATCCGCGCAACGCCCTGCCGCTGATCCATTCGCAGGCCCGGATGACCGACGGCCTGGTCCTTCTGGCCTTCGAGGCGGCGCAGGCGCTGCATCCGCTGCAACTGGCCAGCGATGCCGAACGGCTTTCGGTGCTGGCGGTGGGCGGCTATGGGCGGCTGGAAATGGCGCCGCATTCGGATGTGGACCTGCTGTTCCTTTACCCCTGGAAGATCACCGCCCGCGCCGAAAGCGTGATCGAGACCCTGCTCTACATCCTGTGGGACCTGAAGCTGAAGGTCGGCCATTCCAGCCGCACCGTCAAAGACTGCATCCGCCTCGGGCGCGAGGATATCACCATCCGCACCGCCCTGCTGGAGCATCGCCATGTCACCGGCGATCTGGCCTTGGCGCGCGAACTGGATGACAAGCTCTGGTCCGAGCTTTTCCGCAACACCGGGCGCGAGTTCATCGAGGCCAAGCTGGTCGAACGCGCCGCCCGTCACAAGCGGCAGGGCGGCCAGCGCTATGTGCTGGAGCCGAATGTCAAAGAGGCGAAGGGGGGCCTGCGCGATCTGCAGACCCTCTACTGGATCGGCAAATACCTCAACCGCGTGCCCTCGGCCGAGGGGCTGGTGGCGGCGGGCCTGCTGACGGCCGAGGAATTCGCCATCTTCCGCCGGGCCGAGAACTTCCTTTGGGCGGCGCGCTGCCACATGCATTACATCACCGGCCGCGCCACCGATCAGCTGAACTTCGACCTTCAGGTCGAGGTGGCCGAGCGGATGAACTACCGCGACAGCGGCGGGCGCCGCGCGGTCGAGCATTTCATGCAGGATTACTTCCGCCACGCCACGCGCGTCGGCGAACTGACCCGCATCTTCCTGACCGAGCTGGAGGCGCGCCACGTCAAGCCCGCCACCAAGCTGATCGGCTTTCTCAACCGCCGCAAGGTGGGCCCGGGCTACCGGATCGAGCTGGGCCGGATCGATGTGACCGATCCCAAGCGCTTTCTCTCTGACCCTTTGAACATGCTGCGGATCTTCGAGGAATCGCTGCGCACCGGGCACAAGCTGCACCCCAATGTGATGCGGCTGGTCGCCTCGAACCTTGCGCTGATCGACGATTCCGTCCGCGACGACCCCAAGGCCGCCAAGGTCTTCCTGTCGATGCTTCTGGACCACGGCAACCCCGAACGCGCCCTGCGCCGGATGAACGAGCTTGGCGTGCTGGCCGCCTTCCTGCCCGAGTTCGAAAACATCGTCGCGATGATGCAGTTCAACGTCTACCACCACTACACGGTGGACGAGCATATCATCCAGTGCATCTCTTGCCTTGCCCAGATCGAGCGGGGCGAGCTGATCGAAGAGCTGCCGATCGCTTCTGGCATCCTGAAATCGGGCGTCAACCGCCGGGTGCTTTATGTGGCGATCCTGCTCCACGACATCGGCAAGGGAAGGCCTGAGGACCACTCGATCATCGGGGCGCAGCTGGCGCGGCGGATCTGCCCGCGGCTGGGCCTGACCGCGGAAGAGACCGAGACCGTCGAATGGCTGGTGCGCTATCACCTTCTGATGTCGGACATGGCGCAGAAGCGCGACATCGGCGACCCGCGCACGGTACGCGACTTTGCCAAGGCGGTGCAGACCCGCAAGCGGCTGGACCTTTTGACCGTGCTGACGGTCTGCGACATTCGCGGTGTCGGCCCCGGCACCTGGAACAACTGGAAGGCCATGCTGCTGCGCCAGCTTTACGGCCAGACGACCGAGGCGCTGGAAGGCGGGCTGGAAAGCTTCAACCGCGAAAAGCAGGTCGGCGAAAGCCGTGCCGCGCTGATGGCCCGCCTGACCGACTTTACCACGGCCCAGATCACCCGCGAAAGCAACCGGCATTACGACCCCTATTGGCAGGGCCTGACCACCGACACGCTGGAGGTCTTTGCCCGCCAGCTTCTGGACCTCAAGAACGACGAGATCCGCATCGACCTGCGCCCCGAGCCCGAGCGTGACGCGACCCGCGCCTGTTTCGCGCTGGTCGATCACCCCGGCATCTTCTCGCGTCTGGCCGGGGCGCTGGCGCTGGTCGGCGCCAATGTCGTCGATGCGCGGACCTATACCTCGAAGGACGGCTATGCGACCGCCGTCTTCTGGATCCAGGATTCCGAGGGCCACCCTTACGAGATCAGCCGCCTGCCCCGCCTGCGCGGCATGATCGACAAGACCCTGAAAGGCGAGGTGCGGCCGCGCACCGCGCTGGCTGATCGCGACAAGATGAAGAAACGTGAACGCCAGTTCCGCTTCCCAACCCATGTGACATTCGACAATGAAGGCTCGGAGATCTACACGATCATCGAGGTCGACACCCGTGACCGCCCGGGCCTGCTGTACGATCTGGCACGGACCCTTGCGGCCAATAACATCTACATCGCCTCGGCGGTCATCGCGACCTATGGGGCGCAGGTCGTCGATGTCTTCTACGTCAAGGACATGTTCGGATTGAAACTTTACGCCAAGCAACGCCAGGAGGGCCTCGACAAGAGGCTGCGGCAGGCCATCGCCGAAGGGGCGGAGCGGGCGCAGGGATGACAGCCGGCTGAGATCAGGGGCCCGCAGAGGCCAAACGCAAAGAACAGGCCGCAGGCAAGGACCCATGAAACCGCAATCGCTTGTCCGAAACATCCTCACCGTCGGAGGATGGACGCTCCTTTCACGCGGCACCGGCTTTGCCCGCGATGTGCTGATGGCCGCCTATCTGGGCACCGGCCCGGTGGCCGAGGCCTTCCTGGTCGCCTTCTCGCTGCCCAACATGTTCCGCCGCTTCTTCGCCGAGGGCGCCTTCAACATGGCCTTCGTGCCGATGTTCGCCAAGAAGCTGGAAGGTGGCGAGGATGCGACGGGCTTTGCCCGCGACGCCTGGAACGGGATGGTGGCGATCCTTTTGCTGGTCACGCTGATCGGCACGCTCGCCATGCCCTGGATGGTCTGGGCGATGGCCTCGGGCTTTGTCGGCGAACGCTTCGATCTGGCGGTGGAATTTGGTCGGATCTCCTTCAGCTACATCCTCTTCATCTCGCTGGTGGCCCTGCTGTCGGGGATCCTGACTACGCATGGCCATTTCTCCGAAGCCTCCTTCGTGCCGATCCTGATGAACCTGGTCTTCATCGCCGCGATGTTCCTCGCGCGGTGGGCGGGTTGGGACATGGGAAAGACCCTGTCCTGGACGGTGCCGGTGACGGGGGTGGCGCAGCTGGCCTTCACCTGGTTCTCAGCCCATCAGATCGGCTACAGTTTCAGCTTCGGCCTGCCACGCTGGACGCCGGATCTGCGCCGGCTGGCCCTGATCGCGGGGCCGGCGGTCCTGTCGGGCGGGGTCGTGCAGATCAACATGCTGGTGGGCCGTCAGGTCGCCTCCTATACCGAGGGTGCCGTGGCCTGGCTGACCTATGCCGACCGGCTCTATCAGCTGCCGTTGGGCGTGGTGGGCATCGCGATCGGCACCGTCCTTCTGCCCGACCTGTCGCGCCGCTTGCGGGCGCGCGATCACGAGGGCGGGCGCGATTCCCTCAACCGTGGGGCAGAGTTCGCCCTGGCCCTGACCCTGCCCGCCGCCGTGGCGCTGGTGGTGATCGCCATACCGCTTTGCGCCGTGCTTTACGAGCGTGGCGCCTTCACCGCCGAGGATACCCAAGCCACGGCGCTGGTGCTGGCGATCTATGGCGCGGGCCTGCCGGCCTTCGTGCTGCACAAGATCTTGCAGCCGCTGTTCTATGCCCGTGAGGACACCCGCAGCCCCTTTGTCTATGCGCTGGCCTCGATGGTCACCAATGCGGTGATGGCAATTGGCCTGATGCCATGGCTCGGCTTTTCCGCCGCCGCCTGGGCCACCACCCTGTCGGGCTGGGTCATGGTCTGGCAGCTGTGGCGCGGGTCGCGCAAGATGGGGGAGGTCGCACATTTCGACGCCCGCTTCCGCCAGCGCCTGCCGCGGATCGTCGCGGCCTCGGCCTTCATGGGGCTGGTGCTTTGGGGGGCGGCGCAGGTCATGGACCCCTGGCTGCACCTGCACCTCTGGCGCTATCTCGCGCTTCTGGCGCTGTGCTGCATCGGCATCGTGGCCTATTTCGGCAGCGGCACGCTGATCGGCGCCTTCCGCCTGTCGGATTTCACCGCCCTGCGCCGCGGGCGCCGGGCGGTCTGAGGGTCAGCGTAGGCCTCAGCGGGCGCGAACACGCATCAGAAGCTTGTTCCAGCCGCCCGGGCTGACCGCGAAGGACAGCGCGAAACCGGCGACGAAGGCCGCAAGTTCCGCGATCCAGTTCCAGCCGATGCCCGAGGTGACCCCGGCCGAAACCAGCGCCACCACGCCGAACAGAATGCGCACCCCTAAGAGAAAGCCGATCAGCCGGAAGGCACTGATCCGCGAATTGCCCAGAAGCGGCGCCTGCAGCCATTTGATATAGGTGAAGGCGCCGATCAGGCCATAGACCGGCGGATAGCCCCCGATCAGCCCGGCATGGGTATAGGGAATGGCGGTATAGGCCAGCGCCGCCGCGAGCGAAGCGCCGAAGAACACCACCAGCACTGCCCACCAGCGGAAGCTTTCGCCGACGAACTTGCCAAGCGCCAGCAGAAGGACCACGACGAACATCGCCTGGGTCACATCCTCGTGGACGAAGGGATAGGTGAAGGGCCGGTAAAGCCCGTCGAGGGGATATTGCTGCACCGTGATCATCTGGCGCAGGTAATCGGGGGCAAAGCCGAACTGCTGGATCGCCTGCGACCGCCAGCCGATGGCGGCCGGCCCGCCGACGATACCGGCTTCTCCGGCGTTGACCACCACCTCCATCGCGATCATCGGCAGGGCCAGCACCCAGACGATGGCGGGCAAGGGGTTCAGCGGTGCTTCGTTCAGATCGCTCATCAGCTTCTCTCCGGGGCTTTCATTGACGCCCATGGCGCCGAGGGATAAGGCGAAGCGTCGCATTTATCCAGATGGAGTTCCCGATGTCCGAGCCGGTCCAAACGCCTCAGACCACGCCTGCCGCCTTTCCGACCCGGATATTCTCGGGCATCCAGCCCTCGGGCGGGCTGACGCTGGGCAATTACCTTGGGGCGCTGAAACGCTTCGTGGAAAAGCAGGACGAGGGGATCGAAACGATCTACTGCCTCGTCGACATGCATGCGATCACCGTCTGGCAGGACCCGATCCGCCTGCGCCACCAGACGCGCGAGGCGGCGGCGGGTTTCATCGCATCGGGGATCGACCCCAAACGCTCGATCCTGTTCAACCAGAGCCAGGTGAGTGCCCATGCCGAGCTGGGCTGGATCTTCAACTGCATCGCGCGGATGGGCTGGATGAGCCGGATGACCCAGTTCAAGGACAAGGCGGGCAAGAACAGCGAAAACGTCTCCTTGGGTCTTTTCGCCTATCCTTCGCTGATGGCCGCCGACATCCTGGCCTACAAGGCGACCCATGTCCCGGTGGGCGAGGATCAGAAGCAGCATCTGGAGCTGTGCCGCGACATCGCGATGAAGTTCAACAATGACTATGGCGTGAATTTCTTCCCCATCGTCGAGCCGGTGATCGAAGGGGCCGCAACGCGCGTCATGTCGCTGCGCGACGGCACCTCGAAAATGTCGAAGTCGGACCCGTCGGATCAAAGCCGGATCAACCTGACCGACAGCGCCGACACGATCGCCAAGAAGATCCGCAAGGCCAAGACCGACATGGACCCCCTGCCCGATCACGTCGACGGGCTGAAGGACCGGCCCGAGGCGAAGAACCTCGTCAACATCTATGCCGCCCTCGCCGGCCATAGCCCGGCCCAGGTGATCCGCGACTATGCCGGCGCCCAGTTCGGCACCTTCAAGCCGGCGCTGGCCGACCTTGCCGTCTCCAAGCTGGAGCCGATCACCAGCGAGATGAACCGCCTGATGCAGGACCCCGGCGAGATCGACCGCATCCTCGGCGAAGGTGCCGTACGCGCCGATGCCATCGCCCGCCCGATTCTGGAGCAGGTCTATGACATCGTGGGCATGATCCGCTCGCGCCCGGTCTGAGGTGACGGCGCAAAACCCGGGCGCGGCGCACCCGCCCGGGTTGTCCACAGCTTTGTGATCCCCCGTCACGGAATCGATTCAAAGCCCCGCCATGGTGATCGGCAGAAGGCAATCGCCTCTCTCCCGGGCGCCCGCATCTGTCCCCGCAGCAGGGCCCATCGTCATCCCGGGTTGCGCCCCTGGACCTTCCCCGGCCAGGGGCGCGCTTTTTTCGCGGGGAAAACCGGCGAGGTTCCGCTTTGTCGGCGCCCTGGGTGCTTCCCTTGGCTCTATGGGCCTGCTTATCTGCGCCAAACCCCGGGGAGGATGAGATGACCATCACCACACACAGCGGCGCCACCCGCACCTTTTATGAGGGGCGCTGGCATGAGGGCGATCTTGCGGTCATGAAGGCCTCGGACCACGGGATCTGGCAGGGCTCTTCGGTGTTTGACGGCGCACGGCGGTTTGACGGGCTGGTGCCGGATCTGGACAAGCATTGCGCCCGGGTGAACCGCTCGGCCGAGGCGCTGATGATCACCCCGACTTGCACGGCCGAAGACATGATCGCGATCATCCGCGAGGGTCTGGCCGATTTCGCCCCGGGGCGCGCGGTCTATATCCGCCCGATGTACTGGGCGCTGCACGGCTCGGATCTGGGGGTGTCGCCGGAGCCGGGCGCCACCGGCTTTGCGATTGCGCTGGAAGAGATCGCGATGCCGCCGGCGAGCTTTGCCACCACCCTGACCCGGACCCGCTATCGCCGGCCGGTGCTGGAGGACAATGTCTGCAACGCCAAGGCGGGCTGCCTTTACCCCAACAACGCCCGCATGCTGGCCGAGGCCAAGGCCAAGGGTTTCGGCAATGCGCTGGTGGCCGATGCCTTGGGCAACCTCGCCGAAAGTGCGACGGCGAATATCTTCCTCGTCCGTGACGGCGTGGTCTTCACCCCGATCGCCAATGGCACTTTCCTGGCCGGCATCACCCGCGCCCGCCACATCGCCAACCTGCGCGCCGATGGGGTCGAGGTGGTCGAAACCGTCCTGACCTTCGAGGATGCCCACCGCGCCGACGAGATCTTCCTGTCGGGCAATTTCGCCAAGGTGACGGCGGTGGCCGAGTTCGACGGCACGCTTTACCCCCACCGCCCGATGACCGAACGGGCGCGGGCGCTTTACATGGACTGGGCCGCGGGCACCCGGATCTAGGAGCGGGGGCCAGCCCCCGCACCGGGCGAACAGCGGGGGCCAGCCCCCGCACCGGGCGAACAGCGGGGGCCAGCCCCCGCACCCCCGGGATATTTATGGACCAATGAAGGGGGCGGCGGGCGGCGCTGTCGGAAGGCTTGTCATCGCGGGTCGCCTTGGGCGATAAGGGCGGCGAAGGAGTGCTGCCATGCGCAAGTTTCTGGTCGTGCTGGACGATACGCGGGAATGTCTGAACGCGATGCGCTTTGCCGCGATGCGCGCCTCGCATACCGGGGGCGGGGTGCAGGTCCTGTCGATCATCCCGCCGGAAGAGTTCCAGCACTGGATGGGCGTGGCCGATCTGATGCGCGCCGAGGCGCGCGAGCGGATCGAGGCGCATTTCGAGGTCTTCGCCAAATGGATGCGCGACCGGCAGGGGGTCAACCCCGAGCTGGTGATCCGCGAGGGCGACCCGGTGGCCGAGATTCTGGCCCAGGTCCGCGAGGATGGCGAGATCGGGGTTCTGGTCCTCGGCGCCAGTTCCGAGAAGTCGGGACCGGGGCCCCTGGTCACCCATATGACCCGCAGTTCGGGCACGCTTCCGGTTCCGATGACCATCGTTCCCGGCGATATGAGCAAGGAACGGCTGGAAGCGATCACCTGACAGGAACGGACAAGCCATGCATTCCCCGCATGTCGCACTTGCGGCATGAGGTCTTTCTGCGGCGCAGCACAAGGCGCATATGGGCAGCGGGGAGGATAGCTGCAAAGGAAGTGTCATGTCCGACCAGAAGCACCGCAAATCGCCCGTGGCCGATGTCCCCGGTCTCGCTTATTTCACCGCCGAAGCCGAAAAGCCCGCCAAAGCCTCGCCCGCCCAGCCGCGTTCCGACCTTGCCGCGCTGGAGCAGATGTACGGCTATTTCGCAGCGTGATCGCAGTTTGGAATCGTTCCAACCTTGACTTGGCGACCCGCGAGGCGCATATCCGACAGGAATACTCGGGAGTTCTGCCATGTTCATCCAGACCGAATCCACGCCGAACCCGGCGACGCTGAAATTCCTGCCCGGCCTTGCCGTGCTGGACATGGGCAGCGCTGACTTCCCCTCGGAAGACAGCGCCGGCAAATCGCCGCTGGCCCGGCGGATCTTTGCGGTCAAGGGCGTCACCGGCGTCTTTTTCGGCACCGATTTCGTGACCGTCACCAAGGCGGATGGCGTCGATTGGCAGCATGTCAAGCCGGCGATCCTGGGTGCGATCATGGAGCATTACCAGTCCGGCCAGCCGGTGATCGAGGGCGAGCAGGCTGCCGCCCATGTCGCCCATGATGGCCCGGATGGCGATATCGTGAGCCAGATCAAGGAATTGCTCGACACCCGCGTGCGGCCCGCCGTGGCGCAGGACGGCGGCGACATCACCTTCCACGGCTTTGACCGGGGCGTGGTTTACCTCCACATGAAGGGCGCCTGCGCTGGTTGCCCCTCTTCGACCCTGACGCTGAAGATGGGGATCGAGAACCTTCTGCGCCACTATATCCCCGAAGTGACCGAGGTGCGCCCGGTTGCCGCCTGAACCACTCGTTCTGGCATTTGACACATCGGCGGCGCATTGCGCCGCCGCTTTGGTCTTTGGGGCAGGCCCGCAGCCGCGGATCGCCCGGAAGGTCGAGCTGATGGAGAAGGGTCAGGCCGAACGCCTGCTGCCGATGGCCGAAGAGCTTCTGGCGGCCGAGGGCAAGGCGCTGAAGGACGTGACAAGGCTGGCGGTGGGCCTTGGCCCCGGCAATTTCACCGGCATCCGGATTGCGGTCTCTCTCGTGCGGGGCCTGGCGCTTGGTCTGCGGGTTCCGGCCATTGGGGTGACGGCGTTCGAGGCGCTGGCCCATGCCGGCGGCGCAGATTTCACCGGTTGGGTGCTGATCGAGGCGCCGCGTGGCCAGTTCTATGCCCAGCACTTTCCCGATCAAGCGCCACAGATCCTTGACGCGGAGGCCGCCGCAGGCCTGCAAGGCCCGATCCTGCGCCGGTCCGATCTGGACACCCAGGCCTTCATCGCGGCGATTGCCGCCTGCGCCGTGACCAAACCCGCCGAGGGGGCCCCTCGCCCTGCCCCCTTCTACCTGCGTGGCGCCGATGCAGCCCCGCCCTCCGACCCGCCGCCGGTGATCCTGCCGTGACCGCTGCGGAGATGGCCCGGATTCACGCCGCAAGTTTCACCCTGCCCGAACCCTGGTCCGAGGCCGAGATCGCCGCGACCCTCGCCAGCCCTTATTGCTTTGCCATCACCGAAGCCGACGGTTTCCTGCTCGGTCAGGTCGTGGCGGGCGAGGCCGAGTTGATGACCGTGGCCGTGGCCCCTGCGTCCCGGGGCCAGGGTCAGGGCCGCGCGCTGGTCGAAGGCTTTCTGGCCGAGGCCCGCCGCCGCGGCGCCGAGGTGGCCTTCCTCGAGGTGGCCGAGACCAATGCCCCCGCCCGCAAGGTCTATACCGCTGCAGGGTTCGAGATCACCGGCCGGCGCAAGGGCTATTACCGGGGCGCGGGCCAGGTGATCGACGCGATTCTGATGCTCCGCCGGCTTCCGCGCGCCTGAGGCGGCAAGCCCTGCCGCCCGTTCCTTGATCGTATGATCAAAAATCAATCCCGGGTCAGAGAGATTCCTGTTGACCACCCGCGCGCGCTCCGACCTAAATCAGCCACGAATGCCCGCAACTGGCCCCTGAGTCTGGCACAGACTTGGACAGGCCACGGACAGGGCTGCACAATTTTGACAACCGGGAGATTGACATGACCGTGATGAAACGCCTGGCCGGGGCCACCGCCCTTGTGGCGCTGAGCACCGTGGCCGCGCTGGCGGAACCCGCCATCATCTATGACGTCGGCGGCAAGAACGACAAAAGCTTCAACGAGGCCGCCTTCAACGGCGCCGAGCGTTGGGCCAAGGAAACCGGCGGCACCTACAAGGAGCTGGAGATGCAGAACGAGGCGCAGCGCGAACAGGCGCTCCGCCAGCTGGCCGAGGCCGGCGCCAACCCGATCGTGATGACCGGCTTCGCCTTTGGTGACGTGCTGAACACCGTGGCGCCGGACTATCCGGACACCAAGTTTGCCATCATCGACATGGTGGTCGAACAGCCCAACGTCGAATCGATCGTCTTCACCGAAGAGCAGGGCTCGTTCCTGGCCGGCGTGATGGCTGGCATGGCCTCGAAGACCGGCGTCGTCGGCTTCATCGGCGGCATGGACATCCCGCTGATCCGCCGCTTTGGCTGCGGCTATGCCCAGGGTGTGAAGTCGGTCAATGGCAATGACACCGTGATCCTGAACATGACCGGCACCGATGGTTCGGCCTGGAACAACCCGGTCAAGGGCGCCGAGATCGCCAAATCGCAGCAAAGCCAGAAGGCCGACGTGATCTATGCCGCCGCGGGCGGCACGGGCGTGGGCGTGCTGCAGGCTGCCGCCGACATGGGCATCCTGTCGATCGGCGTCGACAGCAACCAGAACTACATGCACCCCGGCCAGGTCCTGACCTCGATGGTCAAGCGCGTCGACAATGCCGTGCATGACGCCTTCAAGGAAGGCGCCGACATCAAGCCGGGCATCAAGACCATGGACCTCGCCGCCGGTGGCGTCGATGTCGCGATGGACGAGAACAACGCCAAGCTGGTGACGCCGGAAATGAAGGCCGCCGTGGATGCGGCGGCTGCCAAGATCAAGTCGGGCGAGCTGAAGGTGCATGACTACATGTCGGACAATACCTGCCCGGCTGGTCAGTTCTGATGACGGAGACGGCTCAAATCCACGGCGGTTTGGGCGGGGGGCGGCAGGCAACTGCCGCCCCTTCTTCGCCCTATGCGATCGAACTCAAGGGCATCTCCAAGGCCTTCGGCCCGGTGCAAGCCAACCGCGACATCAACATCGCCGTCCCGCGCGGCACGATCCACGGCATCATCGGCGAAAACGGCGCCGGGAAATCGACGCTGATGTCGATCCTCTACGGCTTTTACAAGGCCGATGCCGGTGAGATCTTCATCAACGGTACTCTCACCCCCATCCCCGACAGCCAGAGCGCCATCCGCGCCGGCATCGGCATGGTGTTTCAACATTTCAAGCTGGTGCAGAATTTCACCGTGCTGGAAAACGTCATTCTGGGGGCCGAGGACGGCGCCCTGCTCAAATCCTCGCTGACGCGCGCCCGCGCCGAGCTGGAGGCCTTGAGCCATGAATATGACCTCGACGTGCATCCCGATGCGCTGATCGAAGACCTCAGCGTCGGGCATCAGCAGCGGGTGGAGATCCTGAAGGCCCTGTACCGTCAGGCCGATATCCTGATCCTGGACGAGCCGACCGGGGTGCTGACCCCGGAAGAGGCCGACCATCTGTTCCGCATCCTGCGCGGCCTGCGCGATCAGGGCAAGACGGTGATCCTGATCACCCACAAGCTGCGCGAGATCATGGAGACGACCGACAACGTCAGCGTCATGCGCCGCGGCACGATGGTGGCCACGGTCAAGACCGCCGAAACCTCGCCCGAGGCGCTGGCCGAGCTGATGGTGGGCCGCAAGGTCCTGCTGGAGGTCGAGAAGAAGCCCAGCACCCCGGGCCGCACCGTGCTGGAGGTCGAAAACCTCGTGGTGCGCACCGATGGGGTCGAGCGGCTGAAGGGCGTCGGTTTCACCATCCGCGCCGGCGAGATCCTCGGCATCGCCGGCGTGGCCGGCAACGGCCAGTCCGAACTGCTGGAGGCCCTGGGCGGCATCGCCGCCGCCACAGGCCGCATCACGATGAACGGCGCGGATCTGCCGCTCAAGGGCCGCAAGGCCAATGGCCAGACCCGCCGCGCCGCCGGCATCGCCCATGTGCCCGAGGACCGCCAGGCGCTTGGCCTGATCATGGATTTCGCCGCCTGGGAAAACGTGGCCTTCGGCTATCACAACGCGCCGGAATACCAGAAGAACGCGCTTTTCATGGATAACGCGGCCCTGAAGGCCGATACCGAGAAGAAGATGGCGACCTTCGACGTGCGCCCGCCGATCCCGACGCTGGCCGCCAAAAGCTTCTCGGGCGGCAACCAGCAAAAGATCGTCGTGGCCCGCGAGATCGAGCGCAACCCCGACCTGCTGCTGATCGGCCAGCCCACGCGCGGCGTCGACATCGGCGCGATCGAGTTCATCCACAAGCAGATCGTCGCGCTGCGCGATGCCGGGAAGGCGGTGCTGCTCGTCTCGGTCGAGTTGGATGAGATCATGAGCCTGTCGGACCGCATCCTCGTGATGTTCGACGGCAGGATCATGGGCGAGCGTGACCCCGAAACCACCGATGAGCGCGAACTGGGCCTTCTGATGGCCGGGATGACCGGGAAGGAGGCCTGAAATGGAGAAGTTGCCGCGTTGGGCGGATGTGGTGCTGGTGCCGCTGATCTGCCTGATCATCGCCTTCATCATGTGCGGGCTCTTGATCTGGGCCATCGGGCAAGACCCGGTGCAGGCCCTGACCATCATGGTGCAGGGCTCGCTCGGGTCGACCTATGGCTGGGGCTATACGCTGTACTATGCCACCAATTTCATCTTCACCGGGCTGGCGGTGTCGATCGCCTTTCAGGCCAGCCTCTTCAACATCGGCGGCGAGGGGCAGGCGACGCTGGGCGGGCTTGGCGTGGCGCTGTCCTGCTTGTTGATCCCCTGGCCGCACTGGACGCTGGCCCTGATGGGGTCGATGGCGGCCTCGGCCCTGTTCGGCGCGGCCTGGGCCTTCATCCCGGCCTGGCTGCAGGCGAAACGCGGCAGCCATATCGTCATCACCACGATGATGTTCAACTTCATCGCCTATGCCTTGATGAACTATGTGCTGGTCAACCTGCTGCGCCCCTTGGGCAGCATGGACCCGGCCTCGGCCCGCTTCCCCAAGATCGTGAACCTGCCGAAGCTGGGTGATATCCTCGGGCTGGTGGGCATCCCGTTTTCCAACAAGAATCCGGCCAATATCAGCCTGCTGATCGCCTTGGCCGCGGCTTTCGCGGTCTGGGGCCTGATGTGGCACACGCGGCTTGGCTATGCCCTGCGCGCTTTTGGAAAGTCGGAGAAGGCCGCGATCTATGCCGGGATCGACCCGGTCAAGATCACGATCTATGCGCTGGCCCTGTCGGGGGGCCTGTCAGGGATGATGGCGGTCAATGCCGTGCAGGGCGAGGCGCACCGGCTGTTGCTGAACTCGGTCGAGGGTGCGGGCTTCATCGGCATCGCGGTGGCGCTGATGGGCAGGAACCACCCCTTCGGCATCGTTCTGGCCTCGATCCTCTTCGGCTTTCTCTATGAGGGCGGTTCGCAGCTGGCGCTTGGCACCTCGATCCCGCGCGATGTGATCACGGTCTTGCAGGCGCTGGTCATCCTCTTCACCGGGGCCCTGCCCTATATGGTGCAGAAACCGCTGGAGAAATTGTTTGCGAAGCGGGGGGCACGCTGATGGATCTGCACAGCATTCTGCAAATTCTGGATTCGACGATCCGGCTGGCCACGCCCTTGCTTTTCGCCTGCCTCGCCGGGCTTTATTCGGAACGGGCCGGGATTTTCGACATCGGGCTGGAGGGCAAGATGCTGGTCGCGGCCTTTGCTGCGGCCTCGGCGGCCTATGCCACGGGCAATGTCTGGGTGGGGGTCATCGCGGGCATCGCCGCCTCGCTGGTCTTTGCGGCGATCCACGGGCTGGCGAGCATCACCTTCCGCGGCAATCAGCTGATCTCCGGCGTGGCGATCAACTTCCTCGCCTCGGGGCTGACGGTGGTGCTGGGGGCAAGCTGGTTCAAGCTTGGCGGCCAGACCCCGGCCCTGGCCGGCGGTGCGCGGTTCGAGGATATCGTCCTGCCCTTCGCGACGCCGATCACCACCGCGACCGAAGATCTGGGGTTCTTCGACGAGGTCTATTCCCGCGTCATCTCGGGCCATTCTATCCTGGTCTATGTCTCGCTGGCGCTGGTGCCTTTGACCTGGTGGGTGCTGTACCGCACCCGCTTTGGCCTGCGGCTGCGCGCGGTGGGAGAAAACCCGGCGGCGGTGGATACGGCGGGGGTCTCGGTCATCGGCCTGCGCTATGCGGCGGTGGCGATCACCGGCATCTTGTGCGGGCTGGCCGGGGCCTATATGGCGACCGGGCTTTCGGCAGGATTTTTGAAAGAAATGACCGCCGGTCGCGGCTATATCGCGCTGGCCGCGTTGATTTTTGCCAAGTGGCGGCCGTGGTATGCGCTTTACGCCTGCATGTTGTTCGGGTTCCTCGACGCCATCGCGATCCGCTTCCAGAACATCAACCTCGGCTTCATGGTGATCCCGGTCCAGTTCACCCAGGCCCTGCCCTATATCCTCACTGTCATCATCCTGGCGGGCTTTGTCGGCAAGGCCATCCCGCCCCGCGCCGGAGGCGAGCCCTATGTCAAAGAACGCTGAGGCCGAAAGCCTTGCCCTGATCCACGCCCGCGCCGGCGCGGCGCCGGTGGAAATCGCCCTCATCCTCGGTTCCGGCCTCGGCCATCTGGCCCATGCGGTGGAGGGCGTGGCGATCCCCTATGCCGATCTGCCGGGCTTTCCGCATGTCTCGGTCTCCGGCCACAACCCCAGCCTGCATGTGGGCATGCTGGAGGGGGTGCGGGTCGCCATACTCGGCGCCCGCGAGCATTACTATGAAAAGGGCAATCCCGCCGCGATGCGCAGCGCCCTGACGGTGATGAAGGCCCTGGGGGCCAAGGCGCTGATCGCCACCAACGCGGCGGGGTCGCTGCGCGAGGATATCCGCCCCGGCGATCTGATGCTTTTGTCCGACCATATCAACTTCTCGGGCCTCAACCCCTTGATCGGCGAGCCGACCGATGCCCGCTTCGTCCCGATGACCGAGGCGCATGACCCCGGCCTGCGCGCGGCCTTGCGCGCCTCGGCCAGGGCAGAGGGCGTGGCCTTGGCCGAGGGCGTCTATGCCTGGTACTCCGGCCCCTCGTTCGAGACTCCGGCGGAGATAAGGGCGATCAAGATCCTCGGCGGCGACGCGGTGGGCATGTCCACCGTGCCCGAGGTCATCCTCGCGCGGTTTCTGGGTCTGCGGGTAGCGGCGATTTCCACCGTGACCAACATGGCAGCCGGCCTGTCGGCGGAGCAGATCAGCCACGAACACACCAAGGCCATGGCGCCCTTGGGTGCCGCCAAGCTTGAACGGGTGCTGCGCCATTTCCTGCGGAACATGCGGCTGGCCTGAGCGCCCGGGTCCCCGGCAGGTTTTCGAACTCGTGATATCGGCCCTGGGTTTTCCGGGCGAAGGAAGTTGACTCTTTTACTTTGATTGCTTATGCCCAAGTAAATTGATCAACAATGCAGCCGGGCCTGACCGACTGCCCGAGCCGGGACGAATGCCATGCTGCTGACCTTCCTCATCATGCTGCGCGAGGGGCTTGAGGCCGCGCTGATCATCGGGATCATGGCCAGCTATGTGGTGCAACGTGGCCGCGCCGGTGCCCTGCCCTCGATCTGGGCCGGTGCTGCGGCGGCGGTTGCGGTCTCGGTGGCGCTTGGCGCCGCGCTGACCTTTTCCGGCCTGCAATTTCCGCAACGCGAACAAGAGTTGTTCGAGGCGGGGGTCGGCGTTGTGGCCCTGCTTTTGTTGATGTCGATGCTGTTCTGGATGCGCCAGACCGGTCGCAAACTGCGTGGCGAGATCGAGGGGCAGGTCAGCCGCACCATGGGCACGGCGGGCTTCTCGCTGGCCCTGGCCGGCACCGCCTTCCTGATCGTCGGGCGCGAAGGGGTCGAAAGCGTGATGTTCGTCGTGGCGATCATCCAGCAGGCGCCGGGCCTGTCGATGCTGTCGGGCGCGCTTCTGGGTCTGGCGGCGGCCTTCCTGCTTGCCGTGCTGATCTTCCGGTTCGGCGTCCGGATCGACCTTGCCCGCTTCTTCCGCATCACCGGGGTTTTCGTCCTTCTGGTCGCCGCTGGCCTTGCCGCGGGCGTGCTGCGCAGCCTGCATGAGGCCGGGATCTGGAACCTGCTGCAGGACCGCGCCTATGACCTGAGCCACGTCCTGCCGACCGATGGCCCCTTGGGAGTGCTGCTGTCCGGCGTCTTCGGCTATTCCGATGCGCCGACCTGGGGCGAGGTTCTGGCCTATCTGATCGTGCTGATCCCCGCCCTTTACCTGTTCCTGCGGCCCCTGCCCCAGCGCAAGGCCGCCTCCCTCTCCGGGGCTGCCGCCAAAACCCCGATCTGACCCTTTCCTGACTGGAGACTGAAATGAAAACCCGCTTCTGGTCGCCCTTGGGCGCGGCCCTGACCCCGCTTACCCTTTTGGCACTCGGCCTTGGCGCGGCGCATGCCGAGACCAACCTTGCGCTCACCATCACCGACAAGGGCTGCGAGCCGAACCAGATCAGCGCCAGCGCCGGTCAGGTCACGGTCGAAGTGACCAACGCCAGCACCCGCGTCGTGGAATGGGAGATCCTGTCGGGCGTCATGGTGGTGGCCGAGCGTGAGAACATCCTGCCCGGCTTCAAGCAAAGCGTCTCGGCCAAGCTTTCCGCAGGGGATTATGGCCTGACCTGCGGGCTTCTGTCCAACCCGCGCGGCGTTCTGACCGTGGGTACCGACGGCTCGGCCAAGGTCGGTCCGGTCGACCCGATGCAGCTGGTCGGCCCCCTGTCGGAATACAAGATCTACGTCCAGACCGAGGCCGATGCCCTGGTCGCGGCGACCGAAGCCTTCGTCGCCGCGATCAAGGCGGGCGATGTCGAAAAGGCGCGTGGCCTCTTTGCCGCGACCCGGATGCCCTACGAGCGGATCGAGCCGATTGCCGAACTGTTCTCTGACCTCGATTCCTCGATCGACTCGCGCGCCGACGACTGGGAAAAGCGCGAGGCTGACCCGGGCTTTACCGGCTTCCACCGTCTGGAATATGCGCTTTTCAGCGAGAACAGCACCGCGGGGATGGAGCCCGTGGCCGACCGCCTGCTGGCCGATGTGACCACGCTTCAGGGCCGGATCAAGACCCTGACCGTGCCGCCCGCCACGATGATCGGCGGCGCGGCTGGCCTGATCGAGGAGGTTGCGGCCTCCAAGATCTCGGGCGAGGAGGATCGCTACAGCGGCACCGATCTCGCCGATTTCCAGGCCAATATGGAAGGCGCGCAGAAGATCCTGGAGCTGGTGACGCCCTTGGTCGCCGAACGGGACGCTGAGCTTCTGGCGCGCACCAATGCCAACTTCAAGACCGTGGACGAGGTGCTGGCCAAGTACCGCAAGGCGGATGGCAGCTTTGCCAATTACAAGGAGCTGACCGACGAGGACCGCCGCGCCCTGCAAGGCCCGATCGCGGCCCTGGCCGAGGATCTGGCCCGGCTTTCCGGCCTGCTTGGCATCCAGAACACCTGAGCGGAAGACCGGGCCATGCAAGCGACACGACGTTCTCTTCTTCTGGGCCTCGGCGCCCTTGCGGCGCCCGGCCTGATGCAGGTCAAGGCGGCGGCGGCCGAGACCGCCCCCGCTCCGGCTACCGGGCCGCAGGTGGTGCCGTGGCAGGGCGCGCATCAGGCGGGCATCACCACGGCGCGCCCCCCGCATGCGATCTTCATGGCCTTCGACCTGCTGGTGCCCGACCGGCAGGGCCTCGCAGGCCTCTTGCAACTGCTGACCCAGAGGATCGCCCTCTTGACCGGCACCGGGCCGATCGACCAAAGCCCCGATCCCCTGCAGCCGCCGCCCGAAAGCGGCTTGATGGGGGGCGAAAGGGTGGCGCAGTCGATGACGATCACCCTGTCGGTCGGCGCCTCGGTCTTCGCCGATCCGCGCTATGGGCTTGCGGCGCAGAGGCCGGCCGAGCTGATCGTGATGGAACGCTTCCCCAATGACGCGATCCATCCGGACATGGCGCATGGCGATCTGATGGTGCAGATCTGCGCCGACAGCGCCGAGGCCACGCTTTACGCCTTGCGCGACATCGTGCGCCAGACCGGGCCGATGCTGGCGCCACGCTGGCAGATCGCGGGCTTCCTGCCGCCCAAGGCGCTGACCGCGGCAGAGGCCACGGGCCGCAATGTCCTGGGCTTCAAGGATGGCACGGCCAATCCCTCGGCCGAGGACAAGGGCCTGATGGACAAGCTGGTCTGGCTTCAGCCCTCGGCGAAGGAGCCGGCCTGGACGGTCGGTGGCAGCTATCAGGTGGTCCGCCTGGTCCGCAATTTCGTCGAACGCTGGGACCGCACCCAACTCGCCGGGCAAGAGGCGATCATGGGGCGGCACCGGCTGTCCGGCGCGCCCCTGGGCATGGCCAACGAACATGACACGCCGGATTTCTCGCTGCCCGGGGTGCCGATGAACTCGCATATCCGGCTGGCCAATCCGCGCACCCCCGGGTCCGAGCGCAACCTGATCCTGCGGCGCGGCTACAACTATGCCCTGGGGCTGGACCGTTCGGGGCGGATGGACATGGGGCTGATCTTCGCGAGCTACCAGGCGAGCCTCGATGCCGGTTTTCGCGCCGTGCAAGCCCGCCTCGATGGCGAGCCCTTGGAGGAATATATCAAGCCCTTTGGCGGCGGTTATTTCTTTGCCCTGCCCGGGGTCTCCGAACAAGGCGGCTATCTTGGCCAGGGGATGCTGGCCTGAGACAGGGATCGACGAGGGGGCGCGAAAGCCCCCTCGGTCCTTAGCCATGCTGGCGCGGCAGGTCGAAGTACAGGGCCTCGCCCGGGGTCAGCCAGGTCAGATCGGGCAAAGCCTCGCCCGAGGCTTGCAGCGCGTCACCCGGGCGCAGGCGCTCGCCATCGACCTCGGCCAGACCTTCGATGATATGGACAAAGCCATGCCGGCCCGTGGCCTGCGCATCCGCCGCCTGCGGCAGGGAGGTCACTTCGCCCTCGGCAGGCGTCACGCGGTAGACTTGCGCACCCGACCGCAGGGCAAAGGCGCCATCCGCCCCATCGCCCCCCGCGACATGAACCATGCCGGGGCCGGTGGGCAGCGGCCTTTGCTGATAGCTGGGCGCGCCGCCCTTTTCATCCGGGATCAGCCAGATCTGCAGGAAATGCGCGGTCTCCTCGTCCGAGGCGTTCCACTCCGAATGGGTGATGCCCGAGCCTGCCGACATCAGCTGCACCTCCCCCGCCTTGATGGTGGAAATCGTGCCGATGCTGTCCTCGTGCCGCAAGGCGCCTTTCAGGACATAGGTCAGGATATCCATGCCGGCATGTTCATGCGCCGAAAAGCCCGAGCCGGGGATCACCCGATCATCGTTGATCACCCGCAGGGGCCCGACGCCCATCCGCATCGGGTCCTTGAACCCGCCGAAGGAGAAAGTGTGGTGGCTGTCGAGCCAGCCCATCAGGGTCCGGCCGCGCACCGTGTTTTCGTGAATGAGAAGCATCGTCTTGCCCTTTCCTGTCGCCTGCCCCGCCGTCTTGCGGGGGTGTGAGGGGGAACCGGCCCCGTGGCGGGGGCCGGTCCTTTCGGGGTCAATCCAGCTTGGGCAGGATCTCTTCGATCTGGCTGCGGAAGTTGGCATATTGCGCCGGCAGTTTCAGCGCCTGGCCGAGGTGGGCGGTATCCTCGTCGCGGTCAAAGCCGGGCTCGTTGGTGGCAACCTCGAAGAGCACGCCGCCCGGGGTGCGGAAGTAGATCGCCCAGAAGTAGTCGCGGTCGATCACCGGGGTCACATCATAGCCGGTGTCGATCAGGGCCTTGCGGACCTCCAGCTGCGCCGCGCGGTTTTCCACCGCAAAGGCGATGTGGTGGACCGAACCGGCACCTTGCCGGGCGGCATTGGCGCCGGGCAGCACCTCCAGATCGATCACATCGGCACCATTGCCGCCGGCGATGGCATAGCGGGTCACGTCACCTTGCGTATCGACCTTCTGGTAGCCCATGTATTGCAGAAGCTCACCCGTCGCCCCGCCATCGCGCAGCGTCATCGTGGCGCTGTGAAAGCCGTGGACGCCCTCGCCCCCCGGCACCGGACCGCCGAGATAGGCCTTGCGGGCATCATCGGCCACCTCGCTCAACGCAAAGCCGTCGCCGTCAGGCCCGAGGAAGCGCAGACGCTTCTCACCAAAGGCTTCCGCCTCTTTCAGCCCCTGCACGCTGGCCGTGGCCAGACGGTCCTTCCAGTAACCGAGCGAGCCTTTCGGCACCGAGAACACCGTCTCGGCCACTTCACCGGCACCGCGGCGGCCTTGCGGCATATGGCCGAAGGGGAAGTAGGTCATCACCGAACCGGGGGTGCCGACCTCGTCGCCGTAGTAGAGGTGATAGACATCGGGCTGGTCGAAGTTCACGGTCTTCTTCACCCGGCGCAGGCCCAGGGTATTGGTGAAGAAGGCGTTGTTCTTCTGGGCATCATCCGCCATCGAGGTGACGTGGTGAAGGCCTTTGATCTGGGTCAGCATGGCGAAACGTCCTTTCACGGGGGGCCGGGTCTCTGCCGCGGCGTTGATCTCATGTCAGAAACATGGGCCATCTGATTGCATTTAAGAATGCGCATAATTTCGCATTTACTATTGCACTTGCGACAATAGTCAGCAGGCCCCGGCACGCTCTGGCAACTGCCCCGCCACCCCGCACCGTCACCGTGCCGCCGCCATGCGGAACTACCTTGCCGCTGCGGTGCAGAAGCGTTTGACTTGAAGGGCAAAGCCGCGCAAGCCTGACTGAAACAGGCCCGTCACCAAGAAACGAAACCGTCAAACTTCCGCAAGGCGCGATGCAGTTTTACCTTCCCATCGCCGAAGTCTCGGTGAACGTCTTTGTCCTTTTGGGGCTGGGCGGCATCGTGGGCTTTCTGTCGGGCATGTTCGGGGTGGGCGGCGGCTTTCTGATCACGCCGTTGTTGATGCTGATCGGGATTCCGCCCGGCGTGGCGGTGGCGACCGGGGCCAATCAGGTGGTCGCCTCCTCGATCTCGGGCGTCCTGGCGCAGTTCAAGCGCCGGGCGGTCGACATGCGGATGGGCGGCGTGTTGACGGTGGGCGGCCTGATGGGATCGACCATCGGCGGCTATGTCTTCAACCTGATGAGCAAGCTTGGCCAGATCGACCTGCTGGTGCAGCTGTCCTACGTCCTGTTCCTGGGCGTGATCGGCGCGATGATGCTGATCGAAAGCCTCAACGCGCTGCGCAAATCCGACAAGGGGCAGATCAAGCGATCCAAGGTGCATTCCTGGGTGCACCGGATGCCGATCAAGATGAAGTTCCGCGCCTCGGGGCTTTATATCTCGGTCCTGCCGCCCCTGATGGTGGGTGGGGCTGTCGGTTTTCTCAGCGCGATCATGGGGGTCGGCGGCGGCTTTGTCATGGTGCCGGCCATGATCTACCTTTTGGGCATGCCGACGCGGGTGGTGGTGGGCACCTCGCTGTTCCAGATCACCTTTGTCACCGCCTATACCACGCTGGTCCATGCCGTCACCCACCACACGGTCGACATGATCCTGGCGCTGCTTCTCATCATCGGCGGGGTGATCGGGGCGCAGTTCGGCACCCGCGTCGGCGTGCGGCTGAAGGCCGAACAGCTGCGCATCCTTCTGTCGCTTCTGGTGCTTCTGGTGGCGGCCAAGATCGCCTATGACCTGCTGGCCACGCCGTCCGAGCTTTTCTCCGTCTCGCGGGTGGAACAATGATCCGCCTTGCCCTTGCCCTTCTGCTGCTGGCCCTGCCGGTGAAAGCCGAGGAGATCGTCTCGGGCGTCAGCCAGTCGGGCGTGTCGATCACCACCAGTTTCGACGGCGCGGCGATCCTGATCTATGGCGCGGTGATCCGCGAGGCGCCGCCGCCGGACTGGCCGCTGTTGCAGGTGATCATCACGGTCGAGGGGCCCGACCAGCCCCTCGTCATCCGCAAGAAGGAACATGTCGCGGGCATCTGGCTGAACCGGGGCGCGGTGCAGATCGCCTCGGCGCCGAGCTTTTACGCCGTCGCCACCACCGGCCCCCTGGACGAGATCCTGACGCCCGAAGAGGATGCCAAATACAAGATCTCGATCCTGCAGACCATCGAGGCCAAGCGGGGAGAGATCTCGCCCGACAAGGCCGATTACATCGCGGCGCTGCAGCGCATCCGCAAGACCGCGGGGTCGTACAAGCTGGCGCAAGACACGGTTCTGCTGCTGCGCCAGGCGCTGTTTCGCACCGATGTGGCGATGCCCGCCAACCTGGTCGAGGGCACCTACAAGGTCCGCATCTTCCTGACCCGGGGCGGCAAGGTGGTTGACATGCAGGACAACCAGATCGACGTGCGCAAGGCCGGGATCGAACGCAGCCTGTTCAACCTCGCGATGGATCAGCCGCTGGTCTACGGCATCCTGTCGCTGATGATGGCGATGGTCGCGGGCTGGGGCGCGTCCGAAGTGTTCAAGCGGCTGCGGACCTGACCGAACCCGCCTGGGCGAGGACCTGCGGAAAGGCCCGCCGCAGGGTCAGCCCGCGTCCGGCATTCATCACCATCAGCGCGGCCCAAAGACCGTGGTTGCCGAAGGCCGGCACCAGCACCGCCAGCGCCAGCACATAGACACAGGCGACCTGCAGCGCCGCATTGCGCATCGCCTGCGTCATCAGGGCGCCGATGAAGATGCCGTCATAGATCCAGCAGGCCGTCCCGATCAGCGGCGCCGCCACCAGCCAGGGGAGGAGATGCAGCGCCTCGCTCTGCACATCGGCGGCATTGGTCATCAGATGGATCGCGAGATACCCGCCCAGCGCGAAGACCAGCGCCAGCGCCACCGCCCCGCCATAGCCCCATTGCATCGACATCCGCGCCGCCCGGCGCAGCGCCGCAGGATCGCGCGCCCCCATCGCCTGCCCGACGAGGCTTTCGGCGGCAAAGGCGAAACCGTCCAGCGCGAAGGCCATGATCGACAGGAACTGCAACAGGATCTGGTTGGCGGCCAGCGTCGTGTCGCCGAACCGCGCGCCCAGAAAGACGAAGGCGGTGAAGGAGGTCTGCAGGATCACCGTCCGGATCAGGATATCCCGCCCGGCCGAGAAGGTCCGGCGCAGCGCCTGCCGGTCCGCCAGACGCCCGAGGGCAGCGCGCAGCGGTGCCAGCGCCTCCCGCGCGAGCCAAAGGCCGAGTGCAAGGCCCGTCGCCTCGGCAATCGTGCTGGCACTGGCCACTCCCGCCACACCCCAGCCCAGGCCCATGACGAACCACAGGTCCAGCACCATGTTCAGCGCGTTCTGCCACAGCTGCAGCACCAGAACCGCCCGCGTCCGCTCGGTGCCGACCAGATAGCCGGTCAGCGCATAAAGCCCGATGCTGGCCGGGGCGGCCCAGATCCGGATCTTCAGGAAAGTCAGGGCAAGCGCCTCGACCTCGGGCGAGGCGGGGGCGACCCGGAAGGCCAGCGCGAAAAGCAAGGGATGCAGCAGGATCAGCACCGCCCCTGCCCCGACCCCGACCAGAAGCGCGCGGATCAGCGTGGCGGAAAGCTCCACCCCGTCGCCGGCCCCCTTGGCCTGGGCGGCGAGGCCCGAGGTGCTCATCCGCAGAAAGCCGAAAGCCCAGTAGAGCAGCGACAGGATCGTGGCGCCCAGCCCCACGGCGCCGATCGGCGCGGCGAGCCCGAGATGGCCGATCACCGCCGTATCGACCGCGCCAAGCAGGGGCACGGTGGCATTGGACAGAACGATGGGCACCGCGATGGTCAGGATGCGGCGGTGGGTCAGCTGGATCATGGGCGCGTCACAGGCTTTCGGGCATCAGGAAATGCGCCGAGGCGAGCGCAAAGGGCCGGGCGCGGTTGTCCTGCCAGGCCTCGACCTGAACGCTGGCATAGCGGCGGCCCGAGCGGTTGACCCTGGCCCGCGCATAGGCATCGCGCGGCAGGCCGCTGCGCAGGAAATCGACGGTGAAGGTGATGGTCTTGGGCAGGGCGGGAAAGACCTCGGCATTGGGGTCGATGCGGCCGGATTCCATATCCTCCCAGAGGCTGGTCCAGGCCAGCTCGATGATCGCCGTCACCTCCAGAAAGGCCGCCGTCGCCCCGCCATGCAGCGCCGGCAGCAGGGGATTGCCGATCAGCGAGGGGTGAAAGGGCAGAACCGCCGTCAGCTCGTCGCCGCGCCGGTCAAAGCGCGCGCCGAGAAAGCCGATATAGGGCACGCCGGCGACCAGCCGGGCCAGCGCCGCCTCGCGCCGGGATTTGATCACCTCGACCGGTTCAGGGGGGCGGCGCATCATGCGGTCTCTTCCGTTTTCGGGCGTTCCAGGGTGAAGGTGCCGGTGCCCATCGCCACCGGGCGGCTTTCATCGGCATCGGTGGCCACGACGCGGACGAAGGCCACGCTGCGGGTGACGTGATGGCATTCGGCGCGGGCCGTCACGGTCTGGCCCGGCGTGGCGGGACGCATGTAATCGATCCGCAGATCCAGCGTCGCGGTGCTCGCCGGCGCCGCCGGATGGCACATGACCGAGGCGCCTGAGGCCGTATCCATCAGGGCCGAGATCGCCCCGCCATGCAGGACGCCGGTGCTGGGATCGCCGATCAGCCGCTTGTCATAGGGCATCCGGATCTCGGCCCGGCCCTCGCCCAGCTGCATCAGCTCCATGCCCAGGCTTTGCGCATAGGGCAGGCTTTCCAGGAAGAGTTTCGCTTGGCCAAGTATGTCCGTCATCACTGTCTTTCCGGGCTGTCTTTCCGGGCGGTCTTTCGCCCCCGTCGTGGGGCCGGTGCCCCGCCATTCTGGCCTCTGGGTCCCCGGGCGCAAGGGGGATTGTTGCACAAGCCCGCGCTTGCCCTTAGGGTAAGGCCAGAGGTGACAGCTTTGGCAGAAACCCGGCTTACTTTCAAAGAGATGTGCGCGAAGTTTGCCGTGACGCCGCGTACATTGCGCTACTACGAATACATCGAACTGCTGGCCCCGGAAAAACAGGGCCGGTCACGGTTCTACGGCGCGCGCGACGTGGCGCGGATGGTGCTGATCCTGCGCGGCAAACGCTTCGGCTTCTCGCTGGAGGAGTTGCGCCAGTGGCTGCTGATCTATGACCAGAAGGGCACCGCAGCCCAGCAGGAGGCCTGGATCGCCCTCGCCGACCGCCAGCTGAAAGTGCTGGAGCGCCAGCGCGAGGAGCTCGAGGCCACGATTGCCGAACTGCGCGTGCTGCGGAACCGCAAGATCGAATAGGCGCCCGGCATCAAAGTGTTACAGCAGCGTCACCGCGAAGTGACGCCGCTTTACCGTGCCTTTATTTGAGCGGCGGCTGCCAAAGGTTTACCCTGAGCCCGAAGCGGTGTCACGCTTCCCCGGGCGCCCGTGACCTCTCGCGCCGGGGCATTCTTTGGGAAAGCAGGATCTGTCATGTTCCGTTTCGCATCCGCGGCGGTCCTTGTGGCCGTCATGTCCGCAGCTACGATAACCGCCCCCTCCACGGCGCAGGCGGGCACCTCCGTCGTCGTCTCGGTCGGGCCGAACGGCCCGGTCCCGGCACCCGGCTATGTCTGGCGCTTTCATCAGGGCTATGGCTGGGGTTGGTATCATCCGCGCTATGGCTGGTATGTCCATCCAGTGGGCGTGGTCCCCGGGCCGGGCTTTGTCTGGCGCTATCACGCCGGCTATGGCTGGGGCTGGTATCACCCGCGCTACGGCTGGTATGTCCAGCCGGTCGGCCATGTTCCGGGCACAGGCTATGTCTGGAGCTTCCGCGCCGGCTATGGCTGGGGCTGGTATCATCCGCGCCTTGGCTGGTACGTCGGCCACTACTATTGACACAGCAGGCCCCGGGCGCAAACCCGGGGCCTTTGCCCCCTGCGGGGGCGGCTTTCCGGTCAAAATGACGTGACGTCACGTTGACGTTAACGTCAACCTCTCTACCAAAACGGCCCTTCGAAGCCCATTTTGGGGACAACACCCCCGATATAGCTTTCGAAAGCGAGCCATGACCGAGTTTTTGACCATCCGCGAGATGTGTGCCAGCTTTGCTGTCACCCCGCGCACCCTGCGTTTTTACGAACAGAAAGAGCTGCTCTTCCCGCAAAGGGATGGCACGCGCCGCCTTTACGGCAAACGGGATCGCGCCCGGCTGACCCTGATCCTGCGCGGCAAGCGCTTTGGCTTTTCGCTCGAGGATATCCGCCAGCTTCTGGACATGTATGACCGCGACGGATCGAACGAGCAGCAATTGCGCCGCACCTACGATCTGGCGCAGGATCGTCTGGCCCAGATGCAGGCCCAGCGCGCCGAACTGGACGAGGCGATTGCCGAGCTGCAGGGCGAATTGACGCAAGCCGCCGCCCTGATCGCAGGCCTGCGTCAGGCCGCCGAATAGGCGACCATCCGGAGGACGTGCCACGAAGGGGAGAGTGCGATGACGTACAAGGCGCCGCTGCGGGACTACGACTTTCTGCTGCATCAGGTCTTGCGGGTGCAAGGGATGGACATCCCCGGCTATGCCGAGCTTGACCCCTCCTTCACCGGCGCCGTTCTGGAGGAGGCGGGCAAGCTCGCCTCCGAGGTGCTGGCCCCCCTGAACGCCGTCGGCGACCACGAGGGCTGCCACCTCGACAATGGCATCGTGCGCACCCCCACCGGCTTTTGCGCCGCCTTCGACAAGCTGCGCGACGGTGGCTGGACCGCGCTGGATGTCGAGTCCGAATATGGCGGCCAGGGCCTGCCTTACCTCATGCATGTCGTGGTGAACGAACCCTTCGTCTCGGCCAACATGGCGCTGAACATGTATATGGGCCTGACCCATGGCGCCTATTCCGCGATCCGCGTGCATGGCTCGGCGGAACAGAAGGCCGCCTACCTGCCCAAGCTCGCCTCTTGCGAATGGACCGGCACGATGAACCTGACCGAGCCGCAATGCGGCACCGATCTGGGCCTGATCCGCACGAAGGCCGAGCCTGCGGGCGATGGCTCTTACCGGATCACCGGGACCAAGATCTTCATCTCGGCCGGGGACCATGATCTGGCCGAGAACATCATCCACCTCGTCCTGGCCAAGGCGCCGGGTGGCGGGCCCGGCACGCGCGGCATCAGCCTCTTCGTCGTGCCCAAGGTTCTGGCCGATGGCACGCGCAACGCCGTCAGCCCCGGCAAGGTCGAAGAGAAGATGGGCATCCACGGCAACGCGACCTGCGTGATGAACTTCGACGGCGCCACCGGCTGGCTGGTGGGCGAGGAACACAAGGGCATGCGCGCCATGTTCACCATGATGAACGAGGCGCGGCTCGGCGTCGGCATGCAGGGCTATGCGGTGGCCGAAGCCGCCTATCAGGCCGCCGTCGCCTATGCCCATGACCGCCGTCAGGGCCATGCGATGGCCCTCTCCGCCCCGCCCCCCGATGCGCCGGCGGACCCGATCCTCGTGCATCCCGACATCCGCCGCAGCCTGATGGACCAGCGCGCCTTCATCGAGGGCGCCCGCGCCCTGACCCTCTGGGGCGCCAGCCTGATCGACGCGGCGCATCGCAAGGGCGACACGGCGGCCGAGGGGCTGATCTCGCTGCTGATCCCGGTGATCAAGGGCTTCCAGACCGACAAGGGTTTCGAGGCGGCGGTGGCGGCCCAGCAGGTCTGGGGCGGCCACGGCTATATCGAAGACAACCCGATGAGCCAGTTCGTCCGCGATGCCAGGATCGCGATGATCTACGAAGGCGCCAATGGCGTGCAGGCGCTGGATCTGGTCGGGCGCAAGATGGGGGCCGATGGCGGCAAGCCGGCGATGGCCTTCTTCGCCCTGGTCAAGGCCGAGTGCCAGGCCCATGACGATGATCCGCGGATGGAGCCCTTCACCCGGCCCCTGAAAGCCGCCTCCAAGCAGATGCAGGCGGCGGGGATGTATTTCCTCTCCGCCGGGGTGAAGAACCCCGATGACGCGCTCGCGGGCTCCACCGACTTTTTGCACCTGATCGGCCATGTCTGCCTCGGCCTGATGTGGCTGCGCATGGCGCGCGCCGCGCTGACCGGGCTCGACGCCGGCGAGGACGGCTTTCTGCGCGCCAAGCTGGTCACCGCGCGCCATTACATGACCCGCCTCCTGCCCGCCTGCGCCCTGCATCTGGCGCGGATCGAGACCGGGGGCGAGATGGTCATGGGCCTCGCGCCGGGGGATTTCTGATGCGCCCCCGAACCCGCCGCCCGCAACCCCGCCCGCGATCCGCATTTTCCTTCCCGGCCGAGGCCCGCTAGGCTCCGGCCGAAAGGAGATTCCGATGCCCAAACGCTTCCGCCTGACCCGCCGTTTTCCCGTCGCCATGACCGAAGACGGCTACCGCCGCCTGAAACGCTTTGCCACCGAAGCTGGCCTCGACGAGGGCGAGGCGCTGTCCTTCCTCTTCGAACATTTCGACAGCGTGACCGACACCGAGACCCTCACCCACCGCCTGCGCCTGTTTAACAGCGAGCTGGAGGACAGGAAGAGATGATCCAGCCCAACAAAGGCCCTGCCGGCAGAACGCCTGCGGCGGGCGGATATTTGGATCTGGATGAAACTGCGGGCAGGGCCGCCGCCCCCTGGTCCACCCTGCCCCGAGGCTCCGTTTTGGCTATCCGTCATGTCGAGGCAGGGCTTCACCCAGAACGGTCATCGGCTTCCCAGCCTGTACCGTACGGAAATCATGCCGGATCAGGGTTAAAGTCAGGTTAACTTCATTCAGACAGAAATATCCTCCGGGGGTCCGGGGGTGGAAAACCCCCGGCACCGGCCCGGGGCGCGACACGGGAAAAGAGGGAGCGACGATGAAGCTGTACGGATTTGGCGAAAGCGGCAATGCCTACAAGGTGGCACTGATGCTGACCCTGACGAAGACCCCCTGGGAGCTGGAGTTCATCCCCTTCTTCACCGGCGGCACCCGCACCCCGGAGTTTCGCGCCGTCAACCCGATGGGCGAGGCGCCGGTGCTGGTGGACGGGGATCTGACCCTGACCCAATCCGGCGTCATGCTCGACTATCTGGCGGAAAAGACCGGCCTTTTCGGCGGCCGCGACGCCGCCGAAAAGCGCGAGATCCTGCGCTGGATCCTCTGGGACAACCACAAATTCTCCACCCAGATCGGCACCACCCGGTTCCTGATGAACTTCCTGCCGGTCGAAAAGCGCTCCGATGCGGTGATCGGCTTTCTGCAGGGGCGCCTCAAGGCCGCCTGTCAGGTGCTGGAGCAGCATCTGGCCGACCGCGCCTGGATCGCGGCCGACCGGCCGACCATCGCGGACCTCTCCTGCTGCAGCTATCTCTATTACCCCGAGCCCTTCGGCTTCTCGCGCGCCGCCTGGCCGCATATCGCGGCCTGGCTCGACCGGATCAGCGCCCTGCCGGGCTGGCAGCATCCCTATGACCTGATGCCCCGCGCCTTTTCCGCCGCATGACATGACCCCGTGAGGACACCATGACCGACGCCTTCATCTACGACGCGATCCGCAGCCCGCGCGGCAAGGGACGGGCCGATGGCAGCCTGCACGAGGTGACCGCCGTCGCCCTCTCGGCCCAGATGCTCGACGCCCTCGCCGCGCGCAGCGGTCTTGGCGGGGCGGTGGTCGAGGATGTCATCTGGGGCAATGTCACCCAGATCGGCGAACAGGGTGGCTGCCTTGCCCGCTCGGCCGTTCTGGCCTCAAACCTGGACGAGGCGATCCCGGGCCTGTCGATCAACCGCTTCTGCGCCTCGGGGCTGGAGGCGGTGAACCTCGCCGCCAATCAGGTCAAGGCCGGCGCGGGCCACGGTTATATCGCCGGCGGGGTGGAGATGATGGGCCGCGTGGCCATGGGCTCCGACGGCGCGGCGATTGCCGTGGACCCGAGCCTTGCGATGAAGACCTATTTCGTCCCGCAAGGCATCTCTGCCGATATCATCGCCACCGAATACGGCTTCACCCGCGATCAGGCCGATGCCTATGCCGTGGAAAGCCAGCGCCGCGCCGCCCTGGCCTGGGCCGAGGGGCGCTTTTCCCGCTCGGTCGTGCCGGTGCGCGACCGCAACGGCCTGATGATCCTCGACCGCGACGAATACATGCGCCCGGGCACCGACATGCAGACGCTCGGCGCCCTCAAACCCGCCTTTCAGGAGATGGGCGAGGTCATGCCCGGCTTCGACAAGGTCGCCCTGATGAAATACCCGCATCTGGAGCGGATCAGCCATATCCACCACGCCGGCAATTCCAGCGGCATCGTCGATGGCGCCGCGGCCGTCCTGATCGGCGATGCCGAGTTCGGGCGGATGCAGGGCTTACGCCCCCGCGCCCGCATCCGCGCCACCGCCAAGATCGGCACCGATCCGACCATCATGCTGACCGGCCCGGTCCCCGTCACCCAGCGCATCCTCGAAACCGCGGGCCTCGCCTTCTCCGACATCGACCTGTTCGAGGTGAACGAGGCCTTCTCGGCCGTCGTCCTGCGCTTTCTGCAGGCCTTCGGCGCCGATCCGGAGCGGGTCAACGTCAATGGCGGGGCGATCGCGATGGGCCATCCCCTCGGCGCCACCGGGGCGATGATCCTCGGCACCCTGCTGGACGAGATGGAGCGGCAAGACAAGGCGCTGGGGCTCGCCACGCTCTGTGTGGCCAGCGGCATGGGGGCGGCCACGATCCTGGAAAGGCTGTAAAGATGCGCTGTGCGGCGGAGGCGTGGCAGGGAATAGCCGAGGCGCGGGTCCGGCGGGCTTGCGCGTTAAACTCGCGTTCAGTTTCCTCGGCTAACCTGAGGCCCGAAACCCCCAATTCAGGTGCGCTGCATGCCGCTTCAGAAGATTCAGGACTTCTTGCAATGGCGCGTCGACGCCACTCTGGCCGGCAATTTCGACCTTCTGGCGCCGTTCTACCGCTATCCGCTGCACATCGCCTTCGACACGGGGGCGGTCGAAATCGCCGATCATGCGCAGATGACCCGGTTTCTAGCGGAGTTTCGCGCCGATTGGCTGCGGCGCGAGGTGGCCCGCGTCACGGTCGAGGTGACCAAGCTGGTCCATGGCAAGAATGGCCGTTTCCGGGTCTGGGCCATCAGCCGGGAATACGACGCCACGGATGCCCTCTGCGGGCAAAGCACCTATGTGCAGTATTGTCAGAACACCGCTTTCGGCATCCGCACCGAGATGTTCGAAACCATCCGCTACGAACCCGGCAAATTGCCGGTGACGGCAGACAGCGGGATCTGAACGCCTCAGGCAGCCGCTTGCGTGCGGTCGGCCTGCGGGCCTACGCTGCGCCATGCGTGCCGTTGATCTGCCGGGGCAAGGCGGGGTTCCTCCCTTTGCCCGGCGATGCGGCCTTTGCCGAAGGGGGGCGACCATGCCAAAACTTGACCTGACCAAAGCGCCGGTGAAGACCGGCTCGATCTATCCCGAACCCTATGCCGCGATGATGGCCGGGCGGTCCTCGATCCGCCTGGGCGAGGCGGGGGGGCTCACGCAGTTCGGCGTCAATCTCGTGCGGCTGGAGCCGGGGGCGCTGTCCAGCCTGCGGCACTGGCATATGAACGAGGATGAATTCGTCATGGTGACCGAAGGCGAATGCATCCTGGTGCAGGACGCGGGCGAAACCGTGATGCGGGTCGGCGATTACGCGGCCTTCCCGGCAGGATCGCCCGACGGGCACCAGTTCATCAACCGGTCGGACAAGCTGGCGGTGTTTCTGGTCGTGGGCACCAAGGCGAAGACCGAGGTTGCGACCTATTCCGACATCGACTTCAAGATCCACATCGCCGAGGGCAAAGCCCGCTTCACCTACAAGGATGACAGCGATTGGACGGGGCCGCGCTGATGCCGAAACTGCCGCCGCAACCGATCCAGCAGGCCAAAGGCTACGCCCATCCGGTGCTGGGCGGGGGTCTTGGCGATTACGCCTATCAGCTCCTGTCCGACCCCGGCGGTCTGACCCAGTTCGGCGCCTTCATCGAGATCCTGCCGCCCGGCGCCAGCTCTTCCTTCCGCCATTGGCACGAGGCCGAGGATGAGCTGGTGGTGATCCTGTCGGGCGAGGTGATCCTTGTCGAGGACCGCGAAGAGGTGCTGCGCCCCGGCGATGTGGCCGCCTGGCCCGCCGGTCTCGCCATCGGCCATTGCCTGCAGAACCGCTCCGGCGCGGAGGCGCGCTATCTGGTGATCGGCACCCGTGGGCCCGATGACGTGATCCATTACCCCGACCACGATCTGATCACCGTCAAGACCGGCGCCCAGCGGCGCTATCTTCATGCCGACGGGCGGGAGCGGGGTTGAGATGGAGCCTGTCGTCCTGCTGCAATCCTATCTCGACGATGTGGCGACAGCGCTTCTGGCCGACGACTGGCCCGCCTATCGCCGCAGGATCTGCCTGCCTTGCGCCGTGATCAGCCATGACGAAAGCAAGCTGGTGACGACCGAGGAAGACCTGCGGCTGGGCTTCGACATCTTCCGCGACATCTTTCGCGCCCAGCGCGTCACCGATTACATCCGGCTTGTCGATCAGGCCCACCAGCTTGACCTCGACCTGATCGCGGGCAGCTATGTCTCGCATGTGATCGCGGGTGGGCACCGCGTGATCGCCCCCTACCGCTCGATCATGGTCTTGCGGCTGGAAGACGACGTCTGGCGCGCCGCCTCTGTCACCAACGGGCTGGCCAACAGCCGCTGGCCCCTGGTGCGGCGCGGCCTTTCCCTCAATCCCGAAGGACCAAAGTGATGAGCGATTTTCTCTATGCGGTCGATGTCGATGGCGTGGCCACGATCACCTGGGATCTGCCCGGGCGGTCGATGAACGTGATGTCGCTGGCGGGCTTTGCCGAGCTGGAGGCGCTGGTGGACCGCGCCCTCGGCGATCCGGTGGTCAAGGGGGTGATCCTGACCTCGGGCAAGAAGGATTTCGCCGGTGGCATGGATCTGGCCGTCCTGGCCGAGATGCGGGACGGCGGGGCCGAGGCGATCTTCGCCGGGGTGATGAACACCCACCGCATCCTGCGCAAGATCGAGCGGGCCGGGATGGACGCCAAGACGCTGAAAGGCGGCAAGCCGATCGTCGCGGCCCTGCCCGGCACCGGGCTTGGCATCGGCTTTGAACTGCCACTCGCCTGCCACCGGATCATCGCCGCCGACAACCCCAAGGCCAAGATCGGCCTGCCCGAAAGCCTGATCGGCATCTTCCCCGGCGCAGGCGGCACCACCCGGCTGATCCGCAAGCTGGGCATCATGCTGGCCGCCCCCTACCTGATGGAGGGCAAGCTCCTCGACCCGAGGGCCGCAAAGATGGAGGGCCTGATTGACGAGGTGGTGGCTCCCGAGGCCCTGCTGGCCCGCGCCAAGGAATGGGTTCTGGCCGCGAAAGAGGCGGATCTGGTGAAGCCCTGGGATCAGAAGGGCTACAAGATGCCCGGCGGCACGCCCTATTCGGCTGCGGGTTTCATGACCTTCGTCGGCGCCAATGCGATGATCCTGGGGCGCACCCAAGGCGTCTATCCCGCCGCCAAGGCGCTGTTGCAGGCGGCCTATGAAGGCGCGCTGGTGCCCTTCGACCTTGCCCTGAAGGTCGAGGCGCGGGCCTTCACCGGGGTGCTGTTGAACCCCTCCTCCTCCGCCATGATCCGCAGCCTGTTCCTCAACAAAGAGGCGCTGGAAAAGGGCGCCAACCGCCCCGCCCTGCCCGACCAATCGGTGCAAAGACTGGGCGTGGTCGGCGCCGGCATGATGGGCGCGGGCATCGCCTATGTCGCGGCCAATGCCGGGATCAGCGTGGTCCTCGTCGATGCCACGGAGGAGGCCGCCGCACGCGGCAAATCCCATGCCGAGGATCTGCTGGAAAAGGGCGTCCAGCGCCGCAAGGTCACCGTGGAGAAGAAGGCCGAAGTCCTCTCCCGCATCACCGCCACCGCCGATTACGCCGCCCTTGCGGGCTGCGATCTGGTCGTCGAAGCCGTGTTCGAGGACCCCAAGGTCAAGGCCGAGGTGACTGCCAAGGTCGAGGCCGTGGTGGGCACCGACTGCATCTTTGCCACCAACACCTCCACCCTGCCGATCACCGGCCTCGCCCGCGCCAGCCAAAGGCCGGATCAGTTCATCGGCATCCATTTCTTCTCGCCCGTCGACAAGATGGCGCTGGTCGAGATCATCAAGGGCAAGGCGACCGGGGAGCGTGCCGTGGCCAAGGCGCTCGACTTCGTCCGCGCCCTGCGCAAGACGCCGATCGTGGTGAACGACGCCCGCTTCTTCTATGCCAACCGCTGCATCATTCCCTACATCAACGAGGGCATCCGGATGGTCGCCGAAGGGGTGGAGCCGGCGCTGATCGAAAACGCGGCGCGGCTGGTGGGGATGCCGGTGGGGCCCCTGCAGCTGGTGGACGAGACCTCGATCGACCTTGGCGTCAAGATCGCGAAGGCGACCAAGGCCGCGATGGGCGATTCCTATCCCGATGGCGCGGTGGATACGGTGCTTTTCACCCTTGCCGATGCGGGCCGTCTGGGGCGCAAGGCCAAGGCGGGCTTTTACGCCTATGATGCGGCGGGCAAGCGCGAGGGGCTCTGGCCCGGCCTCGCCCAGCACTGGCCGGTGGCGCCCCTGCAACCCGACCTCGTCACCATCCAGCACCGGCTCTTGATGATCCAGACGCTGGAGGCGGTGCGGGCTTTGGAGGAAGGCGTTCTGACCGACATCCGCGAGGGCGATGTCGGCGCGATCCTCGGCTGGGGCTTTGCGCCCTGGTCGGGCGGGCCGTTCAGCTGGCTCGACATGATCGGTGCGGGCAAGGCGGTGGAGATCTGCGAAGGCCTTGCCGCAAGCTTCGGCCCGCGCTTTGCGGTGCCGGCGCTTCTGGTGCAGGTGGCAGACAGCGGGGCGGGGTTCTACGACCGGTTCACCAGCCGCAACAAGGCGGCCTGAGCGTCGCGGCGCAGGGCCTGACCGGCCTCTTCGGCGATCATCGCCGCCACCAGATGCCGTGCCGCGGCAAGGGGCAGGACCGCCCGCTCGGACCGGCTGAACAGAAGCTGGATCAGATCGGATTCGCCGGTCGCGACCCCCTCGACGCCGATCACCAGCCCCTGACCCACTTCCAGCAGGCTGGGCCGGGACAGGCGCATGATCAGGATGGTCTCGGGGCTGAGCGGCAGCTGCGGTGCGATGCCGCGCCAGCCCTCCAGTGCCGCGGCGGGCACCAGCACCTCGGTCTCGCCGGTGATGGGCATGGCATGGGGCGTCTCGATCAGGACAGGCTGGCCCGGGGGCAGCAGCACTTCCTCCAGATTGCCAAGCGCGCCTTCGGGAAAGCGCACGGCCCAAAGCGCCTCGCGGGGTTCCGGAGCGATGGTGACGATGGGGCAAAGCCCGGCCTCGCGCGTCACCACCAGATCCCCGGCCGAGAGTTCGCCCATCTCGACCCAGCCGGTCGCGGTCAGCACCGGGGTCGAGGTGTAAAGCCCGCAGGCCAGGCTCGCACGGCCCTTCAAGGCGATACCCAATGTCAGATCGTGACGGCCCATGATCGGCACACCCTGTTGTTCCCGCCCAGCTAAGGCGGAGGCTGCGGCAAAGCTTCGGGCGGATTGTGGCAAGCTTGCGGAGTTTCCCTAAAAGGCCCCAGGTCTCCGCCCCGCGTCGCGCCCGGCCTTACGGGTCGAAACGGTAGCCGAAACGCGCGATATCCTCGGCGCAAAGGTTGGCGATCAGCCCGGCGCTCTCGGCGTCGTAATAGGGCCGCCAGTCGCGCGCTCGCCCGGATTCGTTGGCCCGCGCCAAGGGGGTGAGGCGAAAGCCCAGATGCGCCTCGAAGGGGGCAAGGTCCTGGTCCAGATGCTCCAGCCGGGCAAAGAGGCTGGCGCGCTCCTGCCCGAACCGGTCGCGCAGATAGGCGCCATAGGGCCAAAGTGCGAGGGCGGTACGGGTCTGCGGGTGGCTCAGGAAATCGGCGAAACCATGGCTTTTGGCCAGGCCCACCGCGGGATGGGCGAAATGCTGGTCGCGCAGCCAGTGGTAATAGCTGACCGCCCGGTCCCAGGGGTTGCGGACCAGGGTGAAGGTGAAGAATTCGGCGATCTCGGCATCGCTCGCCAGCCCCGCGATGTCCGACAGCGAGGAATGCTTCCACAGACGCCCGCGCGCCTTGACCCCCGCCACCCGCCCGCGCCGCGCCCGCGCCTTGGGCGTGTCGCCGATCAGGATATCCTCCTTCATCGCCCGCGCCTCCAGCGCCAGCGCCAGCGCCGTCCCGCCGGTCTTGGGGATATGGACAAAGATGAAGCGGCGCCCGCGCGACAGGATCATGCCCGGTCTCGCCTGCCAGCGGCGGAGGCCTCCGGCGGGGATATTTGAACCAGTATGAAAGGGCAGACCCGCGTTTTCATGCTTGCCCAAATATCCCCCGCGGAGCGTTCAGGGCCGATGCGGGGAATGCGAAGGGGCATGGGTCAGACCGGGTTGGGCAGGGGTTCGCCGTCCAGATGGGCGAAGAGGTTGTCGAGCGCCATCATCCCCATCGCTTCGCGCACCTCAAGGGCGGCGGTGCCGAGATGGGGCAGCAGGGTGACATTCTCCAGGGCCTTCAGGGCCGGCGAGACCCGGGGTTCGAATTCGTAGACATCGAGGCCCGCGCCGGCGATCCGGCCGCCTTGCAGGGCGGCGACGAGGGCCGCCTCGTCCACCACGTCGCCGCGGGCGATGTTGATGAAGATCGCCTCCGGGCGCATGAGGGCGAAGGCCTCGGCCCCGATCAGGTGGTGGGTGCTGGTCCCGCCCGGGACAGCGACGACGACGATATCGGCCTGCAAGACCTCGGCCAGCGGAAGCTGGCGGGCGGGCAGGTCGGTCAGGGTCAGGGGAGAGCGGTTGTGGAAGACCACCTCCATGCCAAAGCCGAAATGGCAGCGCCGCGCGATGGCTTGCCCGATCCGCCCCATGCCGATGATCCCGACCCGGCGGCCGGTCACATGCATCCCCAGCATCTGGGTCGGATGCCAGCCCTGCCACTGGCCGGCGCGGACCAGCCTTTCCCCCTCGCCAGCGCGGCGGGCGGTCATCAGGATCAGCGTCAGGGCGATGTCGGCGGTGGCATCGGTCACCGCGCCCGGCGTGTTGGTCACGTCAAGACCCGCCGCACGGGCGGCCTCGGCGTCGATGTGGTTGTAGCCCACGCCGAAATTCGCCAGAATCCGGGCGCGCGGCGTGGGGACATCGGCAAAGACCTCGGCCTTGAAAAGGTCGCCCAGCGTCGGCAGCACCGCATCATACTCGCGCAGCGCGGCGCGCAGGTCCTGCGGCGACAGGGGCGTCACCTCCTGCCGCAGGGTCACGTCGAAACGGCTGCGGGCGCGGGCGACGACCGCTTCGGGCAGGCCCCGGGTGATCAGCAATTTCTGCATCAGAAAAGCTTGCCCCCCAGCGGCACATCCTGCCCCGGACCGATCAGCACCACCGCGCCCTCGGCATCGGGCAGGCCCAGCACCAGCACCTCTGACAGGACCTTGCCGATCTGGCGGGCTGGAAAGTTCACCACCGCCAGCACCTGACGCCCGATCAGCGCCTCGGGCGTGTAATGCACGGTGATCTGGGCCGAGGAGCGCTTCTCGCCGATCTCGCCACCGAAATCGACCCAGAGCTTGTAGGCGGGCTTTCGCGCCTCGGGATAGGGTTCGGCGCGGGTGATGCGGCCGACGCGGATATCGACCTTTTCGAAATCCTCGTAGGTGATGGTCATTTGCCAAGCTCCCGCCCGCGTTCGGCGGCGGCATGGACGGCGCGCTGCATCAGGGGCGGCAAGCCGTTCTCGGGGTCCATCAGATGGGCGAGCGCCGCCGCTGTGGTGCCGCCGGGGGAGGTCACGTTGATGCGCAGCTGGTCGGCCGCCTCGGGTGAGCGATAGGCCAGCTCCCCTGCCCCGCAGACCGTGGCGCGGGCGAGTTTCATGGCAACCTCCGGCGACAGGCCCTCGGCCATGCCGGCGGCGGCCAGCGCCTCGATCATGTGGAAGACATAGGCCGGGCCGGAGCCGGAGACCCCGGTCACCGCGTCGATCTGATGCTCGCCCTCCAGTTCGACCACCTCGCCCACCGCCTGCATCAGCGCGCGCGCCAGTGGCAGGCCGCTGAGGCCCGGGCCATTGGCGCAGATGCCGGTGATGCCGCGCCCGACCATCGCCGGCGTGTTGGGCATGGTGCGCACGATGGGGGTATGCTGGCCCAGGGCCGCCTCGAAGGTCGCAATCGAGGTGCCGGCGGCGATCGACACGAAGAGGGTCTTGCCGTTGCCAAGCGCCTGCAGCGCCGGCAGGGCCGCGCCCATCATCTGCGGCTTGACCGCCAGCAGCGCCACGGCGGGCGCGGGCGGGATGCCTTCGTTCAGATGCACGCCCGCGGTTTTCAGCCAGTCTGTCGGGTTGGGCTCGATCACCCAGACCGAGCCGGGCGGCACCCCGGCCCCCAGCCAGCCGGTCAGAAGGGCCGTGCCCATCTTGCCGCATCCCAAAAGAACCAATCCCTGCCGGGCCACCGCTTCTAGCATCTTCGCCTCCGAACTTTCGGGGGCAGGTTAGGCGCGACCGTAAGCCTCGGCAATGGCGACTTTCATCGCGGTCTGCGGCGTGTGGTCGGACCAGCTGACGAGCTGGAAGGCCGGGTAGAAGCGCTCGCAGGCCATGACAGCCGAGGCGATCAGGTGGTCGATCTGCTCGGGATCCGGGATCTGCCCGCCCGACAGCGGCAGGCCATAGCGCCAGACCATCAGCTTCTGGTCGGTCCAATAGGTGAAAGCCCCGGTCCAGACCATGTCGTTGCAGCGGTTGAGGATGTCATAGATCGCGGGCAGACGGTCCTCGGGGGGCTCCATCTCGAAGGTGCAGATCAGGCGCAGGGTCTCGTCCTGCGGCGACCAGGCGAGGGTCAGCGAATAGGTCCGCCACTGGCCCTCGACCGCCATGGCGATCTGATTGTCGGTGATGCGGTCGAACTCCCAGGCGTGGTGTTCGGCGAGGGTCTCGACCACGTCGATCGGGTGCAGATCGTCCGACGTCATGAAATCTTCCGCAAGTGACATGCCTGGCCTCATTATAACGCCACCGGAGGACCTGGACCCACTAGCAGCTGGGTGTCTGGCAACAAACTGCGATACCCGTTGCAGTTCTTACTAGATATTGTGGAGGCCTGGGGGAAGTCTGTAAAGCGTTTTGTCAGCAAATCTTCTGTGGACAAGTTGTTTTGCCCGATTTTGGCGCGTCAGGGTCGGGCCGACGCCACGGCACATCGCCCGCGCGGGGGCGTGGGGTCTTGCGGAGGGCGTGGCAGGTTACCGGGCGGCGGTGAAGGCCGCCCGGCCGGAGCTCATCCGAGGGCGGAGAGCAGATCGCCGAGCACGATGGAAGCGGCGATGAGGCCGAAGATGGCCAGTTTCACGACGGGGCTGCGCATCTCAAAATCCTTTCAGCATATAGGCCGCAAGGAGGATGAGTCCCGTGGTGACGAAAATGAGGATCCAGTTCATCAGGATCGGCTCTTTCGGCGGCGCCGCGGGGGCGCCCTTGGCGGCAGGTTCCGCGGGTTTGGGCGGTGTGGTCATATGTGTCCTCGACAGTGCAAGCAAGGCCGCACGCCCGCAAGGCGGCGGCGGTTCAGGGTCTGCTTTGCAAGTCGAGGTTCGGGGGCGCGCGGGCCTGCCAACCCGTGGGCAGATGGAGGGCGACCCGCAGAAGGGGCTGCGGCATCAGGATCGCGGCGACGCCGAGGGGGGCGGCGGGCAGCGACGCCGGAAGGGGCGGAAGGACTGCGGCGGGATGCGGCGCGCCGGGGTTCCGCTCGGCCTTCGCCGGGGCCAGCCGGGGGCTTGCGAGGTGCAGGACCACGGGCCTTGTGTCGAAATGCGACGGGCCGTCCTGCAGGGCGGGCAAGGCCAGCGACTGGCTGGTCACCACGAAGAGCACAAGGCCGAGACAGAGGCCGAAGGCGCGCAGGAAGCGGCGCAGTTGGGCGTGTTTCTCTGGCATCGGGCGGCGCGGTTCCTTCTGGCTTCCTTCTAGATAGGGGCGGCGGCGGTGGATGCCAAGCCGGAAGCCGCGGTGGCGTGGCCTAGCGCCCTTTCCGGTGCCGATCATTTGACCGGGACCGGCGTTGCCTTGATCTGCCGCCGTGGTAAGCCAAGGCGAAACGTCGCCGGAGGCCCCATGTTCACCGCAAGCTGGAACGGAACCGAACTCGCCCGCAGCGCGGATGTGATCGAGGTCGAGGGGCGGCTTTACTTCCCCAGCGCGGATGTCTCGCACCGCCATCTGGCCCCTGCCCCGGACCGCAGCATCTGCGAATGGAAGGGCGGCGAGGCGGATTACTTCGATGTCGTGGTGGCGGGTCAGGTCAATCGGGCCGCCGCCTGGCGCTATCAGCAGCTGGGCGCGCATGCCTCCGCCATCATCGGCCGCATCGCCTTCTGGAAGGATGTGGCGGTCGGCTGGACCGGCGCGGGCGCCGCACCCCGCCCCGCCCGGATCGAGGCGCGCACGCCCAATGTCGCCAAGGCGCTCGGCGCGACCGATGTGGTCTGGCAGCCCGCCCTGGCCGGGGTCCTGCCTCTGGCCCCGGGCGAGGTCTTTGCGGGCTACCTCATCCCCTCGCTGCGGGTGATCGTCGATGTCATGGCCACCCCGCCCGACCCCGAACGCCCCGCCCGCATCGCCGAAGCCGGGATGCGGGGCGAGGCCGTCACAGCCTGGAACACCGCGCATCCCGAGGCAACCTATGGCTATATCGCCGTCTGGGGCTCTGCCACGCCGGATGCCGACAAGATCCAAGCCCTGCGCCGGCATGGCGTGGTCCTGGCGCTGTCCTGAACCGGTGGAGCGACGGCAGCGCCACAGCATCTTGTCCAAACCCATCTTCCCCCTTGCCCTGAACCCCCTCCTCCTGTAGTGGGACGCATCCAGCGGTTCCGGGTCTCCCAGAATCGCTGGTTTGTCATTGGCCCACCAGATCAACGGTTACCCTCGGGGCCGTCTGGTGAACGGAAAAGGAAAAGGCGCATGGACGCCCAAGAACTGCGTGCGAAGACCCCCGACCAGCTGCGTGATCAGCTTGTCGCGCTGAAGAAAGAAGCGTTCAACCTGCGCTTCCAGGCAGCAACCAACCAACTTGAGAACACCTCGCGCATCGGCAAAGTCCGCAAGGATGTCGCCCGTGTCCGTACCGTGCTGGCCCAAAAAGCCGCCGAAGCCGCGAAGTAAGGAGAGACCGATGCCCAAACGTATCCTGCAAGGTGTCGTGACCTCGGACAAGAACGAGCAGACGATCACCGTTCTTGTCGAACGCCGCTTCAAGCACCCCGTTCTGCAAAAGACGATCCGCAAGTCCAAGAAGTACCGCGCTCATGACGCCTTGAACCAGTTCAAGGAAGGTGACGTGGTCCGCATCGAGGAATGCGCCCCGATTTCGAAGTCCAAACGCTGGACGGTTGTCACTGACGCGACTGCGTGAGTGCCTTTCGTCTTGAACTGAAACGAAACCCTGGGGGTATCCTGCCCCCAAAGGTCGGAGAAAACTAAATGATCCAGATGCAGACCAATCTGGATGTTGCTGATAACTCAGGCGCTCGCCGGGTTCAGTGCATCAAGGTTCTGGGCGGTTCGCACCGCCGCTATGCATCCGTGGGCGACATCATCGTGGTGTCGGTCAAGGAGGCAATTCCGAAAGGTCGCGTGAAGAAGGGTGACGTCCGCAAGGCCGTCGTCGTCCGCACCGCCAAGGAAGTTCGTCGCGAAGACGGCACCACCATCCGTTTTGACCGCAACGCTGCCGTCATCCTGAACAACCAGGGTGAACCGGTCGGCACGCGTATCTTCGGGCCGGTTGTCCGTGAACTGCGCGCCAAGAACTTCATGAAGATCATCTCGCTGGCTCCGGAGGTGCTCTGATGGCCGCTAAGCTCAAAAAGGGTGACAAGGTTGTCATCTTGACCGGCAAGGACAAGGGCAAGCAGGGCGAAATCTCCGCCGTGTCCCCCAAGGACAATGCCGCGATCGTCGACGGTCTGAACACCGCCATCCGTCACACCAAGCAAAGCCAGACCTCGCAAGGCGGCCGGATCGCCAAGGCGATGCCGATCGACCTGTCGAACCTCGCGATCGTCGATGCCAATGGCAAGCCGACCCGCGTGGGCTTCCGCATGGAAGGCGACAAGAAGGTCCGTTACGCCAAGACCACCGGGGAGGCGATCTGATGCTCGACCAAGCCACCTATACCCCGCGTCTGAAGGCCGAATACCTGGCCACCTTCCGCGCCGCTCTGAAGGCCGAATACGGCTACAAGAACGACATGCAGATCCCGCGTCTGGACAAGATCGTCCTGAACATGGGCGTCGGCGAAGCGGTCAAGGACACCAAGAAGGTCAAGCAAGCAGCTGAAGAACTCAGCCTGATTGCCGGTCAAAAAGCGGTCATCACCCACGCCAAGAACTCGATCGCCGGGTTCCGTGTGCGTGAGCAGATGCCGCTGGGCTGCAAGGTCACCCTCCGGGGCGACCGGATGTATGAATTCCTCGATCGCCTGATCACCATCGCCCTGCCCCGCGTCCGCGACTTCCGCGGCGTGAAAGGCACGTCCTTCGATGGCAACGGCAATTACGCGATGGGCTTGAAAGAGCAGATCGTGTTCCCGGAAATCGACTTCGACAAGGTCGACGAGATCCTGGGCATGGACATCATCATCTGCACCAACGCCAAGACCGATGCAGAAGCGAAGTCGCTGCTCAAGCTCTTCAAAATGCCCTTCACGTCCTGATCGCGAGGAATCCAACAATGGCCAAAAAATCCATGGTGAACCGCGAAGTGAAGCGCGCCAAGCTCGTGCAGCAGCACGCAGCCAAACGCGCCGCACTGAAGACGGTTATCTACGACCAAACCAAACCGATCGAAGAACGCTTCAAGGCGACCGCCAAACTGGCTGCCCTGCCGCGCAACTCCTCGGCCACCCGTATCCACAACCGCTGCCAGCTGACCGGCCGCCCGCACGCCTATTACCGCAAACTCAAGCTCAGCCGCATCATGCTGCGTGATCTCGCCTCCTTCGGCCAGATCCCCGGCATGGTGAAGTCGAGCTGGTAAGGGGAGCGCAGAAAAATGATGATGAACGATCCCATCGGCGACATGCTGACCCGTATCCGCAACAGCCAGATGCGCGGCAAATCCACCGTCAAGACCCCGGCTTCCAAGCTGCGGGCCTGGGTGCTGGATGTGCTCGTCGCGGAAGGCTACATCCGCGGCTACGAATCCACCAAGACCGAAAACGGCCAAGGTGAACTGACCATCAGCCTCAAGTACTTTGAAGGCACCCCGGTCATCCGTGAGCTGAAGCGCGTGTCCAAGCCGGGCCGCCGCGTCTACAACTCGATCAAGGACGTCACGCCCGTGCGTAACGGTCTTGGCATCGCAATCCTGTCCACCCCCAAGGGTGTGATGACGGACGCAAATGCACGCGCAGCCAATGTTGGCGGCGAAGTGCTTTGCACCGTATTCTAAGGGAGGGGTAATATGTCTCGTATTGGCAAAAAACCCGTCGCCTTGGGCAAGGGCGTGTCTGCCTCGATCTCGGGTCAGACGATCGAAGTGAAGGGCCCGAAGGGCACCCGCAGCTTCACCGCTGGCGACGACGTGACGCTGACCATCGAAAACGAAACGGTCAAAGTCACGCCGCGCGGTCTCTCCAAGCGGGCCCGCTCGCAATGGGGCATGAGCCGCTCGATGATCCAGAACCTGGTCACCGGCGTCACCACCGGCTTCAAGAAAGAGATGGAAATCCAGGGCGTGGGTTACCGCGCCGCGATGAAGGGCAAAGACCTTCAACTGTCGCTGGGCTTCAGCCACGAAGTGATCTTCGAGGTGCCCGAGGGTGTGACCGTCGCTTCGCCGAAGCAAACCGAAATCTCTGTGGAAGGCATTGACCAACAACTCGTTGGCCAGGTCGCCGCGAACATCCGCGCTTGGAAGAAGCCCGAGCCCTACAAGGGCAAAGGCATCCGCTACAAGGGCGAGTTCGTCTTCCGCAAGGAAGGCAAGAAGAAGTAAGGGGCAAGAGAAATGGCATTGAAAAAAAGAGAGCTGTTCCTCAAGCGCCGTCTGCGCGTTCGGAACCGTATCAAGTCGGTGGCTGCTGGGCGTCTGCGCCTCTCGGTTCACCGCTCCAGCAAGAACATCTCGGTCCAGTTGATCGATGATGTGAAGGGCATCACCGTCGCTTCGGCGTCTTCTCTCGAGAAGGATCTGGGCGTCGTGGGCAAAAACAACGTCGAGGCGGCCGCCAAGATTGGCGCGACCATCGCCGAGCGTGCTCTCAAGGCCGGTGTCGAAGTGGTGTACTTCGATCGCGGCGGTTTCCTCTTTCACGGTAAGATCAAGGCTTTGGCCGACGCTGCCCGTGAAGGCGGCTTGAAGTTCTGAGGAGATAGACAATGGCAGAACGTGAAAACCGCCGGGACAATCGTGGTGGCAATGACCGCCGCGACAATCGGCCCGAGGAAACCCCGGAGTTCGCAGACCGTCTGGTCGCGATCAACCGCGTGTCCAAGACCGTGAAGGGCGGCAAGCGCTTCGGCTTTGCAGCTCTGGTGGTTGTGGGCGATCAGCGCGGTCGTGTCGGCTTCGGCAAGGGCAAGGCCAAGGAAGTTCCGGAAGCGATCCGCAAGGCGACCGAGCAGGCCAAGCGCTCGCTCATCCGCGTGCCGCTGAAGGACGCCCGCACCCTGCACCACGACATGGAAGGCCGTCATGGCGCCGGTAAAGTCGTGATGCGCACCGCCGTTGCGGGTACCGGTATCATCGCCGGTGGTCCGATGCGCGCTGTGTTCGAAATGCTGGGTCTGCAGGACGTGGTTGCCAAATCGATCGGCACCTCGAACCCCTACAACATGATCCGCGCCACCATCGACGGTCTGAAGTCCGAAACCTCGCCCCGCCAGGTTGCCGCGCGTCGCGGCAAGAAAGTGGCCGAGATTCTGGGCAAGCCCGCCGCTGAAGTTGTGGAGGCCTGATCATGACCGCAAAGAAAACCATCGTCGTGCAGCAATACGCTTCCGCTGCCCGTCGCCCGGCTGTGCAGACTGCGACCCTCAAGGGTCTGGGCCTGAACAAGATCCGCCGCACCCGTGAGCTGGAAGACACCCCGTCCATTCGTGGCATGGTGGCTGCTGTCTCGCACATGGTGAAGATCATCGAAGAGCGCGGCTAAGGACGGAAGGGGGCAACCCCGACCTGCCTTACGCCCTGACGCCCCGCCGCAAGGTGGGGCGTTTCGTCATTTTACGGTCGCTTAACTTATACGTCCTCACGCCAAGCCCGTGTTACCCTGCGGCACTCTCCTGGTTTCAGGAGTTTCAAGGGAGGAAGCAATGTCTGCAAAATACGCCGGTGGCTGCGCCCATGTGCATGTCACCTCCGACGCCGAGCCGATCGACAACCACGAATGCCATTGCAACGTTTGCAAGGCCGTGACCGGCCAGCAGCATACCCATGTGGCCTTCTTCAACTATGGCGACGTGAAGGTTGACCACCCCGAAAAGATGAAGCGCGTGCCCTTCAACGCCAGCAACCCCAACGGCCCGCTGGAAATCTGCCTGTGCACCGAATGCGGCGCCGTGCTGATGCTGGACGACAAGCAGCACCGCATCCGCGTCGCCGTGCCCAATGTCATGGGCTATGACGACGCGAGCTTTCCGAAGGCCACTTACCACGCCTTCTGGGACGAGACGAAAGGCTATGAGAAGCCCCACGACGGCCGCCCGGTGTTCGAGGGCCTGCGGCCCGAGTTCGTCTGGCCGATGGGCGCCTGAACGCTGGAACATGATGCAGCGCCCCGCCGCAAGGCGGGGCGTCCTGCATGGCGGCCCTGCGCGGCCAAGGCTTGATCTTCGGCCCCGAAGCGGGAAGGTTGTCCCGCGTCCAAGCCAGAGAGGGCCCCGCATGCTGGTCACCATCGCAATCCTGTTGTCCTGCCAGCTGGCAGGCGAGGTCATCGCCCGCGCGCTTGCCCTGCCCGTCCCGGGGCCGGTGATCGGCCTCATCCTTCTCTTCAGCGCCTGCACCCTGCGCCCCGCCCTGGCCGAGCGGGTCGGCCCGGTGGCGCGCGGTTTCCTCGGCTATCTGTCGCTGCTTTTCGTGCCGGCCGGGGTCGGCGTCGTGGCCAATCTGGGCATCCTCGCCCAGAACGGCCTCGCCATCGCGGTGGTGGTCATGGCCAGCACGGTGATCGCGATGCTGGTCAGCGTCGCCACATTCCTTCTAATGCACCGCATGGCGGGGGGCGCGGAATGACCGACGTCGCCCAGATCTGGAGCTATCTGTCCACCGAGCCGCTTTTGTGGCTGACCTGTACCATCGTGGTTTATCTCGGCACCGATGCCCTGTCGCAAAAGCTGAAGCGCCATCCGATGGCCAACCCTGTGCTGTTCGCCGTGGCGGTGATCGCGGCGATCCTCTGGGTCAGCAAGACCCCCTATGCCACCTATTTCGACGGCGCGAAGTTCATCCACTTCCTGCTGGGCCCCGCCACAGTGGCGCTGGCCGTGCCGATCCACGCCAACCTTGCCACGATCCGCAAGACGGCGATCCCGATCCTTGGCGCACTGGTGGCGGGGTCGCTGGCGGCGGCGGTCTCGGCGGTGGCACTGGCCGCGGCCCTGGGCCTGCCGCGGCAGATCATCGTCTCGATCGCGCCGAAATCCACCACCGCCCCGGTCGCCATCGGCATATCCGAGCAACTCGGCGGCCTGCCGACCCTGACCGCGGTGCTGGTGATCCTGACCGGGATCTTCGGCGCCATGGTGGTCACCCCGATGATGAACGCGCTGAAGATCCGCGACTGGCGGGCGCGCGGCTTTGCGGTCGGCGTCGCCTCACACGGGATCGGCACCGCCCGCGCCATCCAGGTGAACGAGACGGCGGGCGCCTTTGCCGCCATCGGCATGGCGCTGAACGCGGTGCTGACCAGCATCCTGGTCCCGATCGTGGTGGCGCTTCTTCTGTGATTCGGGGCGCGGCGGCCGGCCCTGTGCCTCTGGCCGATCAGCCAGATCCTGCCAGCCCGCCGCGCCATCCGGCGCTTTTTGGCCATGCGCCTTGCTGCCCCTTCCCCACGCCACCTATGATCGCCCCCCTCGGGCCGCCGACGCGGCCCCTGTCTTGACGAACTTAGAAGGAGCGCAGGATGCCGAAAGCACCCAAGATCGGACTCATTGGATTTGGCCGGGCAGGCAAGGCGGTGGCGACCGTCCTTCTCAATTCCAAGGAGGCCGATCTGCAATGGGTGCTGCGCAAGTCGCGCAAGCTGGAACATCATTCGGTGCCCGAATTTCTGGGTATCGAATCCGAAGAAGCGGGCTTCATCCTCTGCGCCGACGAGTTCAGCGCGGCCGAATTGCTCGACATGTTTCCCGTCGATGTGATCGTCGATTTCTCCGGCCCCGAGGCGCTGCGTTACTATGGGGAGGAGGCCAAGCGGCGGAAACTGACCGTGATTTCGGCGGTGGCCGAATATGGCGAGGAGGATCTCGCCTATCTGACCACGCTGTCGCACAGCATCCGGGTGATGCATTCGGACAATGTGACCCTGGGCATCAACTTCCTTCTGGTCGCGGCCAAGGTGCTGAAGCGGATCGCGCCCGACAGCGACATCCAGATCATCGAGGAACATTTCCGTTCGAAGACCGAGGTTTCCAGCCCGGCCCGGATGCTGGCCGATGGTCTGGATGTGCCGCAGGACGAGATCAAGTCGATCCGGGCCGGCGGCATCATCGGGGTGCATGAGGTGCTTTTCGGCTTTCCCTATCAGACCGTGCGCCTGAAACATGATGCCATCGCGCGGGATGCCTTCGGCACCGGCATCCTCTTTGCGCTGCAGAACCTGCCGGAGGTCTCCAACGGGCTCTTCTCGATGGAGGATCTGCTGGCGCCGCATTTCGACCTGCGCCGCGACGAGGCGGAGGGGGACAAGGCCTCGCTCTGGCGGTTCTGGCCGGGGATCTGAGCGGCCCGAACCCTAGCGCAGCAGCGCCAGCAGGTCGGGCGAGGGCGTGCCGGTGACCGGCAGCCCCTGCGCCCGCTGAAAGCCCGCGATGGCGGCGCGGGTCTTCGCCCCGAAGACCCCGTCGGTCGAGCCGGTGTCATAGCCCAGCCGCGTCAGCCTTTCCTGCAGGCGGATGCGGTTGGCCTGGGTCAGCCCATTGGCATCGGGCGGAAAGCCCTGGACCAGCGGCCCCTTGCCCGAGATCCGGTCCGACAGATAGCCGACCCCCACCATGTACAGCGTCGAGGAATTGTATTTCCCCAGCACACGGCCGTTGTGGAACAGCAAGAACCCCGGGCCCGAGGTGGTGACCAGCCGTGCCGCGCCGTGGTCGGGCACCTGCCCGCCCCGCCCGGTCAGCAGCCCCAGCTTGCGCCAGTCGGCGACCGAATGGACTTTGCCCCCCTGCGCCGCCGCCGCCTTGGAGACCTGAACCTCCATCCCCCAGGGCTGGCCCTTCTGCCAGCCGGCGGCCTTGAGGTAGCGCGCAGCCGAGGCCAGCGCATCGGCGGGATCATCGCTCCACACATCGCGGCGGCCGTCGCCGTTGTAGTCGACCGCATAGGACAGATAGGTGGTCGGGATGAACTGGGTATGGCCCATCGCCCCCGCCCAGCCGCCCGTCATCTGATCGGCGCCGATGTCGCCATGGGCGAGGATCTGCAAGGCGGCCATCAGCTGACCCTCGAAGAACTCGGCACGCCGCCCCTCGTAAGCCAGGGTGGACAGGGCCGAGATGACCGGGATCGTGCCGCGCTTGGTGCCGTAGAAGCTTTCCACCCCCCAGATCGCCGCCACCACCCGCGCCTCGACCCCATAGCGCGCCTCGAGCTGCGAGAGCACGCGGGACTGCTGCCGCAAGGCCTTGGTCCCCATCTTGATCCGCTCGGGCGAGGCGGTGATGGCGAGGTAATCCTCCATCCCGTAGATCGATTCCGCCTGGGCGCGGTCGCGCGCGATCACGTCGGGCAGAAACCCGGCATGACGGAAGGCCGCATCCAGCGTCCGCTTCGAGATGCCGCGTTTCAGCGCGCGGGCGCGAAAGCGGGCAACCCATGCGTCATAGCCCGCATTGGGCACCGCCGCGAAATCCTGCGCAAGAGCCGGGGCCGCCAGAAGGGAAGCGAGGCCAAAAATCGTCGCACGGCGCGTCAGGTCCATCACATTCCCCATCCCGGTTCCAAGGCTTTGGGTCAGCCTAGCTGCACCATCCCGCCAACCCAAGCGCAAAGCTCGGGCCTTGCCATTCTTCGCCCAAAGCGCGATAGGCAGTGCCCTGCTGCGGGGCGTAAAGTCACCGCAAAGCCCTTGCTGCATTGGATGCTGGAACCGCCATGGCCGTGACCTCCCTGCCCGATCTTGTGGCCGCAGGCCTGACCTCTGCCGAGGAGGCCGAGGGGCTTGGCCCGGTGGTGGACCAGTTCCGCCTGCGCATCACGCCCGAGATGACCCAAAGCGACCCGGGCGTGGCGCGCCAGTTCGTGCCCAGCCTGAGCGAGCTTCTGATCCGCGCCGAGGAACTCGCCGACCCGATCGGCGACCGCGTCCACGAACCCGCCCCCGGCCTGACCCACCGCTACAACGACCGGGTGATCCTGCATGCGACGCAGACCTGCGAGGTCTATTGCCGCTTCTGCTTTCGCCGCGAGACGGTCGGCTCGGAAGGCCATCTGCCCGAGGCGGACCTGCAGAAGGCGCTCGACTACATCGCCGCCACCCCGGCGATCTGGGAGGTGATCCTGACCGGCGGCGACCCGATGGTCCTTTCGCCGCGCCGGCTGAAAAGCCTGATCGACCGGCTTGCCGCCATTCGCCATGTCGAGGTGATCCGCTTTCACACCCGCGTGCCGGTGGTGGCGCCCGAGCGCATCTCGGCCGACCTCATGGCCGCCTTGCAGACCCGCCCCGCCGTCTATGTCGTGGTTCACACCAACCACCCGGCGGAACTGACCCCTGCCGCCTGCGCCGCCCTCGCGCGGCTTGCGGGCGCGGGGGTGCCGCTTTTGTCGCAGACGGTCCTCCTCAAGGGCGTGAACGACCGGGTCGAGGTGCTGGAGGCGCTGTTCCGCGGGTTGATCCGCAACCGCGTCAAACCCTATTATCTGCACCACGCCGATCTGGCCAAGGGCACCAGCCATTTCCGCACCACGATTGCCGAGGGTCAGGCCCTGATGGCGGCCCTGCGCGGGCGGATCTCGGGCATCTGTCTTCCGACCTATGTGCTGGATATTCCGGGCGGCCACGGCAAGGTGCCCGTCGGCCCCGCTTATCTGACGCAAGGCGAGGACGGCCAGCGCCGGGTCACCGACCCGAGTGGCGCGGAGCATCCCTACAGCGACCGGATCGGCGGCCTCGCGCCCAATTGAAGCCCGCAGGGGTGGAGAACCGGCCCGGAGGCCCTATATTGAGGCCATGAAAAAGCTTCGTGCCGCATTTTTTGCCCCGCTCGCCCTGTGTTTCGGCCTTTCCGCCCAGGCGGCAGAGGTGCCTCTGTCGGACCTGTCGACCTATATCAACAGCCTGACCACGGCCGAGGCGCGGTTCGTCCAGACCAATGCCGACGGAAGCATCGCCAAGGGCCGCATCGTGATCCAGCGTCCGGGCCGGGCGCGCTTTGAATATGATCCGCCGAACAAGAGCCTGGTGCTGGCCGCCGCCGGCTCGGTTGCGATCTTCGACGCGAAATCCAACCAGCCGCCCGAGCAATATCCGCTGGCACGGACGCCGCTGAACCTGATCCTCGCACCCAAGGTCGATCTTTCGGCCGCCCAGATGGTGATCGGCCACAGCGAGGTCAACGGCAACACCCATGTCGTGGCGCAGGACCCCAAACACCCCGACTATGGCACGATCGAGCTGATCTTCAGCGAAAATCCGGTCGCCCTGACCCAATGGATCATCACCGACGACATCGGCAACAAGACCTCGGTCGCGCTGGATTCGCTGAAGGTCGGCGGCACCTATCCGGGCAGCCTGTTCTCGATCAACGCCCAGACCGCCAAGGACAAGCGCTGAACATCAGTTCAGACCTGCCTAACGCAGGCAGGTCTGCAGTTGATCGTGGTACATGGCGGCGCGCAGGCCGACGCGCTGTGCGACGCTGACCAGCCAGGACTTGGCCTTGTAGCTCTGATTGGCAAAGCCGTTGCGCCCCTCGTGATAGGCGAGGTACTGGCTTTCGGCATCGGTCTTGGACAGGCCCAGCTTCTGCGTCGTCCCGTCGATATACCAGCCCATGAAATCGGTCGCATCGCGGATGTTGTCGCGGCGCGCGCCCATCCGGTGCTGTTCCTTGCGGTAATCGTCCCAGGTGCTGTCCAGGGCCTGCGCATAGCCATAGGCCGAGCTTTGCCGCCCCAGCGGGATCACCCCCAGCGCATATTGATGCGGGGTGCGGGCATTGCCGATGAACTTCGATTCCTGATGCAGGATCGCCATCTGCACCGAAATGGGCACACCCCATTTCCGCTGCGTGACCTTCATGGCCGCAAGATATTGCGGACGTTGGTGAATGACAGAACAGGCGTCATCCAAATGGCGCGGCGCCGAAAAGTTGCCGCCTCCACAGGAGGCGAGAAACAGCAACAGGATCGACGCACGGAGAGTTCTGCTCATTGGCCCCTCATGCGTTCGTATTATTTTTTTCAACGATACGGGAAAAGCGCCGCATATCCAATGGGGAAGCTTCATGGGCAGGGGCGAAATCCACGGGATTTCTCCTGTGTTGCGGGCAGGAAACCGCCGACTGTAGGGACAAAGGGCACAGTTTGTTTCCCTCTGTGTCAGGCAGATTGGTGGACAGCGACGCCCCGCAGGATTAGTAAAATCAGATTGGGGGTACGACATGATGCTGAGAACGGCCGCGAAATATCACATCGGTCAGGTGCTGCGTCATCGCAAGCACCCGTTCCGTGGCGTGGTGTTCGACGTGGACGCGATGTTTTCCAACACCGAAGAATGGTATGAAAACATTCCCGAAGAGGCGCGTCCTTCGAAAAACCAGCCCTTCTACCACCTTCTGGCAGAGAACGACCAAAGCTACTATGTGGCCTATGTCTCTGAACAGAACCTCGTCCCGGACGAGACCGGCGAACCGGTGAGCCACCCGGACCTGCCCGATCTGTTCGGCGATTTCACCGACGGGCGCTATCCGCTGCAGTTCCAGCTGAACTGAGGACGGGCGGGGCCGCGCTTACCGATAGGTAACTTCTTCCCGTTATCCTGCCTGCAGGTAGCAGGAAGGAATGCGCGATGAACCTCACAACGGAACATATGGGCGAGATCATCGTGATCCGCGTGATGGATGACCGGATCGACGCCGCAAGCGCCATCAAGTTCAAGGAATTGATGCGCGAAATCGTCGCGACTCCCAGCTCGCGGGTGGTGCTCGACATGTCCAATGTCGGCTTTCTGGACAGTTCCGGCCTTGGCGCCGTGGTCGCCGTGATGAAGGCGCTGGGGCCGATCCGCCGGCTGGAACTTTCCGGCCTGACCCCCACCGTCGAAAAGGTGTTCCGCCTGACAAGGATGGATTCGGTCTTCATCATCCACAAATCCCTGCCCGAAGGCCTGCGGCATGCAGGCTGAGACCGCCCCAGGGGGCGGGATCCTGTCCTTCATCCCCCCTGATCGCGTCCACCTGGTCTTGCCCGCCACGGCGCTTGGCGTGCGCCAGGCGCTCTGCGACCTCATGGCCTGCGCCCTGGTCCGGGATTGCAGCCGCGACGACATGGGCACCGCCCAGCTTGTGGTGGCAGAGGCGCTGAACAATGTCGTCGAACATGCCTATGCCTGTTACGCCGGCATGATCGAGGTCGACATCCGGCGCCGGCGCGATCAGCTTCTGGTCCATATCGCGGACCGCGGGCTGCCGATGCCCGATGCCACGCCGCCGCTGGGCACCCCGCCCGAACTCGGCGCCTTTGACGACCTGCCGGAGGGGGGATTCGGCTGGTTCCTGATTCGCAACCTCGTCGAGGACTTGGCCTATCGCCGCGAGGGGGACCGCAACCTTCTGAGCTTTCGTGTGAAATTGGACAATGCGGCCTGAAGGGGCAGATTGTTTCCAATGCGAAAAATCTGACACGGAAACGCCCTGATCTACACCCATTTTCGCCGGACCCGCGCAGCAGTCTGACCCTGTAGCTGCATAAAGCTTCCCTCGGCGTTGCGAGCCATTGCCCCCACCCAGTTCGGGACGCCGAGGCACCTCCCCCCTTTCACTTTGATCAAATGCGCCCTAGGCTGACCCAAAAGAGGTGAGCCATGCGCGATTTTCAATTTCCCGGACGTTCCGCCGTTTATGCCGCCAACGGCATCTGCGCGACTTCGCATCCGCTGGCGGCGCAGGCCGCGATCGAGGTCTTGAAATCGGGCGGCAATGCCGTGGATGCCGCCATCGCGGGCGCGGTCCTGCTGGGCATCTGCGAGCCGCAGATGACCGGGATCGGTGGCGACTGTTTCGTGCTCTTGAAACCTGCCGGTGAAGAACGTGTCCTGACCCTGAACGGGTCGGGCCGCGCCCCCGCCGCCGCCACCGCCGCCGCGCTGCGCGCCCAGGGCCACAAGGTCGTGCCGGTCCGCGGGGTCGAGGCCGTGACCCTGCCCGGCGCGATGGACGCCTTCTGCACCCTCTCCGCCGACTGGGGCCGGCTTGGTCTGGCCGACAGTCTGGCCCCCGCGATCCGCTATGCCGAAGAGGGCGTGCCCGTCGCCCCGCGCGTGGCCTTCGACTGGGTCGAGGACGGCCCCTTCCTGCAAGGCAGCGCCCGCGACTTCTACCTGCCGGGCGGCACGACACCCAAGACCGGCGCCATCTTCAAGGCCCCGGCCCAGGCCGAAGTGCTGCGCCGGATGGCCTCGCAGGGCCGCGCTGGGTTCTATGAGGGCGAGGTGGCCGAAGACCTCATCTCCTCGCTCAGGGCGATGGGCGGGCTGCACACGCTTGACGACCTCGCCGCGACCAAGGCCACCTGGGGCGCGCCCGTCGCGGGCACCTATGGCGACATGACCCTCCTGGAGCATCCGCCGAACGGCCAGGGCGCCACGGCGATCCTGATGCTCAACATCCTGAAACACTTCGATCTTGCGTCGATGGACCCCTTCGGCACCCAGCGCGCCCATATCGAGGCCGAGGCCTCGAAACTCGCCTATGACGCCCGCAACCGCTTCATCGCCGAACACAGCCCGCGCATCGATTACATGCTGTCGCCCGAGACGGCGGCCAAGCTCGCCGCCCTGATCGACCCCAAGCGCGCCGCCCCCACCCCGCATCCGATGGCCGAGGCGGTCCACCGCGACACGATCTATATCACCGTGGTCGACCGCGACCGGATGGCGGTGTCGCTGATCTATTCGATCTACTTCGGCTTCGGCGCGGGCCTCGGCTCGGACAAGTTCGGCATCCTCTACCAGAACCGCGGCGCGGGCTTCACCCTGACCGAGGGCCACCCGAACGAGCTTGCCGGCGGCAAACGCCCGATGCACACGATCATCCCCGCGATGCTGAAGCGCAACGACCGGGTCATCATGCCCTTCGGCGTGATGGGCGGCGCCTACCAGCCCGCCGGCCATGCGCGCTTTGTCTCCAACATGGTCGATTTCGGCATGGATGGGCAGGAGGCCGTCGACGGCCCGCGCAGCTTCTCTTGGGTGGAGGGGATGCAGGTCGAACGCGGCTATTCCGACAAGGTCCGCGCCGAACTGGCGCAGATGGGCCATGAGGTGTCGATCCCGCGCGATCCCCTGGGCGGCGCGCAGAACATCCTGCTGGACGACAGCGGCATCCTGATCGGGGCGTCCGACCCGCGCAAGGATGGCTGCGCCCTGGGCTATTGAGGGGACCCAAGATGAACCGCGCCGAGATCTCCGCCAGCATCCTCGCCCTGACCGAGGGCGAGACCGATGCCGTGGCCCTGATGGCCACCGTCGCCTGCGAGTTGCACAACCACCACGATTTCGCCGACTGGACCGGGTTTTACCGGGTGGTGGGCCCCGAGCTTCTGAAGATCGGCCCCTATCAGGGCGGCCATGGCTGCCTTGTCATCCCCTTCTCGCGCGGGGTCTGCGGGGCTGCGGCGCGCACCGGTCAGGTGCAGAACGTCCCCGATGTCGAGGCCTTCCCCGGCCATATCGCCTGCGCCGCCTCCACCCGCTCCGAACTGGTCCTGCCGGTCTGGAACGGCAAGGGGGCGCTTCTGGGGGTTCTGGACATCGACAGCGACACGCCCGCCGCCTTCACCGCCGAGGATGAGGCGTGGCTGGTCCCACTTCTCGCGCAAGTGTTTGAAAAGGCTGCGTGATGGAGGGCTCCTGCCTCTGCGGTCAGGTGCGGTTTCGCGCCGATCCGCCGCTGCGGCAGGTGATCGCCTGCCACTGCACGCAATGCCGCAAAGTCTCCGGCCACTTCTGGGCCGCGAGTGCGGTGCCGCTCGACCGCTTCCACCTGACCGAGGATGCGGGCCTGCGCTGGTACCGCTCCTCCAACATGGCCGAGCGCGGATTTTGCGCGGGCTGCGGCGCCAGCCTGTTCTGGAAACCGACGGGCGAGGACCGCATCTCGATCGCGGCCGGCGTCTTGGAGGGGGATACCGGCCTCACCATCGAAAGTGAATGGCATCAAGAGGATGCGGGCGATTACTACACCGCGCCCGCCCCGGCCGAGGCCCTGACGGGAAGCTGCCTCTGCGGCGCCAACCACTTCACGCTCGCCGGCAAAATGGGCGAAGTCACCGCCTGCCATTGCAGCCAGTGCCGCAAGCTGTCCGGCCATTTCGCCGCCTCTTTCGATGCCGAGGAATCGGCCCTGCGCTGGCAATCCCGGTCGATCCGCGAATTTGCCACGCCGGGCGGCGGCCAGCGCGGCTTTTGCCCCGGCTGCGGGTCGAGCCTTTATTTCCGCCTCGGCGAGGATTTCTCGATCGAGGCGGGTTGCATCGCCAACCCGACCGGCGGCCGCCTGACAAGCCATATCTTCACCGCCGACAAGGGCGACTATTACACGATCAGCGACGGCCTTCCGCAAAGCCCCGGCGCCTGATAACAGGCGGCATTCCCGGCTTCGGAGGCGACAATGGCAGAGATCATCCTACTTGACGGCGGCATGGGCCAGGAACTGGTGGCACGTTCGGGCGACGAGCCGACGCCGCTCTGGGCCACCCGCGTGATGATCGACCATCCCGGCCTCGTGCGCGAAATCCATGACGATTACTTCGCCGCCGGCGCTTCGGTCGCCACGACCAACACCTACAACATCCTGCATGACCGGCTGGAGGGGGTGGGTCTGGACGCCCTCTACCACGCCCTGCACCTGCGCGCCCTGATGGAGGCGCATGAGGCCCGCGCCGCCGCCGGGCGCGGCATGATCGCGGGGTCGATGGGGCCGCTGGGGGAAAGCTATCGCCCGGACCTTACCCCCGAAGTGGCTGTTTCCGCACCGCTTTATGCCGAAAAGGCGCGCATCATGGCGCCGCATGTCGATGTGATCCTTTTGGAGACCATGTCCTCGCTCGACCTCGCCCGCGGGGCGCTGCAAGGGGCGCAGGCGGCGGGATTGCCGGTCTGGCTTTCGGTTTCGGTGCATGACCGCGACGGCAGCCGCCTGCGCTCGGGCGAGCCGATTGCCGGTCTGGCCGATCTGATCGCCGAACACCCGACCGCCGCCGTCCTGGCCAATTGCTCGATGCCCGAGGCGATGCTGGATGCCTTGCGCGTGCTTTCCACCATGGGCCTGCCCTTCGGCGCCTATGCCAACGGCTTTTCCGAGATTTCTTCCCTCCCCCTGCCCGAGGGAGGCGGGGCGCCGGACTACACCCACCGCCACGACCTGACGCCCGAGAAATACGCCGATTTCGCAATGACTTGGCTCGATCTCGGCGCCACCATCGTCGGCGGCTGCTGCGAGGTCGGACCCGCCCATATCCGCCACCTTGCATCCCGGCTCAGGGCCGCGGGCCACAGCATCGCATGAAGGATTTCGACTACAACCCGCCGGATGTGCCGCTGTCGATCCTTTACGAGGACCGCGCCATCCTGGTGGTGGACAAGCCCTCGGGCCTTCTGTCGGTGCCCGGCAAGCTCGAGGGCCGCGCCGATTGCCTGGAGACGCGCCTGCGCCGCGCCTATCCGGGCACGCTTCTGGTGCACCGGCTGGATTGTGACACCTCCGGCGTGATGATCTTTGCCCGCAACAAGGCCGCGCAGGGTTTTCTCGGGCAGGAGTTTGAACAGCGCCGGGCGAAAAAGACTTATGTCGCAAGGGTTTCCGGCAACCTCACGTCGGAATCGGGCCGCGTCGATCTGCCCATCGGTGTCGATTGGCCGAACCGTCCGCGCCAGATGGTCGACCCGGTGAACGGCCGCGCCGCGGTGACGGACTGGCAGGTCATCGACCGGTCGGAAGGGGAAACCCGCGTCCGCCTCTCGCCCCTGACCGGGCGGAGCCACCAGCTGCGGGTGCATATGCTGGCGCTTGGCCATCCGATCCTCGGCGATCCCATCTATGCCGAGACACCGGAGGTCCATCCCCGCCTGATGCTGCATGCAGAGACCCTGGCCCTGCATCATCCCGACAGCAAGGACTGGGTCAGCTTCGCCGCCCCCTGCCCGTTCTGACGGGCCGGAAAGGCCCACTCTCTTTTCTGGTCCTTCATGGTTCTGTGCTATGAGGGGGTCACAATCGGGATGCGCCCCGCAGGCGCAAAGGGGAAGAATCGCGCCATGACACCCAAGACCCTGTTCGAGGTCAGATTTCTGCCGCTGACCGGTGCGGCCATCCTGGCCCTCGTCTTCGCCATTCTGGCCATCGCCTACCCGGCAGAGCGGTTCCTGAACGTGCCGCTGGTCATCCTCTGCCTCGCGATCCTGGCCCTTGGCGCGCATGACCTGACCCAGACCCGCCATGCCATCCTGCGCAATTACCCGGTGGCGGCGCATCTGCGCTTCATGCTGGAACATATCCGGCCCGAGATGCGGCAGTATTTCTTCGAAGGCGACAAGGACGGCACCCCCTTCCCGCGCGACAAGCGCGCCATCGTCTATCAACGCGCCAAGAAAGAGCTCGACAAGCGGCCCTTCGGCACCCAGTTCGACGTCTATGAAGAGCAATACGAATGGCTGCACCATTCGATCGCCCCGAAACCCGCCGCCCCGCTGGAGGAGATGCGCGTTCTGGTCGGGCCCGAGACGAAGGCGCCCTATGCCGCCTCGCTTCTGAACATTTCCGCCATGAGTTACGGGGCCTTGTCGGCCAATGCCATTCGCTCGCTCAACAAGGGCGCGCGGAAGGGGGGCTTCTTTCACGACACCGGCGAAGGCGGGGTTTCGCCCTATCACCGCGAGTTCGGCGGCGATCTGGTGTGGGAGCTTGGCTCGGGCTATTTCGGCGCGCGGGCCAAGGACGGCAGCTTCGACCCCGGCCGCTTTGCCGAGGCCGCCGCCGATCCGCAGATCAAGATGGTGGAGCTGAAGCTGAGCCAGGGCGCCAAGCCCGGTCATGGCGGCGTGCTGCCAGCGGCCAAGGTGACGCAAGAGATCTCGCTGATCCGCGGCGTGCCGATGGGCGAGGATTGCGTCTCGCCCGCCAGCCATTCGGCGTTTTCGACCCCTGCGGGATTGCTGCATTTCGTGGCCTCGATGCGCGAGATGTCGGGCGGCAAGCCCGCCGGGTTCAAGCTGTGCATCGGCCACCGGTGGGAGTTCATGGCGATCTGCAAGGCGATGCTTGCGACGGGAATCACCCCTGATTTCATCGTGATAGACGGCAAAGAGGGCGGCACCGGTGCCGCGCCGCTGGAGTTCATGGACCATGTCGGCATGCCGTTGCGCGATGGTCTCAGCTTTGCCCATAACGCGCTGGTCGGCGTGGGTCTGCGCGACAAGATCCGCATCGGCGCCTCGGGCAAGATCACCTCGGCCTTTGACATGGCCAAGATCCTGGCCCTGGGGGCGGATTGGTGCAACGCGGCGCGCGGCTTCATGTTTGCGGTCGGCTGCATCCAGGCGCAGTCCTGCCACACCGGCATGTGTCCGACCGGCGTGACCTCGCAGGACCCGCTGCGCCAGCGGGCGATCGACGTGCCCGACAAGGCCGAGCGGGTGGCGAATTTCCACCGCAACACCCTGCATGCCCTGACCGAACTGGTCGCCGCTGCGGGCCTGTCGCATCCCTGCGAGTTGAAGCCGCACCACCTGATGCGGCGGGCGGCCTCGGATACGGTGATCTCCTTCGCCCAGCAGTATGAATTGCTGATGCCGGGTCAGCTTTTGGCCGACCCCGGCGCCTCGCCGCAGTTCCGCGAGGCCTGGGCGCAGTCCAGCCCGGACACGTTCAGCCTGATCAGCTAAAGCCCGAGCGCCAGCTTGCGCCCCTCGTGGAAGGCATAGGCGGCCAGGCGCGGGGCGGTGCAATCGCCGATCCGGTGCACCTCTTTGCCCGGGAAAGTTTCGGGGAAAGGGTCGAAGGCGCGGTTGGTCGTCGACATGACGAGGGCAGAGGCGGGAAGGGTTTCCTCCTGTCCTGTCAACAGGTTACGCACCGTGACCCCATTACCGTGCCAGCGGCTGAGGCAATGTTCGCTCTTGAACTCCACCCCCAGCTGCGCAAGCCTGCGCCGCGTGGCGCCATCGGCGGCGGTGCGGGCGATTTCCTTGCCGACGAAGGCTTCGGGGGTGACGATGACCACCTTCTTGCCCTGTTCGGCCATGGCCCAGGCGGTGCCGACCCCGCGCCAGTTCGACCCCTCGTCATAGATCACCACCGTATCGCCCAGCCGCGCCTCGCGGCGCATCACCGCCTCGGGCGACCACACGCCACCAAGCTCGATCCCCGGCAGGCTTTCGAGCTGCGGCACCCAGCGTTGAAAGCCGGTCTCGTCGGGCAAGGAGCCGGTGGCGAGGATCACCACCTCGGCCGGATGGGCCGCGATCTCATCGGCGTCAAGATAGGTGTTGAGCCGCAGCGTGACGCCCAGCTTGCTGAACTGGCCCTCGTACCAGTCCATCAGGGCGAGGATCTGCGCCCGGCGCGGCTGCATCCCCGCCAGCCGGAACTGCCCGCCGACCTGCGGCAAAGCCTCAACGATTTCAACGCTATGCCCCCTTTCCGCCGCCGCACGCGCGGCCTCCAACCCTGCGGGACCGGCGCCCACGACCAGAACCGACCGTTTCCGATCGGCGGCCGTGAACCTGTCGCCGCCCCATTCGAACTCTCGCCCCGCCGAGGGGTTGATGAGGCAAGAAATCCAGTAATCCCGGCTGCGCCGCCCCCAGCACATCTGGTTGCAGGAAATGCAGCCGCGAATATCCTCGACCCGGCCCTCCGTCGTCTTGCGCGCCAGATGCGGATCGGCGATCTGCCCCCGCACGATGGAGACAAGATCGGCCTCGCCGCTGGCAATGATGGTCTCCGCATTCTCCGGCGTTCTGATTCCCGCTTCCGAGGTTATGACGGCGTGTTTAACAATTCCTTTCAGCTGCGCGGTCAGCGGGGTGGACAGCTTCTCGCCATGGGTGAAGGGCGGGATGATGCCCTCGAAGTCGAGATAGCTGCCATAGCCGCAGGTCACATAGTCCACATGCCCGGTCGCATCGTGCAAGCCGATGATTTCGCACATTTCTGCATCGGACAGCATCACCGGATAGGCCGGCGAATAGCTGATGGCGAGGCCGATGATGAAATCCTCGCCACAGGTCTTGCGGATGCGCTCGATCAGCGTGCGGGAGAAGCGGGTGCGGTTTTCCAAGGACCCGCCCCAGCGGTCGCTGCGCTTGTTGCTCCACGGCGTCCAGAACTGGTCGAGCAGCGAATGATAGGCAGCCCAGACCTCAACCCCCTGGAATCCCGAAAGTTTCGAGCGGAGCGCCGCAGCGGCATGGGCGTCGAGCAGCTCGTCGATCTCGGTCTCGGTCATGGCGTGCGAGCCGTCGCTGTCGTGATAGCTCGGCAGGCCCGAGGGCGACCAGTGCGGCGCAAAGCTGAGGTCGCTGTCGCCATGCGCGCCGACATGGTATTGCTGCTGCAGGATGACGGCGCCCGCGGCCTTGACGGCTTCGGTGATCTTGCGGAAATGCGGGATCACCTCATCCGAGGAATGCAAATAGTTTCCGCGGGTTAGCACGCCCGTCCGGTGCACCGGCACCGGTTCGGAGACGATCATCCCCGCCCCGCCCAGCGCGCGTTCCAGAAGGTAGCCTTCGACCCTGGGCCCCGGAATGCCCATGTCGGACATGTTGGCGGTATGGGCGCCAAAGACGATGCGGTTGCGCAGGGTATGGCCGCGCAGAGTGAGGGGCGACAGAAGGTGGCGGTGCTGGGTCATCGGAGCCTCATGGGTTTGCCCTATGGGACTGCGAATCGACACATGTGTCAAGTTTTCTGAAGACCCAAAAAAGCCGGGAGGAGCGGTCTTCCCGGCGTCTTCCTTCCGTCTTGCTTATGTCTTCACAAGATTTCGCACAGATCCCGGCAAAGCGCCGCGTTCGGCGCGCCTGCGCACAGGGTCAGCTGGCCCAACCCGTGCTCAGGGCGGCGACCCAATCGGGGAAGGCGGCGGCGCGGGCGATGGCGTCGCGGCGGTCATAGGGGATCAGGCGCTGGGTCACCGACCAGCCCTGCGCCCCCCGGTCGAGGATCGCATAGGCGGCATGGGGCAGCCCGGCGCTGATCGCATAGGGCGCGGGCGCATCGCTGTCGGCAAAACCGGGGCAGCCGACCGAGCCGGGGTTCAGGATCAGCCGGCCATCGGGCAGGGTCACGGCGCGGGCGATATGGGTATGACCGCAAAGCAGGACCTCGGCGGCAATCCCCTCGGCATGGGCGGCGATCTGCGCGAGGGGGGCGCGCTGGAACGTGCCCTGCACCAGTGCCTCGAGCCAGAAGGTGTTGTCGTCCTCTGGCGTGGCGTGGCAGAGGAAGACCTCTTCCACCTGCGCGGTGGGGCGCAGGGTGGAAAGCCAGTCCAGCGCCCTGGCAGGCATATGCGGGGCTGCGGCCGCGTCCCAGTTGTCATGGGTGCGGTCGACCAGCGCCCGGTCATGGTTGCCGCGCACGGTGAGGGCGGCAAGCTCCTCCAGGAGGTCGGCGGTGCGCACCACGTCCAGCGGGCCCGAGAAGCAATCGCCGAGGTTGACGGTCAGATCCGGCGCCTGAAGGCGCAGGTCCGCCATCACCGCGGCCAAGGCATCGGCATTGCCGTGGATGTCGGACAGGACCGCCAGCCTCATGCGCCGCGCCTCATTCGGCGGCCTGCGTCACGTCCCAGCCGGAAATCGCCTTGGATTCAAGGAACTCTTCCAGCCCCCAGATCCCGCCCTCGCGCGCCCGGCCCGAGGCTTTGACCCCGCCGAAGAAGGCCCCTGCCCCGCGCGAGCGGCCATTGGTCTGCACCATCCCCGCCTTCAGCGCCAGGGCCATCCGGTTGCGCTTGGCGCCGTCCCGGGTTTGTACATAATCAGTTAACCCATAGGGCGTATCGTTGGCGAGACGCACTGCCTCCGCCTCGGTATCGAAAGGAATCATGCACAAAACAGGCCCGAAAATCTCCTCACGCTCGATGGTCATGCCGGGTTTGACATCGGCAAAGACGGTCGGCTTCACATAGAAACCACGGTTCTTGTCCTCGGGCAGGCCGGGGCCGCCGGCGACAAGGCGCGCGCCTTCGTCGATGCCCTTCTGGATATAGCCCTGGATCTGATCCCACTGGCGCTTGTTGACCACCGGGCCGATATGGGTGCCGGGCAGATGGGCGCTGTCCACCTTGATCGACGCGGCGACCTCGGCCGCGATGGTCACCGCCCGGTCATAGGCGGGACGCTCGACGAACATCCGTGACGGCGCGTTGCAGGACTGGCCGGAGTTATCCATCATCAGCCGCACGCCGCGTTCGACGGCCATGTCATCGGCATCGGCGAAGATCACGTTGGCGCCCTTGCCGCCAAGCTCCAGCGTCACGCGCTTCAGCGTGTCGGCGGCGGCCTTCGAGATTGCCTTGCCGGCCCGGGTCGAGCCGGTGAAGGAGATCATCTCGACATCGGGATGGGTCGACAACTGGGCGCCGACGCCCATGCCATCGCCGTTGACCAGGTTGAAGACGCCGGGCGGCAGGCCGGCATCGTGGCAGAACTCGGCGAAGATCATCGCGTTGAGGGGGCTTTCCTCGGACGGCTTCAGCACGCAGGTGCAGCCGGCAAGGATGGCCGGGATCGCCTTCAGCGCGATCTGGTTCATCGGCCAGTTCCACGGCGTGATGAGGCCGATCGGCTCCAGCGCGATCATCGTGTCGGGGGCATGGGGCCCAAGCGGGCGGATCCACTCGAGGCTGTCGAAGGCGGTCAGGAAATTGGTCAGGTGCCAGGGCAGGCAGGGCGCCTGCTGGCTGCGCGAATGGTCGATGGGCGAGCCCATCTCTGTCGACATGGCCAGCGCCAGGTCTTCGACGCGTTTTTCGTACTGTTCCAGGATGCGGACCACGGCGGCGCGGCGTTCGGCCGGCGGGGTGGCGGCCCAAAGCGGGAAGGCGGCCTTGGCGGCGGCCACGGCGGCATCGGTATCGGCCTGTGAGCCCAGCGAGATCACGGCGCAAGCCTCCTCGGTCGAGGGGTCGATCACCGGGCAATCGCGCGGGGTGGCGGGGGCAACCCAGGCCCCGTTGATGTAGAACTCGCGGCGGATGATCATGGCAGGCTCCTGTGAAAGACGCCCGATCGTGGCATTCCCGGCAAGGGTCGGCAAGCGTCCCGGCGTCATTTTTGATCAAATTCCGACGATTTTCGACGCGGGGAAGAAAGACCGGGCGGCAGCGCTTTGGCGGAACGCTGGACTTTCTTGAGGCCGGGCCGACGTGGGGGGATGAAATTTCCTCCCGGTTTGGATATGTCCGGGGCATCAGAAGCCAATCATGAGGATGACCATGGGCCTTCGCATCAACGACATTGCTCCGGATTTCACCGCCAATTCGACCGCCGGGGAAATCAGGTTCCACGACTGGCTGGACGGCCATTACGGAATCATCTTCAGCCATCCGCGCGACTTCACCCCGGTCTGCACGACCGAGTTCGGCGCCGTCTCGCAACTGGTGCCCGAGTTCAAGAAGCGCGGCACCAAGGTGCTGGGCGTGTCCGTCGATTCGGTTCAGGACCATGAGAAGTGGAAGCGCGACATCGAGGCTTTCGGCGGTGCTGCGGCGGATTTCCCGATCATCGACGACACCAGCCTGACGGTCGCCAAGGCCTATGACATGCTGCCGGCCGAGTTCTACCTGCCGACCGAAGGCCGCACCCCGGCGCATTCGGCGACGGTGCGGACGGTCTACATCATCGGCAAGGACAAGAAGATCAAGCTGACCATGACCTATCCGATGTCGGTGGGCCGGAATTTCGCAGAAATTCTGCGGTCGCTGGATGCGGTGCAGCTGACCGATGGCGTGCCGCTGGCGACCCCGGCGAACTGGGAAGTGGGTCAGGACGTGATCGTAGCGCTGGCGCTCAACAACGAACAGGCGACGGAGAAATACGGCGCTCTCGACATCAAGCTGCCCTATCTGCGTTTCGCGAAGGCCCCGAAGTAAGGGCGGGATTTTTCGCAGAAAAATCGAAGCGCGCCGGATTGACGTGTTCCGGGCGGGTCAGGGCTGTTGCAGCCCCTCCCGCTCGGGCCCCGACAAAAGCGCATCGGTGACCGACAGGACCAGATCGGTGGCGGCCTCGATGCTCATGGCCTCTCCCGTTGCGCGGCGCAGCCAGAGCCCGTCGATCAGCGCGCCCAGCGACAGGGCGAGCTGGTCGAAGCGCAACGGCGTCACCAGCCCGGCAAAGACCGAGGCGAGATTCGACTTCAGCCTGCGGTAGAACACCCGCTGCAGCCGGGCATAACGCGGATTGGTCGCCGAGGCGGCGCAGACCGACAGCCAGGCATTGGCGATGTTCGGCTCGAACAGACCGGTCGGAAAATTGCCCCGGATGATCGCCTCCAGCCGGGCGCGCCGCGTGGTGGCGGTCTGCAATCCCTTGACCACCTCCTCCATCAACAGCCGGTTGTTCAGCCGCACCATGGCGAAAAGCACATCCTCCTTGCCCTTGAAATAATAGGACAAGATCCCCGGCGACATGCCGGCCTCCTCGCAGATGCGCTTGGTGGTCATGCCGCCCAGCCCATGCTGAATGAAGACGCGGTGCGCGGCCTCGATCAGTTCCTTGCGGCGCAGGTCTTCGATGCGGGTGCGGATGCGGGTCATGGTTTTCTCTAGCAGTCCAATTTTTTGTATGCACGTACAAAAAATTTTATTGACGCACAATCCGCCTGGGCGCAGTCTTGCCGCAATCAACAAAGGGGAGATGGGTGATGCGGAAGGCGTTTGCGGGAGTGGTGATGGCGGCGGTTCTGGCGGGCGGCGCGGCCTTTGCCGATGGTGCGGCGTGCAAGGCGGTGCGGATGTCGGACCTGGGCTGGACGGATATCGGCCTGACCAATGCCACCGCGATGACGGTGCTTTCCGCGCTTGGCTATCAGCCGACGCAGAACCTGCTGGCGCTGGACGTGACCTTCGTCTCGATGCAGCGCGGCGATATCGACATCTTCCAGGGCAACTGGCGGCCGTTTCAGGACGAGCAATACAAGCAGTTCTTCGATGACGGCTCGGTCACAAGGCTGGGGATGAACCTCGAAGGCGCGAAATACACCCTTGCCGTGCCGAAATATGTTTCGGATGCCGGGGTTGCGAGCTTTGACGATCTGGCCGCGCATGGGGCGGAGTTCGGCAAGAAGATCTATGCGATCGAGCCGGGGTCGAACCAGCCGCTGCTGGATATGGTCGCCGCCAACCGGCATGGTCTGGGCGACTGGACGGTGGTCGAAAGCTCGGAAGCCGGGATGCTGGCGCAGGTCGACCGGGCCGAGGCCAAGAAGGAGTGGATCGTCTTCCTCGGCTGGCAGCCGCATCCGATGAATGTGACGCATCAGATGAGCTATCTTTCGGGCGGCGATGTGGAGTTCGGCCCGAACTATGGCGGCGCCACCGTCTATACCATTGCGCGGCGCGGCTATGGCGAGGCCTGCCCGAATGTGGCCAAGCTCTTCGCCCAGATGAAATACGACATCGACTTTGAAAACACCGGGATGCAGATGGTGACCGGCGACGGGAAAGAATTCACCGAGGCCGCCAAGACGATGCTGGCCCAACGGCCGGAATTGCTCGACGCTTGGCTCAAGGATGTGACCACGCTGGACGGCAAGCCCGGCCTGCCCGCCGTCAAGGCCGCCCTGGGCCTGTGATGAAGGCCGCGATCCTTGACGGCTTCGGCCAGCCGCTGCGGCTGGTCGATCTGCCCGTGCCCGTGCCCGGCCCGGACGAAATCCTGATCCGGCTGGAGGCGAGCGGGGTTTGCCACTCGGACGTGCATATCTGGAAGGGCGAGACGCGGCCTGCGACCGCGCCGGACCCGTTCATCCTTGGGCATGAGGGGGTTGGCGTGGTTGAAGCGCTTGGCCCCGGTGTCACCGACTGGCAGATCGGGGAGCGCGCCGGGGCGGCCTGGATCCATGACACCTGCGGGATTTGCGATTTGTGCCTTTCGGGGAACGAGAGTTTCTGTGCCGCGCAACGCGCGCATGGCTTCAACGTGGCCGGGACCTTTGCCGAATATGTCGTGGCCAAGGCCGCCTTTGCCGTGCGGGTGCCGGAAGGTGGGGCTGCGGGCCTGGCCCCCCTGATGTGCGCCGGCCTCACCGCCTTTGGCGCGGTGGAGCGGGCTGGGGTCGCCCATGGCGAGACCTGCGCCATCTTCGGCTGCGGCGGGCTGGGGCTTTACGCGATCCAGATCGCGGCGAGGCGCGGGGCGCGGGTGGTGGCGGTGGACTCGGACCCGGCCAAGCTGGACCTGGCCCGCCGGATGGGCGCGGCAGAGGTGGCTTTGGCCACCCCGGCGCTGGCCGAGGCCTGGCCCGAAGCGTTGCGCGCCCATGCCACGATCAACTTTGCGCCCACGACCCGCAGCTGGCCCGCGATGCAGGCGGCCACCCGCCCCCTCGGGCGGATCGTGGCGGCGGCGATGGTGTCGGAACCGGTGCCGCTCAGCCAGGAATGGCTGACCTGGACCGGGATCACCCTCACCGGCACCAGCGTCGGCAGCCGCAGCCAGATGCGGCAGATGATGCAGGACCACGCGCAGCATCCCTATGAAAGTGCGGTCGTGAAGATCCGGCTTCAGGATGTTTCGGAGGCTTTGGCGGCCCTGGCCGATGGGCGGGCGCGGATGCGCTATTGCGTCGAGTTCTGAAGCAAATCGCTGCGCCGGGGTCTACTTCCCCTCGGCCCGGCGCGCCTTTTTCTGGTCGACCCGGCGCACCACGCGGTAGGTGAGCCAGCCCAGAAGGCCCGACCCCACCGCGAAGGCGGCATAGGACAAGGGCCAGGGAATCCCCTCGGTCACGCGCGAAAACTCTGACATGCCGCCCATGCCGGCCAGGATGTTCATCGGCAGGAAGACGAGGCTCAGCATGGTCAGCTGGGTCACCCGGCGGTTCTGGTTGATGTTGATGAAACCGATGGTCGCATCCATCAGGAAGTTGATCTTGTCGAAGAGAAAGGCCGTGTGGCTGTTCAGGCTTTCGATGTTGCGCAGGACCTGTTTGGCGTCCTGGGTGATGTCCTTGGCCAGAACCCGCGACTGCATCAGGAAGACGATGGCGCGCTGGGTGTCCATGATATTGGCGCGGATGCGGCCGTTGAGGTCCTCCTCCTCGGCGATGTCGGCCAGCACCGAAGCGGCCTCTTCGTCGGTCATCGTCTCGGACAGGACGTGCTTTCCGACGCGGCTCAGGGTCTTGTAGATATCCTCCAGACTGTCGGCGGAATATTCCACGTCCGAGCCGTAGAGGTTCAACAGAAGGTCGAAGCAGTCGCTGGCATAGCCGGGCACCGTCTCGGCCCGGCGGCGTTGCAGGCGGAAGACCGGCAGATCCTCGTTGCGGAGCGAAAACAGGATGTCCTTGTGCAGGATGAAGGCCACCGGGATAGAGCGGCTCTTGCCGCCACGGTCCAGAAGGAAGTTGGAATGCAGGTTCAGCGCGCCGTTTTCATCCAGATGGAAGCGGTTGGAGACCTCGAGATCGGTGGCATCGCCGGGGTCCTGCAGGTCCAGCCCGTAAAACTCGCCGATATAGGCGCGCTGCGCTGCCGAGGCGTTCAGAAGGTCGATCCAGAGCGGCTTCTTGCCCTCCAGATCCTTGCGGGCCTTGATCGGGCTTTGCTTGATCCGCCCGCCGTTCAGTTCAAAGACCGTGACCTTGGTTTCCGCCAGACGCGGGCCTGCGACCTCTTCCAGACGGTCGCGCAGTTCGTCCGACACTTCCCACAGCACATCGGTCGAGCGGCCTGCCGGCACGCGGGGCCACAGCATAGCCGCCTCGTCCTCGGGCAAAGCTTCAAGGATTTCAACGATATCGGCCACGGCCAGCTTGGCCATGAAATTTTCCAGCTCGCCCAGATGCTGGCGTTCGACGACGCTTTCGACCAGGCCCTGATGCGGGGCGCTTTGGCCTTTGACCAGACCCTCGACCAGCTTCTGCTTGCGGAGGAGTTCGCGCACGGCGTCAAGATACATGGCCACTCCGTCCCGGTTTCAGGCATGGTTCAACAGGGCCGGCGCGGTCCTGTCAAGCCGGGACAGAGTCAAAAGAGCGGGCTTTCAGGCCGCCTTGGCCGTCAGGGGCGCAGAGGCCGTGGCAGGCTTGCGGCCATAGCGGGCGATGCCCAGATCGGAGGTGTCGATCTCGGTCGCGCGGCCCGAGACGAGGTCGGCCAGAACCCGGCCCGAGCCTGCCGACATGGTCCAGCCCAGGGTGCCATGCCCGGTGTTCAGCCAGAGGTTGGCATAGGGCGTGGTGCCGATGATCGGCGTGCCATCCGGGGTCATCGGGCGCAGACCGCTCCAGAACAGGGCCTGGGTCTGGTCGCCCGCGCCGCCGAACAGATCCTCGACCGAATGGGTCAGGGTTTCTTGCCGGCGCTTGGACAGCGTGTTGTCGAAGCCCGAGATTTCCGCCATGCCGCCGACGCGGATGCGGTCGCCCAGACGGGTGATCGCGATCTTGTAGGTCTCGTCCATCACGGTTGAGACCGGGGCCTTTTCGGCGTCGATGATCGGCACGGTGATCGAATAGCCCTTCACCGGATAGACCGGCAGCTTCATCCCCAGGGGCTTGGCCAGCGCGGGCGAATAGGACCCCAGCGCCAGCACATAGGCATCCGCCGTAACGCGCCCCGCCGAGGTTTCGACCCCGGTGATCTTGCCGCCCTGGCTTTCCAGCGTCTTGATCGAGACGCCATAGCGGAAGGTCACGCCGGCGGCCGCGCACATCTCGGCCAGGCGGTTGGTGAATTTGAAGCAATCGCCGGTCTCGTCGCCCGGCAGGCGCAACCCGCCCGCGATCTTGTGGAGCGAGGTGGCAAGGCCGGGCTCGGCCGCGACGCATTCGGCGGGGTTCAGCACCTCGAACGGGACGCCATCGGCTTTGAGGACCGCGATGTCCTTGTAGGCGGCATCGACCTGTTTCTGGGTGCGGAAGAGCTGCAGCGTGCCCTGGGTGCGCTCGTCATAAGTGATGCCGGTGGAGGCGCGCAGATCGCGCAGGCAGTCGCGCGAATATTCCGCCAGCCGCACCATCCGGCTCTTGTTGACCGCATAGGCCGCCGAGGTGCAGTTGCCCAGCATCCGGATGATCCAGTCAAGCCGTGCCACGTCGATCTTCGGCTGCAGGATCAGGGGCGCGTGGTGCATGAAGAGCCATTTCATCGCCTTCATCGGGATGCCCGGTGCGGCCCAGGGCGAGGCATAGCCGGGCGAGATTTCGCCGGCATTGGCAAAGGAGGTTTCCAGCGCCGGGCCCGGTTGACGGTCGATCACCGTCACCTCATGGCCGGCCTGCGTCAGATACCAGGCCGAGGTCACGCCGATCACGCCAGCACCCAGAATAACCACGCGCATGAAACTCTCCTGTCTTGGGGTTGGTTGAATATAGGGCAAAGTCGCTGACGCTTCTTTGCGAAGATCGGCGCGGCGAGCGGGAAGTGTTGAAGTTCATCCCGTCCATTCAGGCATTCATCGAAGGATTTCCTGCATGGCTTTCGCTATGCCGGATATTTGTGCGTTTTGAAAACTATGCCCGGCCGCAGCGCGACTCGGGCTAGACTGCGATCATTGCATCAAGAGGAGGACTGAATGAAGCGACTTGCTGCCATGACCGCCCTGCTGATCACCGCTTCTGCGGCGCATGCCCAGGATGTAGGCGGGCAATACCGGGTGAAGGGCACCAATCTGGACGGCACAAGCTATGAGGGCGAGGCGCAGATCACCGCGAGCAGCGATTACACCTGCCATATCGTCTGGACCACCGGCGGCTCGACCTCCTCCGGCATCTGCATGCGCGACAGCAATGCCTTCACCGCGGCCTATCAGCTGGGCGACAAGATCGGTTTGGTGATCTACCTGATCCAGAAGGATGGCACGCTGGACGGCAGCTGGACGGTGGACGGGGTGAACGGTGTCGGAACCGAGGTGCTGACCCCGGAATAGGTCAGTACTGGTCCAGATCGCGGAAATCCGGCTCGACCGCCGGGCGCTGCTGCAGGGCGTCATGTTCCCAGCGCTTCGCCTCGGTCAGGAAGGCATAGACGCCGCCGGTCGCCGCATTGACGAAGCCCGCCCAGCCACAGCGCCAGAGGCCGTTGTGGAAATAGAGCCGCAGGAAATAGAGCGGCGGCGAGAGGAGCATCTTCCAGGGCTGCGCCTTCTTGCCCTGCTCGGCCTTCATCTCGGCCTTGAGGGTGGAGTATTTGTTTTCCTTCAGGATCTGCTCTTTCATCCCGATCGGGCGAAAGTGCAGAAGGCCGCCGTTCGGGGCCTTCTCGACGCGGCCTTGGGTGACGATGCCTTCGTGGACCTTGGCCTTCAGGTCGAACTGCGCCTTGCCGTTGCGGAAGAGGCGGGCGTTGAACCGCTCTTTCGCCTGCGGCAGGGCATAGCCGAACCCGCCGAGATAGGGGTAGCGGGTGACGCGCCAGGCGGTGACATCGGGGTTGGCAATCAGGCGCGGCAGGTCGGCGGCAAGCTTCAGGCTGATCCGCTCGTCACTGTCGACCGACAGGCACCAGGGCTGCTGGCACTGCTCCAGCGCGAATTGCTTCTGCCCGGCATAGCCGCGCCATGTCTCCGACAGGATGCGCAGGGGGAAGCCCTCGGCCTTGAGGCGCTCGAGGATCTCCAGCGTGCGGTCGGTGGAGCCGCTGTCGACCACGACAATCTCGGCACACATGTGCAGGCTGCGGATGCAGGGCTCGATATAGGGCTCTTCGTTCTGGCAGATCACGAAGGCGGAAATCGGAAGCGTCATGCCGCCCCTCCCTGGCCGAGAAGGCTGCCGCGGAAGACGGCCATATAATCGCGGCAGACGGCGTCTTCGGACAGGAAATCATCCAGCCTTTGCCGGGCGTTGACAGCATATTCGCGCGCCTTGGCCGGGTCGTCGCGCAGGCGCACCAGCGCCTCGGCGATCTGGGCGTCGTTGTCGATATCGGCCATCAGCCCATCCACCCCGTCGCGCATGTACCAGCTTGGCCCTTCCGAGCGGGTCGAAACCGAGGGCACGCCCGCAGCCCAGGCCTCGAGCAGCAGGTTGCCCAGGGGTTCGTGGCGCGAGGGCATCAGGAAGACATCCGCCGCGGCGATATGATGGACCGGGTCATCGACCCAGCCGATGAAGCGGACGCGGTCGCTGACGCCAAGGGTCTTGGCCAGGGCGGCGAGGTCGTCGCGCTCGCCCCCGTCGCCGATGAGCCAAAGCCAGGCGCCGGGGATGCGGGCGATGGCGCGCACCGCCATGTCAAGCGCCTTGCGCGGCTGGAAGCGGCCCCCTGCGGCCACGAGGAACACCCCCTCAGGCGTGTCATGCGCGGCGCGGGGGATCGGCTTTGGCGTCACATCGGGGGTGAAATTCGCGATGGTCAGGGCGGGCTTGGTCCAGCCCAGGTCACGGCATTTCTGCGCGATGCCGGGCACATTGCCCACGAGCAGATCGCAATTGCCGAAGTGTTTGAGGTTTTCTGGAAAATCCCCCATCCGCGCCAGTTTCACCACCCCCGGCCAGCGATGCATCAGCCGCGCCGCGCGCGGCATCCAGGCCATGACGGCATCGGGCTGCCACTCCCTCACCCAGCGGTCGGCCTGGAAATGCAGGAGGGCCGACAGCGGCGACAGGCGGCTGAAATTGTTGCGCAGCACCGGGCCGAGGTTGGCGACGTGATGATCCCAACTGCGGTTCGGGCGGATGATGAAGCGCTGCTCCACCCCGCGCCGGTCCAAAGCCTGCGCCAGCTTGACGAAAAACCGCTCGGCCCCGCCCTCCTTGCCGAAGTGGAAATGGATGACTTTGAGGGTTCTGGCGGTCAAATTCGCATCTCCGGCAAGGTTTGGCTGGGGCGGCCCTGCCGCCGCCAGGGCCATCTTCGCGCCTTCATCGCATCTTGCCATGGCAAAGGTCCAGCGTGAAGTCGGCGGCGCTTGCCTAGCGCGCGGGCATCGGCAGGCGGGAGAGGATGGCAAGCCGGCCCAGCTTGCGGCGCGCGGCCGCGATGGCGGGCTTGCGGGCCAGATCGGTGGCGGCGCGCAGGCTGGTGAGCGCGGCGGGGGTCAGTTCGGGGGCCTGCATCGGCGCGCTCAGCGCCGCCCTTTGCGCCTCGGAGGCCTGCCAGTCGCGGCGGGGGAACTGGTAGAAGCGGTAGCGCGGGTCATCCTGCGGCAGCATCCAGACATCGGGCCGCTGCGCCGGGTTGAAGATGCCCAGCATCGGCAGATGGATGGTCTCGGCCCCGGACATCCAGGCCGCAAGCCAGGAAAAGGTGCTGACGCTGATCGCGATATGCCGGGCCAGGCGGATCGCGGTGAAATCTTCAAGGATGCCCCGGCTCGGCACAAACCGCGCGGCGGGGTAGCGGCGGCGCAAGAGGTCCGAATAGTAATCGTCCGACAGCTGACCCAGAAAGACCGGCCTGAGCCCGGTGCTTGCGATCAGCTGGTCGTACCAGCCCAAAGGCACCGGGCCATAGCCGGAATGGGCGGCTTTCAGGATCTCGTCGCCACGGACATTGATCAGAAGCTCATCCGCGCCGGTGGAGGGGGCCTGACCCTCGACCAGGGGGAAGAGGCTGGCAAAGCGGGCGGGCGGGGCGAAAAGGTCGCAGGTCAGCGGCACGTCGCGCAGCTTGGCCCGGGCCAGGGCGCCAGAGCGGAAAAGATCCTCCACCCCCTGCCCCGCGCCCTTGTGCAGATGGAGCGAGGGGGTCAGAAACTCCCACCTCGGCGCGCCGGGGCGGGAGAGGTGCCAGAGCTTCATGTCATAGCCGCGGATCTGCAGGCCCGGGACCCGGTCCTGCAGGCTGGTCGCATAGATCAGCTGCAACATCTGGTTGCCCAGATTGCCGCGCGGCAGAAGGTAAAGATCCGGCATGGCAGCCCCCGCAGAAGAAAACACCCGAGGCTGACGCCCCGGGTGCAGACAGGATCATGGATCGATCCGAAAGGACAGAAGGGTTCAGGCCTCGGAAGGCTCTTCCTTCTTCTCGGTGATTTCCAGGCCGGTTTCCTGATCGACCATCTTCATGCCGAGACGGACCTTGCCGCGCTCGTCGAAGCCGAGGAGCTTGACCTTGACCTCCTGGCCTTCCTTCAGGATCTCGTTCGGGTGGTTCAGACGCTTGGAGGCGATCTGGCTCACATGGACGAGGCCGTCACGCTTGCCGAAGAAGTTCACGAAGGCGCCGAAGTCGACCAGCTTCACCACCTTGCCGGTGTAGATATGGCCTTCTTCCGGCTCTGCCACGATCGACCAGATCATGTCATAGGCCTTCTTGATCGCCGCCGCGTCGTTCGACGCGATCTTGATCATGCCGTCGTCGTTGATGTCGACCTTGGCGCCCGAGACTTCGACGATCTCGCGGATGACCTTGCCGCCAGAGCCGATGACTTCCCGGATCTTGTCGGTGGGGATCGACATGGTTTCGATCTTCGGCGCATAGGCCGAGAAAGCCTGCGGGCCGGAGAGCGACTTGGCCATCTCGCCCAGGATGTGCATCCGGCCGTCCTTGGCTTGCGCCAGGGCCTGCTCCATGATCGCGGGCGTGATGCCGGCAATCTTGATGTCCATCTGGAGGGAGGTGATGCCGTTCTCGGTGCCAGCCACCTTGAAGTCCATGTCGCCGAGGTGATCCTCGTCGCCGAGGATGTCGGTCAAGACGGCAAAGCGGCCGTCGTCTTCCAGGATCAGACCCATGGCCACACCGGCCACCGGCGCCTTCAGCGGCACGCCCGCGTCCAGCATCGACAGCGACCCACCGCAGACCGAAGCCATCGAGGAGGAGCCGTTCGATTCGGTGATCTCGGAGACGACACGGATCGTGTAGGGGAAGTCGGTCGCAGCCGGCAGAACCGCCTGCAGCGCGCGCCAGGCGAGCTTGCCATGGCCGATTTCACGACGTCCGGGCGAACCGACGCGGCCCACTTCGCCGACCGAATAGGGCGGGAAGTTGTAGTGCAAGAGGAAGTTCGAACGGGTGTTGCCGTTCAGCGCGTCGATGATCTGCTCGTCTTCGCCGGTGCCCAAGGTGGTCACGACCAGCCCTTGGGTTTCGCCACGGGTGAAGAGGGCCGAACCATGGGTGCGCGGCAGAAGGCCGGTTTCGCAGACGATCGGGCGGACGGTCTTGTTGTCGCGGCCGTCGATGCGGGCGCCACCGTTGATGATGTCACCGCGCAGGATCGAGCTTTCCAGCTTCTTGATCGCCGAGCCGAGGTTGATGTCGGCAAGGTCTTCCGGCGAAAGCGCGGCCTTGATCGCAGCCGAGGCGGCGTCAATCGCGTTCGAGCGTTCCTGCTTGTCGCGGATCGCGAAAGCGGCGCGCATCTGCGCCTCGCCCGCGGCTTGCACCTTGGCGAAGAGCGCCGAGATATCCGGCGGCGCGAAGTCGAAGGGCTCTTTGGCGGCCACTTCGGCGAAGTCGATGATCAGGTCGATGACCGGCTGCATCTGGGCATGGCCGAACTTGACGGCGCCGAGCATTTCCTCTTCCGACAGCTCGTAAGCTTCGGATTCCACCATCATCACGGCGTCCTTGGTGCCGGCGACGACGAGGTCAAGGCGCTGCTCGGGGTTCTTGCGCAGCTGGGTCATGTCGTCCATGGCCGGGTTCAGCACATAGGCGCCATTGGTGAAGCCGACGCGGGCCGCGGCGATCGGGCCCATGAAGGGCACGCCCGAGATGGTCAGCGCGGCGGAGGCGGCGATCATCGCGACGATATCGGGGTCGTTGACCAGGTCGCAGGACAGCACGGTCGCCATGACGAGGACTTCGTTCTTGAAGCCTTCGACAAACAGCGGGCGGCAGGGACGGTCGATCAGGCGCGAGACCAGGGTCTCTTTTTCCGAGGGGCGGGCTTCACGTTTGAAGAAGCCGCCGGGGATCTTGCCGGCGGCGTAGTATTTCTCTTGGTAATGCACGGTCAGGGGGAAGAAATCCTGTCCGGGTTTCGCCGCTTTGGCGAAGGTCACGTTGGCCATGACGGAGGTTTCGCCAAGCGTGGCAACAACCGAACCATCAGCCTGACGCGCAACCTTGCCCGTTTCCAGCGTGAGCGTTTCGTTGCCCCACTGGATTGATTTCGTAGTGATATTGAACATGTATCGTTTCCTCTCGGATCAGCCCGGCGCTCCGGGTGTCCGTGTCTGGCGGCCCCATTGCCGCCGCCCCCCCAATCCTTCGCATGTGGCCGGGGGCATGGCCTCACGTCGCAGATTGCGGGCGCATACAGGAAAAATAGGGGTTTGGGAAGAGGTTTAGCCTTGATGCCCCCGCGCGGCCACCAGCGCCACGCCTGAAAGCGTCACAAGAAGGCCGAGGGCCATGGTCAGGGTCAATGGCTCGCCAAAGAGAAGCCAGGCCCAGATCATGGTGACCGGGGGCGAGAGGTAGATCGTGGCCGCGACCATGGCGGCGGGGTAGAGCCTGAGGAAGACGAAGTAGATCACCCAGGAGCCATAGGTCGCCAGCACCACCAGCCAGATTATGCCCAGCACGAAATCGCGCCCCGGTGGCGGGGCCAGCCCGCCCGAGGCGGCGGCGAAGGGCGCGAACATCAGCGCGGCCCACAGGCATTGCAGCGCCAGCCGTTGCGGCACCTCCAGCGCCACGGCCCTGCCCCGCACCTGCAACACCGTCGCATAGGCAAAGGCCACCATGCCGAGGATCGGCAGGCCATAGGCCCAGGCGGGCGCCGACCCCAGGGCCAGCGCATCCGCCGAAACCGCCAGCACGCCCAGAAGGGCGATGCCGGTGCCCAGCCATTGCCGCCCGCTCAAGGGCTGGCCCAGCATCGGCGCCGACAGGACCGCGATGGCCAGGGGCACCAGATCGGCCATCAGGGCCACCAGCCCGGTCGGCACGCGCTGGCCGATGGCAAGGGCGAAACCGCCGAGGTACAGGAACATCCCCAGAAAAGCGAAGAGCCCCTGCTCCATCACCGCGCGGCGGGTGATCTTCGGTCCGCGCAGCAAGGCCAGCGGCAAAAGCCCTAGTCCCGAGACCAGGGAACGCCAGAACAGCACCTGCGGCACGCTCGCAACCTCCGAGGTGAAGCGGATGCCGACGAAGCCCGAGCTCCAGGTGACGATCAAACCGGTGGCAAGCACCAGAAACAGCAGGGGAGAGGGGCGCAGGGTCATGGCGTCACCCTGCCAGAGCGGGCCGCGGGCTGCACCGGGCAGCCACGACATCTGCGGGGCGGATTGCGACGGTATGCGGAGACGGGTCTAGAGCATCTCGCGAAAGGCAAAGAAGTCGAGACAGACCACCAGCGCCAGCAGGAACACGCACGCGACCGCATCAAAGGGCGGCCCGGCCAGCAAACTGGCGAAAAGCAGCCCACTGGCCACCGCGCCCGCCCGCATCCGGCGCCGCAAGTGCGGATGGGCGATGAAGGACAGCACCAGAAAGACCAGCGTGGCAAAACCGGTCAGCGCGTTCCATCCCATCAGCATCGGCAACCCTTCCTGACCTGCCCCGGCGGACGATAGCACAAAAGCAAACGCCCGCGGCTTGCGCCACGGGCGTTGCGGTTTCCCGGATGGGAAAGCTTAGCGACGCAGGCCGAGGCGTGCGATCAGCGCGGCGTAGCGGGCGGCGTCCTTGGACTTGAGGTAGTCCAGGAGCTTGCGGCGCTGCGCCACCTGCATCAGCAGGCCGCGACGCGAATGGTTGTCTTTCTTGTGCGACTTGAAGTGTTCGGTCAGGGTCGCGATCCGCGAGGACAGGATGGCAACCTGGACTTCCGGCGAACCGGTATCGCCTTCCTTGGTCGCGTATTCCTTGATCAGGCGGGCTTTTTCTTCAACGGTGATCGACATCGGGATCTCCTAAAGGTTGAGTGTGACGGCACGAGCCGGGATGTCGTCCAGCAAGGCCCTTGGCATCCCTCCGACAGGGGGGATGCGGGCCTATAGGGGGAAAAGCGCGAAAAGGAAAGTGGATTCTTGGGGCCTGCCGCTGTGCCCGTGGCGGGCCTGCGCCTCCGGCGGGGATATTTGGATCTGGATGAAGGGGGGTGCGGGGGGGAGTCTGACCGGGGCGGGTCAGAGGCCCAGCACATCCATCATGTCATAGCGGCCCGGCTTCTGGTCGAGGCCCCAGAGCGCGGCGCGCAGCGCGCCCCGGGCGAAGATGCCGCGGTCGGTGGCGACGTGGCGGAGCGTGATGCGCTCGCCATCGGCGGCGAAGATCACGTCGTGTTCGCCGACGATATCGCCGCCGCGGATCGCGGAGAAGCCGATGGTGCCGCGGGCGCGGGCGCCGGTGATGCCGTCGCGGCCGGAGACCCTGGCCTCCTCCAGACTGATGCCGCGGCCGGTGGCGGCGGCCTGGCCCAGCATCAGGGCGGTGCCCGAGGGGGCGTCGACCTTCATGCGGTGATGCGCCTCGACGATCTCGATGTCCCAGTCCTCATCCAGGGCCTGGGCGACCTTCTGGGTCAGGCGGGTCAGCAGGTTGACGCCAAGGCTCATGTTGCCGGCCTGGATGACCACGGCATGCGGCGCGGCAAGGTCGAGGCGGCGGTGGTGTTCAGCCTCCAGCCCCGTGGTGCCCACGACATGGACGAGGCGGGCCTGGGCGGCGAGGCCGGCAAAGGCCACGGTGGCGGCAGGCGAGGTAAAATCGACCAGGGCGCGGGCGCGGGCGAAGGCGGGCAAGGGGTCGTCGGAGACCGTCACCCCCAGATCGCCCAGCCCCATGCAGGCGCCGATGTCGCGGCCGAGCCAAGGGTTGCCGGCCCGCTCGATGGCGCCCACCAGCTGCCAGCGGTCGGAGGCCGTGATCAGACGGATGAGGCTTTGCCCCATGCGCCCCGAGGCGCCGGTGACCACGATGCCGGGCTTGTCGCTCATCTTCGCCTCCTGAAACTTGAGGGCTTTTCGCCCAGCAGCGGGCGCTTTGCAAGGAAAACGGCGCGGATTTGCGGCAGAAGGCCGCGCCGGGTGCCAAAGCCTGCCGGAGTGGCCCCGGCCCCCGGGCCTTGCAGTTGCGGTGGCGGCGAATTGGGCCTAAAGGAGCGCCATGGTCAAACAAACATCCCGAGGGCCCGGCCAGCGTCAGCTGCGCGTGGGCGAAATGATCCGGCGCCGCCTGTCGGAGATCCTGTCGCGTGGCGAGATCCACGATCCGGCCTTCGACGCCATGTCGATCACGATCGGCGAGGTCTCGGTCTCCTCCGACCTCAAGATCGCGACGGTCTATGTCATGCCTCTTCTGGGCAGCGGCGACATCAACCTCGCCATCGAGGCGCTGTCGCGCCACAAGGGCATCATCCGCAAGAAGGTCTCGGAAGAGGTCATCCTGCGCCATGCCCCCGATCTGCGCTTTCGCCGGGACGAGACCTTTGACCGGCTGGACGAGACGCGGCGGATGTTCTCTGACCCGGCGGTGCTGCGCGATCTGGCGGCCCCCGAGGACGGTGAGGACGATCCGAGCGGTGCAAAGCCGAATGGCGACGCGTGACGCCATGCGCGCGCTTCTGTTCGCTTTCGCCCTGATGGCCAGCCCGGCGGGGGCGGCCTGTGTCACCTCCACCTTCGAGGGCACACCCTTCACCACCTGCGAGGCGCGGGCCGGTCAGGATCTGCGCCTGTTCCTGAATGATGCCAGCGGCAAGCCCTATGGCGGCTTCAGCGGGGTCGATGCCGATCTGGCGGCCAAGGGCCAGCATCTGGCCTTTGCGATGAATGCCGGCATGTTCCACGAGGACCAGTCCCCGGTCGGGCTTTATGTCGAGCAGGGCCAGGAAAAGCACAAGATCGTCACCGCCGACGGGCCGGGCAACTTCGGCCTGCTGCCCAACGGGGTCTTCTGCATCGGGCCGCGGCTGCGCGTGATCGAGAGCCGCGCCTTTGCCGCCAAACCCGCCAACTGCCGCTATGCGACGCAATCGGGGCCGATGCTGGTGATCGACGGCAAGCTGCACCCGGCCTTCCGCTCGGATTCGGATTCGTTCCACATCCGCAACGGCGTCGGCGTCAGCCGCGACGGGCGCCGGGCCTGGTTCGTCATCTCGGATTCGGCGGTGAATTTCGACCGTTTCGCTCGCTTCTTCCGCGACGCTTTGGGGGCAGCCAATGCGCTGTACTTCGACGGCTCGATCTCGCGGCTTTATGCGGCGGATCTGGGGCGGCGCGGTACGGGCTTTGCCGTCGGGCCCATCGTCGGTCTGGTCGAGGAGAACTGAGCCATGGGACGCGCCAAGAAGGGCCGCAAGCTTTCGGGCTGGCTGGTGGTGGACAAGCCGGCGGGTCTGGGCTCGACCGATGTGGTCAACAAGGTGAAATGGCTTTTGAAGGCGCAGAAGGCGGGCCATGCCGGCACGCTGGACCCGGCAGCGACGGGTGTTCTGGCGCTGGCCTTCGGCGAGGCGACCAAGACCGTGGCCGTGCTGACCGATGCCTTGAAATGCTACCGTTTCGAGGTGACCTTCGGCGCCGAGACCACCAGCGACGATGCCGAGGGCGAGGTGCTGGCGACGAGCGATCTGCGCCCCACGACCGAGGCGATCGCCCAGGCGCTTGCCGCCTTCCGGGGCGAGATCTTGCAGGTGCCGCCGCAAGTCTCGGCCGTCAAGGTCGATGGCGCGCGGGCCTATGACCTCGCGCGCGAGGGCGAGGTCTTCGAACTCGCCGCCAGGCCCTTGTGGGTTGAGTCGCTGGAGATCGTCGAGCGCCCGGACCCTGACCATGTCGTCCTGGAAATGGTCTGCGGCAAGGGCGGTTATGTCCGCGCCATCGCCCGCGATCTGGGCCGCGCGCTGGGCACGCTGGCCCATGTCCATTGGCTGCGCCGGACCTGGTCCGGCCCCTTTGACGCCGAAGACGGGCTGACGTGGGAAGAGGTCCTGCGCCTTGGCGAAGAGGGCACGCTGGAGAGCCGGCTGCTGCCGATCGAGGCCGCCTTGGCCGATATGCCGCGGGTCGAGGCCACCGCCGATGGCGCGCGGCGGATCAGGCTCGGCAACCCCGGTGCGGTCTTCGACAGCGCCGAGGGCGAGGTCTGGGCCGCGCATCAGGGCCAGGCCCTGGGTCTGGGCGAGGTGAAGCTTGGCCTGTTCCACCCAAGCCGGGTTTTCGTGCTTGATGCCGAATGACGCCCGGCCTGATCACCCGGCAGCATCAGAAGGGCGATGCGGCGAGCCTTGCGGTCTATTCCCCCGATGAAGCCTATCGCTATCGCCTGATCCGGGTTTGGGAGCCGCAGGCGGCGCGGGCGCTGTTCGTCATGCTGAACCCCTCCACCGCGACCGAGACGCAGAACGACCCCACCGTGGAGCGCTGCGAACGGCGGGCGCGGACCCTGGGCTTCGGCAGCTTTGCCGTGGCCAATATCTTCGCCTATCGCGCCACCGACCCCAAGGTGATGCGCGCCGCCCCCGATCCGGTGGGGCCGGAGAATGACGCGGCGATCCTCGAGATGGCCGCCGAGGCCGACCGGGTCATCTGCGCCTGGGGCACCCATGGCCTGCACCTGGGCCGCGGCGCGGCGGTCGAGGCGCTGTTGCGCGGGACCGGGCGGCCCTTGCACCATCTGGGGCTGAGCAAGGGCGGGCTGCCGAAACATCCCCTGTATATCGGCTATGAAACCCAGCCGGTGATCTGGGCCTGAACCGGCGGAGCGAGGGGTTTCACACCCCTCGCGCTCCCCGTGGGATATTTATGGACCAATGAAATGGGGGGGCCGGGGGGGATTTTGGGGGCGTCAGAAATCGACGGCGAGGCCTTTGCGTTCCCAGTCGCCGTAGCGGACCGGCTCCAGCCCCTTCGGGCCGCCGAGTTCGGGGGGAAGCGGGGTCTTGTCGGCGGCGGCGCGGCGGGCCTCGGCCTCGGCCAGGGCGCGTTGCGCGGCGGGGGGGAGGTCCTGTGGATCGGCGGGGGCTTGGGGGTCTGACATGGGCCTCTCCTTGGCATTGCCGGGCCTATTGTATAAGGCGCAGGGAGATCAGGACAAGAGTGATGGCAAGGGGCGGCGCGCGATGGCAGAGGGTTTGACGGCACGGCGGGCGGTATTGGCTTTGCTGAGCGGGGTGCTGGAAAAGGGCGCCTCGCTGGCGGAACAGGGTGACGCGCCCCTGGCCGGCCTCTCGGCGGGCGACAAGGCGCGGGCGCAGCGGCTGGCCTCCTCGGTCCTGCGGCAGGCCGAGCCGATCGACCGGATGCTGGGCGCCCATCTGCACAAGGAACCGCCCCTGGCCGCGCTGAACATCCTGCGGCTGGCGGTGACCGAGCTCGCCGAGGGCGGTGCGGCGCATGGCGTGGTGAATTCGGCCGTGGAGCTGGCGCGGCGCGACAAGACGACCCAGGGCCTCGCCGGGATGATCAATGCCGTCCTGCGCAAGTTCGTCCCGCCGGTGGTGATCGGCGCCCCGGTGCAGCGCCTGCCGGGCTGGATGCGGCAGGCTTTCGTTGCGCGCTATGGCAAGGTGGCGGTGGCGGCGATGGAGGCGGTCCAGGCTGCGACACCGCCGGTCGACCTGACCCTGCGGCGCGGCACGGCGGCCGAGAGCATCCCCGGCGCCGAGATCCTGCCGACCGGCAGCCTGCGGCTGGCGCCGGGGGGCCAGGTCTCGGCCCTGCCCGGCTATGCCGAGGGCGCCTTCTGGGTGCAGGATGCGGCGGCGGCCTTGGCGGTGAAGATGTTGGGCGATGTATCGGGCCTGCGGGTGCTGGACCTTTGCGCGGCGCCGGGCGGCAAGACGCTGCAACTGGCCGACGCGGGGGCGGAGGTGACGGCGCTGGATATCTCTGGCCCGCGGCTGGCGCGGCTGCGCGAGAACCTGGCGCGGACGAAGCTCTCGGCGAAGATCGTCACCGCCGATGCTCTGCAATGGCAGCCCGAGGGCCTGTTCGACGCGGTGTTGCTGGATGCGCCCTGTTCGGCCACCGGCACGATCCGCCGCCATCCCGACCTGCCCTTCCTGCGCCAGGCCAGCGACATTCCGGGTCTGGTGGAGCTGCAGGCGCGGCTTCTGGATCGGGCGCTGGGGTTCCTCAAACCGGGCGGGCGGCTGGTCTACTGCACCTGCTCGCTTTTGCAGGACGAGGGCGAGGCGCAGGTGGCCGCCGCTTTGGCGCGCCATCCGGGGCTGGTGATGACGAGGCCCGAGGTTGCGGGGATAGACCCGGCCTGGATGGGCGAGCGGGGCCTTCGGCTGCGGCCGGATTATTGGGCCGAGCGCGGCGGGATGGACGGGTTCTACATGGCTTGCCTGCAGATTCCGGGCTGAGATCGGATTTCTGCTATTTCTGCGGGGCAAAGAGCCGGTAATAGGCCCAGTCGGGCAGGAATTGTGAAAGCCGGAACAGCCAGGAGAAGACCGTGGGAAAGCTGCGCTTGAAGCTTTTGCCCGCCATCAGGGTCATCATCTGCGCCGCGGCCTCCTCCGGCTCCATCAGAAAGGGCATGGCGAAGGCGTTCTTCGCCGTCAGCCTGGTGCGGATGAAACCGGGGTTGGCGAGCTGCACCTTGATGCCCGAGCCGCGCAGGTCGGCGTAAAGACATTCGGCCAGGGCCATGACGCCGGCCTTGCTCGCCTGATACCCCAGCGCGCCGGGCAGGCCGCGAAATCCGGACAGCGAGCCGGTCAGCACGATATGCCCCTGACCCCGCGCCACCATCCCCGGCAGGACCGCGCCCAGAAGCCTGGCACAGCCGGTGAAATTGACCTCGGCCATCTGGGTGAGCTTGTCCGCCTCAACCGCTTGCGCCGTCATTGGCCAATAGACCCCGGCGAGCCAGATCATCCCGTCAACGGCCCCCGCCTCAGCCGCAGCGCGGGCCACGGCATCGCCATCGCAGACATCAAGCGGCAAAGCCCGCGCGCCGGGCAGGCTGGCGCAGACCTCGGCCAGCCGCTCGGCATTGCGGGCGGAGAGGATCAGCCGTGCCCCCGCCCCGTGCATCTGCCGGGCCACGGCCAGACCGAGGCCCTCCGAAGCGCCGATGAGCCAGTAGCTTTTGCCCCGCAGGTCCGTCATCGCGCGGCCGGGCGCATGGTGGCGATCAGCTCGGCCACCTTGACGCCGAATTTGCGGAACTGGCTGCGGTTCAGGATCGTGCCATTGGGGGCGAGGTACATCCAGTCCTCGACATCCAAGAGATGGCCGCCCGCCTCGGCGGGCAGGCGCAGGCGGTAGCGCATCTGGCAGGCCGGGCCCTCGCAACGGCCGATGCCGGGGCCGACGATGTCCTCGGCCTCGGCCCGGATCGCGCCGTTGTTGCCCAGGGTCAGCGCCCAGGCTCGGTTCTGCCGGGCGCCGCTGTCATAGGTGAACTCCTCGGTCAGGCTGGCGCGATTGCCCGTCCATCGCCCCTCCATATCCGCGACGAAGCGCGAGGTGAGGCGGCCCAGCGGGCCATAGATCATCCCCTCGCAGAGGATCGGGCCGGAAAGGTGCTGGCGCGGGTCGAACTGCGGGCCTTTGCCCGCGAAATCGGCGAGGCGCTGGCTGCGAAAGCCCGCGATCCGCGGCAGGGCAAGCGCCGCCCCCAGACTGGCGGCAAGGCCTGCGACAAAGCCGGTGGCGAGGAGCGGCAGCATCACGACACCTCCTGTTCGGGGGGCTTTGGGCGGGGGCGGAAGGCGGCGCCCTTGAGCGCCAGTTTCAGCGCCTGCCAGTGGATCAGCGCCAGCACCCGGCGCGCGCCGAAGGGGCGGCGCAGCATGGCGGCCAGAAGGCCCGCATTGGTCAGGGGGCGGAGCGGGCCGGAGAGCGTGGCGGTCAGCCCCTCGGCCCCGGCGGTGAAGTCGATGACGATGCGCAGGCGGTCCTGTCGCAGATCGACGCGAAAGACATAGCCGCCCGCCACGGTCTGAAAGGGCGAGACATGGAAGATCTTCCGTGCGGTCAGACGGTCTTCCGGCCCGATCGGGGCCAGATCCTCGCGGTGGCAAAGGTAGGAATGGCGGTCGCCATAGGTGTTGGTCACCTCGGCAATCATCACGCGCAGGCCGGTGTCATCCTCGCACAGCCAGAAGGCCACCGGGTTGAAGACATGGCCGAAGATGCGCGGCTGGGCCAGAAGGCGGATGCGGGAGGGTGCGGGAAGGTCGTGACGCGCCAGCACCTCGCGCACCCAGAGGGGACCGCGCCCCTGCCCCGGCGCGCCGCCATGGTCGGCATCGTGGATCGCCGCCAGATTGCGGCGGTTGCGCGAAAAGAGGCGCGGGCCACCCTGCCCCTCGGCATCCAAAAGCAGGTAATCCACGCCATAACGGAAGGCATTGGCGATCTGCCCCTTGCGGGCATGGGTCGTCTGGCCGGGGAGGTGGAGCACGCTCATGCGACCTCGCGCAGCGGCAGGCTGGCGCGCAGGGCGGTGACCACCTCGGCCGCCGAGGCGAAGCCGTCCTCGTGAAAGCCGTTGCGCATCCAGGCGCCGCAGAACCAGGTCGAGGACTGGCCGTTCATCGCGCGAATTTTGCCCTGCGCCGCCAGCGCGGCATGGTCGAAGACCGGGTGGCGGAAGGTCTTGACCGCATGGATCAGCTCTTCCCGGATCGGGCGGTTGGGGTTCAGCGTCACGAAGAGGGGGTCGTCCTGCGGGATCGGCTGAAGCGAGTTCATCCAGTAGGTCAGATCGATGCGGTCGGGGCGCGGGCCGGCCGGCTCGGCATAGTTCCAGCTGGACCAGGCCCGGCGCGAGCGGGGCATCTGGCTGGGATCGGCATGCAGGATCGCCTCGTTCGGCTGGTAGCTGACCGCCGAAAGGGCGGCGCGTTCGGCCCCGGTGGCATCGGAGAGAAGGCGCAGCGTGTCGTCGGAATGGGTGGCGAAGATCACCTCGTCAAAGGCCTCCCAGTCGCCGCCCTCGGCCCGGATCGTCACGCCCTGCGGCACGCGGCGGACGGCGGCCACCGGCGCGCCGAGGCGGATGTCGACGCCGTGCCGGGTGAGATCCGCCTCCAGCCGCGAGACATATTCGACGGAGCCGCCCTTCACCGTATACCATTGATGATGCTTGAAAACCCCCATCAGCCCGTGGTTCTTGAAGAAGCGGATCAGCGCCTCGGCCGGGAAATCCATCATGCCGGCGGCGGGGGTGGACCAGATGGCCCCGGTAAAGGGCGCGATGTAATTGTCGCGAAAGGCATCCGAAAGGCGCATGGTGGACAGAAGGCCGCCGAGCGTCATGCCCTGGGTGATCACCTGATCCGCCTCGCGGTGAAAGCGCAGGATATCGACCAGCATCCGCGCATAGCTCGGGTTCAGGAGGTTGCGGCGCTGTGCGAGGAGGGCATTGAGGTTGCGCAAGCCATATTCCAGCTTGCCGCCCTGGATCGAGCAGCCAAAGCTCATGTCGCTTTCGACCATCGGCACGCCAAGCTTGTCGAACAGCCCGCAGAGCAGCGGGTAATTCACCCGGTTGAAGACGATGAAACCCATGTCCACCGGCTGATCGCCCCGCTTGCCCGCCATCACGGTATGGGCATGGCCCCCGAGCCGCGCCCCCGCCTCGAAGAGAACCACCGCGTGATCGCCCGCCAGAAGATGGGCAGCGGCCATCCCGGAGATGCCGCCGCCGATGACGGCGATCCGGCGCGACGGGGCGGAAGAGGTCTCGAATGGCATGGCGGCTCCCTTATGGTTTTAAGATGTTACGCGGGCAAGGCGCGATTGGATCAGCAAAATTTCCAGCCCCGCCCTTTGATCCGGCCCTTGTGATCCAGCTACTGATCCAGTTACGGCGGGCCTGCGTAGAAGTTTCATGTTGATGGAAACGCCCCCCTTTGAAATACGGCATGGACGCCAGACCCCGCGCCCCTATGGTGCGCGGGGGAGCGCAGAGGTGGTTGCGCGGGCAAAGGGGATGCAAGGGGTGAGCCTCGGGCAAGAGACCGACTGGACGGCGCTGATGCTGGCGGTGCGCGACCGCGGCGACCGCGCGGCCTTTGCCGCGCTGTTCCGGCATTTCGGGCCCCGCGTGAAGGCTTACCTGATGAAATCGGGCGCCGGGGCGGCGCTGGCCGAGGAATGCGCCCAGGATGTGATGGCGACCCTCTGGCACAAGGCGGGCCAGTTCGACGCCGAACGCGCCTCGGTCGCCACTTGGGTCTTCACCATCGCGCGCAACCGGATGATCGACATGATCCGCCGCGACCGCCGCCCCGAACCCGAAGCCGCGCCCTGGGACCGCTCGGAAGAGCCCGACCAGGCCGAAATCTACGCCGCCGCCGAGGAAAGCCGCCTCTTGACCGCCGCCCTGGCCGACCTGCCCGAAAAGCAGCGCAGCCTGATCCAGCGGGCCTTTTACGGCGACCTCTCGCATTCCGAGATCGCCTCGGAAACCGGATTGCCCCTGGGCACGATCAAATCGCGGATCAGGCTGGCCCTCGACCGCCTGCGCGCCCGCATGAGTGAAAGCTGACGATGATGCAGATCAGGCACCACCTGAACGACGCCCTCCTGAGGAACTATGCCGCGGGGACCCTGCCCGAGGCCTTCGGGCTGGTCGTGGCCACCCATATCTCGATGTGCGACGAATGCCGCGCCCGGGCCGCCGCCTTCGAGGCGCTGGGCGGCGCGGTGATCGACGCGACGCCGGCAGTCGCGATGAGCGATGACAGCCTGGCCCGCGTCATGGCGCGGCTGGAGGCGCCGGTGGCCGCGGCCCCGCTGCCGCCGCAGCGCCGCACGGGCGCGCTTCCCGCGCCGGTGCTGGATTACATCGGCGGCGATCTGGACCAGGTGAAATGGCGCAGCCTTGGCATGGGGGTGCGCCAGGCGATCCTGCCCACCTCGCGCCGCGCCTCGGCCCGGTTGCTGTTCATCCCGGCGGGCCAGGCGGTCCCCGACCACGGCCACCGCGGCACCGAGCTGACCCTCGTCCTGCGCGGCGCCTTCCGCGATGCGACCGACCGCTTCGGGCCGGGCGATCTGGAGATTGCCGGCGAAGAGCTGGAACATACGCCGGTGGCCGAGGCGGGCGAGGATTGCATCTGCCTCGCGGCAACCGATGCGCCCTTGCGGTTCAACGCCTTCTTGCCGCGGTTGTTGCAGCCCCTGTTCCGGATCTGAGGCGGGGTGCTGGTCGATCTGGCGGAGCGGGGGTTTCACACCCCCGCACCCCCGTGGGATATTTATGGACCAATGAAGACGGGGGGGCCGGGGGGCGACTTCGGGTCAGAGGACGACGATGCCGCTGTGTTTGGCCTTGAATTCGGGCTCGACATGGATGGTGACGATGCAGCCTTCGACCAACGCCTTCAGGCCGGCCTCGACGCGGTCGCACATGTCATGCGCCTCGGACACGGTGATGGCGCCGGGGACGACGAGGTGGAATTCGATGAAGGTGGCGGCGCCGGCGGCGCGGGTGCGCAGATCATGCGCCTCGACGGCACCCACCGCCTCGGTCGCGATGACGCGGCGCACTTCGGAGAGCACCTCGCCCGAGAGCGATTCGTCCAGGAGGCCCGAGAGGCTTTCCTGCATCACCCGCCAGCCCGACCACAGGATGTTGAGCGCCACCAGCGCGGCCAGCGCCGGGTCGAGCCAGGACCAGCCGGTCTCGATCGCCAGAAGCACGCCGAGGGTGACCACGACCGAGGAGACGACATCGAGGTAGAGGTGCTTGCCATCGGCCACCAGCGCCGGTGAGCGCGCCCGCCGGCCATGGTGGATCAGCACCCAGGCCCAGACCGCGTTCAGCACCGAGGCCGCCCCGTTGACCAGAAGCCCGCGCAAAGGCGCCTCCAGCGCGCGGGGCGCCTGCAGCGCGCCCCAGGCCTGATGCAGGATCACCAGCGCCGCCACGATGATCATCACCCCTTCGAGGATGGCCGAAAACAGCTCGGCCTTGTGGTGGCCGTAGGGGTGGTTCGCATCGGCCGGCAGGGCCGCGACCCGGATCGCCGCCAGGGCCGCGATCGCCGTCACCACGTTGACCGTGCTTTCCAAGGCATCCGACAGAAGCGCGACCGACCCGGTCATCGCCCAGGCCACCAGCTTCAGCCCCAGGACCACCAGCCCCAGAACGATGCTGCCGATCCCGATTTTGACGACTTTGGTCATGACCGGCCCTCTTGGTTCCTGCGAAAGAAGCGCGACCTAACGCAGCCCTTCCCCGGGTTCAAGCATCTTGGCAAGCTGCATCTGCAGCAGAGCGGGCTTATCCCCCACTTTCCTCTTGAAACGGCCCAAAAACAGGCGCATATGGCCGCCACGCCTGCGACCCCTCCGGACGCGGGCCAACCCTATTTGGAGAGACCATGGCCAAGGAAGAACTTCTCGAATTCCCCGGTGTCGTGAAAGAACTCCTGCCCAACGCGACATTCAAGGTTGAACTCGACAATGGCCATGAATTGATCGCGGTGATGGCAGGCAAGATGCGCAAGAACCGCATCCGTGTTCTGGCAGGTGACAAGGTGCAGGTCGAGATGACCCCCTACGACCTGTCGAAAGGCCGTATCAACTACCGGTTCAAGTGAGCGCGGATCGCTGCGCAAGACGCGGTCGCCTGCGTCTTTCGTGCGGAAGTCGCCCGTACGGAAGGTTATCGTGAGACTTATCCTCGGATCTGCCAGCCCGCGCCGGAAGGAACTTCTGGCGCAACTGGGAATCGTGCCTGACGCGATTCTGCCCCCCGACATCGATGAAGACCCCAAGCCGCGCGAACTGCCCCTGCCCTATTGCGCCCGTATCGCGCGCGAAAAGGCCCTGGCGGTGGCGGCAGGCCCCGAAGATCTGGTGCTTTGCGCCGACACGACCGTGGCCATCGGGCGCCGCATCCTCGGCAAACCCCGCGATGCGGCGGAAGCTGCCGCTTTCCTGACGGCGCTTGGCGGGCGGCGGCATCAGGTGATCACCTCGGTCGCGCTGCGGCGGGGCGACAGGATCTGGAGCCGGGACTGCGTCTCTGCCGTCAAGATGAAGCGCTTGTCCAAGGTCGAGCTTGAGAGCTACATCGCCTCGGGCGACTGGCAGGGCAAGGCGGGTGCCTATGGCATCCAGGGCGCGGCGGGCGCCTTCATCCCGTGGATTTCGGGCAGTTTCACCGGCATCGTCGGCCTGCCCCTTGCCGAAACCGCCGCCCTTCTGCAGGCTGCGGGCTACCCGGTGTGGAGAGCGTCATGAAGGGCCGCGTGATCATTCTGGACGAGATCGAGGGGCGCAAGGCCGCGGCCCTCGTCGTGGACGGGGTTCTGCAGGATCTGCTGATCGACCCCGAGGATGATACCCCCCTGACCGGCGCCATCTACCGCGCCGTGGCCGACCGCCCGATGAAGGGCATGGGGGGCATGTTCGTGAAACTCCCCGGCGGCGAATCGGGCTTTCTGCGCCAGACCGACGGGCTGGCCCCCGGCCAGCGCCTTCTGGTGCAGGTCACCGGCCCCGCCGAGCCTGGCAAGGCCCTGCCCGTCACCTCGCGCCTTCTGTTCAAGGGCAGGTTTGCCATCGTCACGCCGGGTGCGCCCGGCATCAACATCTCGCGCCGGATCCGCGACGAGGCCCTGCGCGACGATCTGCAGGCGCTGGCCGATGCCGCGATGTCCGGCGCCGACCCGCAACTGGGCCTGATCGTCCGCTCCGCCGCCGAGGCGGCCGAGCCCGAGGATATCACCGACGAGATCGCCGAACTGCGCGCCCTGTCGGTCGCCGTGCTGGCCGACCTCGACGGCGGTCCGGAACTGTTGCTGGAAGGCGCCTCCGCCCAGGATACCGCCTGGCGCGACTGGAGCGACCCTGCCCCGGACGAGGTCGTCGAGGGCGGTTTCGAAAGCCACGAGGTCCTTGACCTGATCGAGGCGCTGCGCGTGCCGCGGGTCAACCTCGGCGAAGGCCACATGATGGTGGAGCCGACCCGCGCCCTTCTGGCGGTCGATGTGAACACCGGCAACGACACCTCGCCCGCCGCCAGCCTCAAGGTCAATATCGCCGCCGCCCGCGACCTGCCGCGCCAATTGCGCCTGCGCGGGCTTGGCGGTCAGGTCGTGGTCGATTTCGCCCCGATGGCGAAGAAGGACCGTGCCATCCTCGACCAGGTCATCAAGGCCGCCTTCAAGGCCGAGGGCGGCGAGGCCAACCTCGCCGGCTGGACGACGCTCGGCCTTTACGAACTGACCCGCAAGCGCGACCGCCTGCCACTGGCGAGCCTTTTGCCATGAGCTGCCCGATCTGCGGCAAGGCGGTGGATGCCAAGTACCGCCCCTTCTGCTCGCGCCGCTGCGCCGATGTCGATCTGGGGCGCTGGCTGACCGCCTCCTATGTGATCCCCGGCCCCGAGGTGGAAGACGACCTGCCGCCCGAGGACACCGATCCCCCGCCCCCGCCCCGCCGCCCGCAATAACCCTTCACCCCGATCCGTCGCCAATCACGCCTCCAGACGCATTTTTCTTCGAAACCCCTCTGGACAGCCCCGATCCCCTGACGTATCAGACCGCCACCCGCAGGGAAGCCAACCGGCCACCTGACATGGGCCCAGATAGCTCAGTTGGTAGAGCAGCGGATTGAAAATCCGCGTGTCGCTGGTTCGATTCCGGCTCTGGGCACCACCTTTCCCCCCTTGAAATCGCTGTCGAATTTCTGACGCCCTGCAGAGGGATCTTCCCGTTGCCGCGGGGGTTTTGCGCCATTCGCCTGGCAGCACTCTGCAGTCCGCGAGGGTCGTGTCGGGGCGTCTGCCGCAAGCCATGGTCATCTCCTCAACCCTTCTTTCCTGACAACGGCGCAACCGGAGCCTCCTCAACAGGCTGAAGATCGGAGGCAGAATCCATCAACTTCTGCAGTTACCGCTTGCGCTGCGGCGATCGCTCACCATCTTATGAGGGGTGAGGAATTCCTGAGGCCCTTTGATGGATCAAGCCTTGTCTGCCGCCTATGCGCCTTTCACGTTCGCGCTGGGGTTGATGGCTGCCTTGCTGCTTCTGGAATCTGTCTTCGTCCTCCTCGGCGTTTCGCTGCATGGTCACGACCTTGACACGGAGATCCCAGGCGAGGTTGCGGCCCTGCATGCGCAGTTCGACCTCGCACATGGGGCGACGCCGGATGTGCCGCATCTGCTGGAGGCGAGCGCCGCTTTGAACCAGGTGGAACCGAGCGCTCCCGAAACCGGGTTCATGGCCGCGATCGGCTTGCACGATATGCCGCTGATGATCTGGCTGGCCGCGATGCTGTTCAGCTTTGGCCTTGGCGGGTATCTCTTCCAGGCCCTGACTGCCAGCGCGCTGCCGACCTCTCTGGTGGCCCTTCTTGCGGCAGCCGCAGGCCTGATCTTCACCCGCCAATTCGCGAAAGTCTTCGGCCGCTTCGTGCCGCGCCTCGAAACCAGCGCCACCTCGGCGCAGTTCATGGGCGGCTTGCGCGGGGTCGTCACCCAGGGCACCGCAAGGGCCGGCTCTGCCGCCGAGGTCCGCCTGCGCGACCGGCATGGCAACATCCACTACATGCGCTGCGAACCCTTCAGCCCGAGCGATGAGATCGGCGAGGGCACCGAAGTTCTTACCCTGCGCGAAAGGCTCGGGCCTGACCGCTGGAGCCTGCGCATCCTGCCCCTGTCATGACTTTCCCCTTCTGAAAGGCTGCGCCTGATGGACCTCAAGACCTTGTTAATCGCCATTGCGGCGGTCGTCGTCTTCCTCTTGCTGATCGGTGTGCTCCTCGGGCGGCTTTACCGCCGGGCCAGCCGCGAGGTCAGCCTTGTCAAGACCGGCGCCGGTGGCAAGCGTGTGATCATGGATGGCGGGGTGATCGTACTGCCCCTGCTGCACGAAATCAGCCCGGTCAACATGAAGACCTTCCGGCTGGAGGTGAAGCGCGCCGATGAAGGGGCGCTGATCACCAAGGACCGGATGCGGGTGGATGTCGGTGTGGAGTTCTATGTCTCGGTCCAGGCGACCGAAGACGGGATCTCGCGCGCAGCACAGACCCTGGGCGCGCGCACTTTCGACGTGAACCTGCTGCGCGAGATGATCGAGGGCAAGCTGATCGACGGCTTGCGCGCGGTGGCGGCCCGGATGACCATGGACGAGCTGCACGAGAACCGCACCACCTTTGTCCAGGAGGTGCAGAACACCGTCGCCAATGACCTGTTGAAGAACGGGCTGGAGCTGGAAAGCGTCTCGCTGACCGCGCTGGACCAGACGCCCTTCGGCGCCCTCGACGAAAACAACGCCTTCAACGCCGTCGGTATGCGCAAACTGGCCGAGGTGATCGCCAAGTCGAAGAAGGAACGCGCCGAGATCGACGCCGAGGCCGAGGTTTCGGTGGCGCTGTCGATGATGGAGGGCGAGAAGCGCAAGCTTCAGATCGCGCGCGACCAGGAAGAGGCGCGCCTTGCCCGGGTTCAGGAAATCGACCTGATGAAGGCGGCGCAGAACTCGCAACTGGCCCAGGCCCGCGAACAGGCGGAATCCGAAACCGAACGCGCCCGGATCAAGCGCGAGCAGGACATCAAATCCGCCGAAATCGCCCGCGCCCGCACGATCGAAGAGGCGCAGATCACCAAGGAACGCGATATCGAGGTGGCCAACCAGGACCGCCAGATCATCATCGCCGAGAAATCCGAGGCGGAAAGCCGGGCGCGGGCCTCGGCCGACGCAGCGCGCGCCGAGGCGACCAAGGCGGCGGAAGCCATCGAAACCGCGCGCGCCATCGCCGTGGCCGAGCGGAACCGCGAGATTGCGGTGATCGAAGCCCGCCGCGAGGCCGAACGCGAGGCGACCAAGATCCAGCTGGCCGCCGGTGCCGAACGCTCCGCCGCCGTGGACCGCGCCGCCGCCGCCCGCGAGTTCGCCCAAGGCGAGGCCGACGCCCTGACGATCCGCGCCGCGGCCAAGAAGACCGACCTTCTGGCCGAGGCTGAAGGCCGCCAAGCGCTGGCCAATTCCGAAAACACCCTCTCTCCCGAGATCATCGCCCTGCGGATCGCCCTGGCCAAGCTGGAGGCCATGCCGCAGATCGTTGCCGAGATGGTCAAGCCTGCCGAAAAGATCGATTTCATCCGGATCAACCAGATCAACGGCCTCGGCGCGAACGCCGGGGGCGGCGATGCGAACAAGGCCCCGGTCAACCAGGCCTTCGACGCGATGCTCGGGGCGGCCCTGCAGCTGCCGGCGATGAAGAAGCTGGGCGAAGAGCTTGGCATGAACTTCGACGAGGGCCTGACCGGCATCCTGAGCGACCCCAAGGCGCCGGCGCAACCGGACAAACCCAAATCCTGACCCCAGACTGGACCCAAATCCTGACCCGCGACCCGGGGGCCGTGAAAGACCGGCCCCCGATTTGTAACGGCCAGCGGGCGATGGTCAGGTGACCGGAACAGGGCATCTGGATGATCGCCCTCCGCGATCTTCGCAAACAAACCGGAGCAAGGCTCCCGGCCGGGCACCCTCCCCCTCATCGGAAACAGCCCTGCCCCTGCGGCCAAGGTCCCGTGGGACAAGCCCTTTCAGGCCAGCCGCGACTGGCGGCCCTTGACGCGGCGGATCGGGATTGAGGATTCCAGCGAGGCGACGCCGGGCACCTTGGTCAGCCGTCCGGTCAGAAAGCGCTCGAACTCCTGCGGGTCGGCCACCGCGATCCGCAGCAGGTAATCCCGCGTGCCGGTCATCAGCCAGCAATCCACCACCTCGGGAAAGCCCGCCAGCGCCTTCTCGAAGGTGACCAGCCTTTCGTCGATCTGCCGGTCCAGCTGGACCGAGACGAAGACGGTGAAGCCGAAGCCCATCTTGGCCTCGTCCACCAGCGCGGAATAGCCGGTGATATAGCCCTTCTCCTCCAGAATCCGCACGCGCCGCGCGCAAGGCGTGGGCGAGAGGTTGACCCGCTCGCTCAGCTCCTGATGGGTGAGCCGTCCATCGCGCTGCAGCTCGTTCAGGATACGGCGGTCTATGGGGTCGAGGTCCTTGCTCATGGCAAAGTGATAGGGGCTGGCTTCCATCGGCGCAAGTTGCGCCAAGGCCTGTTACAATGCGGTGGCGCTGCGGCGGGACACAGGCCTCGACCGGGTCCAAAGCTGCGCCGCGAGTTCGTCCAGAACCTGCAGCCCGCTCTGCCCTTGGCGCATCCGGCACCCCTCCGCGACCCTGCGCAAAGAAAAACCCCCGGCCTTGCGGACGGGGGTTGATCGGGTGGGCATCGCTGCCCCAGTGTTCGCTTACGCTGGCCTTTTCTCAAGACCGGCGGTCTGATTAGAGACCGCCTTCACGCTGAAGCTTCTTGCGAGCGAGTTTCCTCGCACGGCGGACGGCTTCGGCTTGCTCGCGCGCTTTCTTGACGGAGGGCTTCTCGAAATGTTGCTTGAGCTTCATTTCGCGGAACACGCCTTCGCGCTGCAGCTTTTTCTTGAGGGCCCGGAGGGCTTGCTCAACGTTGTTGTCACGGACGCTGACCTGCATGTGGTTGTCACCACCTTCCTAAGCTAGAGTTGCACTGATGTGCAGGCTCGCCGCGCTTAGCAAAGCTGGCGGCGCTTGTCCACAAAAGCTTGGGAGACCGACGATGGAAGCCGAGACAGACCCCACGACCGAGCGGGATATCGCCCTGCAAAAGCTGGTGAAAGCCGCTTTGCCGCATGTCACCTTCGACGGCTGGTCAGAGGCGACGCTGAAGGCGGCGATTGCCGAATCAGGCGTGGCGCCCGGTCTGGCCCATGCCCTGCTGCCACGGGGCGGCATCGACCTGGCCCTCGCCTATCACCACGCCGGCGACCGCGAGATGGTGCGCGCCCTCGGCCAGTCCGACCTTTCCGCCCTGCGTTTCCGCGAGAGGGTCACCAAGGCCGTCCGCCTGCGGCTCGAAGGCGCTGACCGCGAGGTGGTGCGCCGCGGCACCACGCTTTTCGCCCTGCCCGCCCATGCCGCCGAGGGGGCGCAGGCGATCTGGGGCACGGCGGATGCGATCTGGACGGCGCTTGGCGACACTTCCACCGATGTGAACTGGTATTCCAAGCGCGCCACCCTTTCGGCGGTCTATGGGGCGACCGTCCTCTACTGGCTTGGCGATGACAGCGAGGGGCAGTCCGAAACCTGGGCCTTTCTCGACCGCCGCATCGCCAATGTGATGGCCTTCGAGAAGGCCAAGGCGGGATTTCGTGAAAATCCGCTGGGAAAGGCACTTTTGGCTGGACCTCTGAGGATTTTGGAAAGGATACATGCGCCACAAAAGGCGGATGACCTGCCCGGGCATCTGTCGCGGGCATCTCTCAAGGAAAGGCCTCTGAAATGACCATGTCGAATGCGATGCTGGCGATGGAGATTGCGGCCCCCGGCGGGCCGGATGTGCTGAGCCCGGTGTCCGTGCCGGTGCCGGTGCCCGGTCTCGGCCAGATCGTGATCCGCGTGGCCTATGCCGGGGTGAACCGGCCCGATGCCCTGCAACGCGCCGGGCTTTATGCGCCACCGCCCAGCGCCTCGCCCCTGCCGGGCCTCGAATGTTCGGGGACCGTGGTGGCGATGGGGCCGGGCTGCACGCGCTGGCAGATCGGCGATCAGGTCTGCGCGCTGCTGGCCGGGGGCGGCTATGCCGAATATGCCGCCTGCCCGGAAACCCATGCCCTGCCGATCCCCAAGGGCCTGTCCTTGCGCGAAGCCGCCTGCCTGCCCGAGACCTGCTTTACCGTCTGGTCCAACATGGTGATGCGCGGCGGGTTGAAGGGGGGGGAGAAATTCCTCGTCCATGGCGGGACCTCGGGCATCGGCGTGACCGCGATCCAGATTGCAAAGGCCTTGGGCGCGCGGGTCTTTGCCACCGCCGGCAATGACGACAAGGCGCGCATCTGCGAAAAGCTCGGGGCCGAGCGCGGCATCAACTACAAGTCCGAGGAATGGGGTGCCCTCCTCAAGAAGTTCGGCGGGATGGATCTGATCCTCGACATGGTGGGCGGGCCCTACCTTTCGACCAACCTTTCCGCCTTGGCGGATGACGGGCGGCTGGTGCAGATCGCCTTCCTGCAGGGCTCCAAGATCGAGGCCAACTTTGCCGAGCTGATGATGCGCCGCCTGACCCTGACCGGATCGACCCTGCGCCCGCAAAGCGACCTCGCCAAGGCCCGCATCGCCGCCGAGGTCGAGGCGCATGTCTGGCCGATGATCGAGGCGGGCAAGTTCAAGGTGGTGATCGACAGCGAATATCCCCTGCCCCAGGCCCCCGCCGCCCATTGGCGGATCGAGGCGCCCGGCCATGTCGGCAAGATCCTGTTGAAGGTCGAGGAATAGCCTGCGGCTTAAGCCCCGCGCTGCCTGCGGCGGTGCGCAGGTGGAATGCCCAGCATCGTGCGGTACTTGGCCACCGTCCGGCGGGCGATGGTCACGCCCAGATCGGCGGCGAGGCTTGCGGCCAGCGCCTCGTCCGTCAGGGGGGCGGCGCAATCCTCGGCTGCGACCTTGCGGGTCAAAAGCTCGCGCAGCGCCGCCGCCGACAGGCCCGGCGCGCCGCCCCCTGCGCCCTCCTGCGGCCCCAGCGCCCGGCTGAACAGCTTGCGCAGCCACCAGCTGCCCCAGGGCGTGTCGACCGAGGCCCCGGCCACCACCCGGCTGACCGTGCTTTCGTGCAGATCCAGCGCTGCGGCCACCTCCGCCATGGTCATCGGCTGCAGGTGGCTGGCCCCCTGTGACAGGGCGGGCTGCTGGCGGCGCAGGATCTCGGTCCCGACGCGCAGCAGCGTTTCGTTGCGCGAGCGGACCAGACGTTCCAGAAGCTTTGCCGCGGCGCGGTTCTCGGCGCTGCCCGCCTTGGCCTCGATCCGCATTTCCGGCAGGGCGCTGCCGTTCAGCGCGATCTGCCAGCTGCCATCGGCGCGCTTGCGGGCCACCAGATCCGGCTCGCGCAGCGTGTCGGCCATCAGGGGTTCGAAGGCGGTGCCCGGCTTGGGGTTCATTGTCCGGATCGTGCGGAAGCGGCGCAGGATCTCCGGCTCGGCCACGCCCGCCATCTGGGCCAGCCGCGCCGTGGCACCGCGCGCCAAGAGGTCGAGGTTGGCGAGGATCAGCTTCATCTCCGGGTCATAGACCCCGGCCTCCTGCGCCTGAAGCTTCAGACATTCGGCCAGGTTGCGCGCGAAAAGCCCGACCGGCTCGGTCTCCTGCAGGCGGTAGAGCACGGCCTCCACCTCGGCGATCCGCGCCCCGGCCTCGTGGGCGATGGTCAGAAGCGGCCGGTCGATCCAGCCCGAGGGCGCCAAAGCCTCGGCCAGAAGCAGCGCGATCCGGCGCTCCTGCGGGGTCTTGATGCGGCGGTCGATCTCGGCCAGCACATGGGCCATCAGGCTCGGCCCCGGGCCTGCGACCATCTCGGCGCCCGCAGGCTCGGCCCGCGCCCCGCCCGGCAAGGCCCCGGCCCAGCGCGGCAGCCAGTCGCGCGGCTGCGGCGCGGTCAGGATCAGGCTGGGGTTCTCGGCGGCCTGCTCCTCGATCTGACGGCTCAGGCCCGCGGCATCCAGAAGCAGCATGTCGATCGAGGCCCGAAGCCCGACGGAAAGCTTCAGCCGCAGGCTTTGTTTGACCTCGATGCGCTGTCTTTGGGCCATGCGCCATGGCTAGACCACGAAGGGACGCCTTGCAACGCCTGTTCCCTCGCCAAGGCCGGTGCGCCCGGTTAGGGTCCTCCGCGACGTTCAGGAAAGTGCGCGATGCAAGAGACGACCCTGCCCCTCCTCCGTGACCTCGTGCTGATCGGGGGCGGCCATGCCCATGCGCTCGTTCTGCGGATGTGGGCGATGAAGCCCCTGCCCGGGGTGCGCCTGACCCTGATCAACCCCGATCCGGTGGCGCCCTATACCGGCATGCTGCCCGGCCTGATCGCCGGCCACTACCGGCGCGAGGAGATCCTGATCGACCTCGTCCGCCTCGCCCGTTTCGCCGGGGCGCGGCTGATCCTCGACCGTGCGACGGGCATCGACCGTTCCGCGCAAATGATCCACCTCGCCGGGCGTGCGCCCCTGCCCTATGACCTCGCCTCCCTTGACATCGGCATCACCTCGGACCTGCCCGACCTGCCCGGCTTTGCCGAACACACCCACGCCGCCAAACCCCTTGGCGCCTATGCCCGGGAGTGGGAGGCTTTCGTCGCCCGCGCCCTGCCCGAACCGCGCGTCGTGGTGATCGGCGGTGGGGTGGGTGGGGTGGAGCTGGCGCTGGCCACCGCCCACCGCCTGCGCCAGACCGGGGCGAAGCCCGCGGTCACCCTGGTCGACCGCGGCCCGCAGCTTCTGCCGCATCTCTCCACCGCCAGCCGCGCCGCCCTGACCCGCGCCCTGCAGGCCGAGGGCGTGACCCTGCTGAAAGCCCAATCCCCGACCCGGGCCGAGGCCGACCGCGTCCACCTGCTGGACGGCAGCGCGCTGCCTTCGGATTTCACCCTGACCGTGGCCGGCGCCCGCCCGCAGGGCTGGCTCGCCGAAACCGGGCTGGACCTGCACGAGGGCTATGTCGCCGTCGATGCAAGCCTGCGCAGCTCCGACCCCCTGATCTTCGCCGCCGGCGACTGCGCCCATCTGACCACCGCCCCGCGCCCCAAGGCCGGGGTCTATGCCGTCCGCGCCGCGCCCGTCCTTTTGCAGAACCTGCGCGCCAGCCTGACCGGCGCCCCCCTGCAGCCGTTCAAACCGCAAAAGGATTACCTCAAGCTGATCTCGCTCGGGCAGAAGACGGCGCTGGCCGACAAATGGGGACTGCGCGCCGGTGGCGGTTGGCTCTGGCGGCTGAAAGATCGGATCGACGGCAAGTTCATGGCGAAGTTCGAGGATTTCCCGGCGATGGCGCCCCCGGCCCTGCCCTCCCCCGCCGTGCTGGGCCTGGCCGAGGCCCTGGGCGACAAGCCCCTCTGCGGCGGATGCGGTGCCAAGGTCGGCGCTGTCGGGGTCTCGGCCCTGCTGGCGGCCCTGCCCGCGCCCCAAAGGGCCGAGGTCATCGCCGGGGCCGGCGACGATGCCGCGATCCTGCGGGTGATCGGCGGGGTGCAGGTGCTGACCACCGACCATCTGCGCGCCTTCACCAACGACCCGCGCCTGATGGCCGAACTGACCGCGATCCATGCCCTGGGCGACATCTGGGCGATGGGTGCGAAGCCGCAGGTGGCCTTGGCCCAGGTCATCCTGCCCCGCCTTTCGCCCGAGATGCAGGCAAGGATGCTGACCGAGGTGATGCAGGCCGCAGCGGAGGTCTTCACCGCCGCCGGCGCTGATGTGGTCGGCGGCCACACCAGCCAGGGCGCCGAGCTCACCCTGGGCTTCACCGTCACCGGCCTCGCCCAGCGCCCGGTCCCCAAGGGCGGCGCCCGGCCCGGCGACCTCTTGATCCTGACCAAACCCTTGGGCTCCGGCACAATCCTCGCGGCTGAGATGGCCATGGCCCGCCTGCCCGACCTGATGCTGGGCGAGGCGGTCGCCGCCTGCCTCACCCGGATGCGCCGCCCCCTGGCCGAGGCCTCCACCCTCCTCGCCCCCCATGCCCATGCGATGACCGATGTCACAGGCTTCGGCCTCGCCGGCCATTTGATCGAGATGATGGAAGCCTCCGGCACCACGGCAAACCTCTGGCTCGACGCCGTGCCCCTGATGCCGGGGGCCGAGGCGCTGACGGCGGCAGGCGAACATTCCTCCCTCGCCCCCTCCAACCGCGCGAATCTCCTTGGCCGCATAAGGGGCGAGGGCCTGACCACCCCGCGCGGCGCCCTGCTCTTTGACCCGCAAACTTGCGGTGGCCTCCTCGCCGCCGTCCCCGCGACGCTGGCCGCCCAACTGCTGCCAAGGCTCCACGCCGCAGGCGATGTCGAGGCGCGGATCATAGGCCACGTCAGCGCAGGGGCCGCGGAGATCATCCTTACCGCCTGCCCGGTCGCCGGTTGACGGGCGGGGAGGCCAGCCTCCCACCGCTCCGCAGGTTCTTCGCTCCTGCGGAGCAACCTGCTGCGCACCCCTCCGGAGTATTTCCAAAGGAGCAAATGCAAGACGGGCGAAGGACTCAGGTCCGGTTTGTAGGATGGGCAATCTGCCCATCTTCCAGAACGAACTCCGCCAAGGCGTCGCGCACCTGAGCCGCCAGACCCGGCAAGGCCGCCTCATCGAGCCGGGGCGCGGCGATCGTCCGCGTCGGCACCTCCATGCGGGCGCGGTGTTTTTCATAGCGCGGGTCGTAGTGCAGGCGCATCAGGTCATGGGCCAGGGCCTCGAAATCATGGGCCTCGGCCAAGGCCATCCAGCCCTCGATCACCTCGCGGGAATGGGCGTGGCGCAAGAGGGTGATGACCTCGGCCAGCCTTGCGCCATCGGCCACGATATCGGCATAGGCGCGGGTCAGGTATTTCGCCCGCTCTTCCAGCGGGGCGGCGATGCAGATCCGCGGCGCCTTGGTCATCGCGGCCCAAAGATGCGGCGGCAGGCGCAGATCGCCGACCTTGGCGCTTTCCGCCTCCACCACCACCGGGCGCGCGGGATCTAGCCGCGACAACTCCAGCGCCAGCGCACATTCGAAAGCCTTCTGCGAGGGCTGCCCGCCCGGCCTGTGGCCGAACAAGGACCCCCGATGCCGCGCCAGCCCTTCCAGGTCGATCACCTGCACGCCCTGCCCGGCGAGGATCTGCAACAGGTCCGTCTTGGCCGTGCCGGTATTGCCATCCAGCACCACGACCTTCGAGGCCACCGGCGTGTCATAGAGCGCCTTGACCACCAGCGCCCGCCAGGCCTTGTAGCCCCCCGCCACCGTCTCGACCCGCCAGCCGATCTGCGAAAGGATCGTGGCGAACGACCCCGAGCGTTGCCCGCCGCGCCAGCAATAGACCAGGGGCCGCCAGCCGCCCGGCTTGTCGGCCAGAGGCCCCTCCAGATGTTTCGCCGCATTGCGCGCCACCAGCGCCGCGCCAAGCTTGCGCGCCGTGAAGGGCGAGACCTGCTTGTAGACCGTCCCGACCCTTGCGCGCTCCTCGTCATCCAGAACGGCCAAGCTGATCGCCCCCGGCAGATGATCCTCGGCAAATTCCAAAGGCGCCCGCACGTCGATGATCGTATCGAAGCCCAGCGTGGCAAGGTCCGACAGCGCGGTCAGCGTCACCGCCATCTAAAAGCCCGCCCGCAGCCGGACCAGCAATTCCGCCAGCATCGCCTCGCAGCGCGCCATCTGCTCGACCGAGACATATTCGTCCGGCTTGTGCCCCTGCGCCATCGACCCCGGCCCGCAGATCACCGTGGCAATCCCCAGCCTCGCGTCAAAGAGCCCCCCCTCGGTGCCGAAGGCCACCTTGATCGTGCCATTGGCCCCGGTCAGCCCCTTGACGAAATTCACCACCGCCGCATCCGAGGGCGTGCCAAGGCCCGGATAATCCCACTGCCGTTCAAGGGTGATCGCGGCCTCGGGGAACTCTGCCCGCAAGGGCGCGCAGATCGCCTCCGCCTTCTGGCGCAGCCGGTCGATCAAGAGCGCGGGGTCATCCTGCGCCAGCGAGCGGATCTCGAAATCCAGGGTGGCGGTGTTGGGCACGATATTGACCTGCACCCCGCCCGCCATCTTGCCGACATGGAGCGTGGTATAGGGCACGTCGTAATCACCATCCTTGACGCCATAGGCCGCAACCTCGGCCTGCAGATCGCGCACCGCGCCGAGGAAATCCGCCGCCAGATGCAGCGCGTTCAGCGCCATGGGGGCAAGCGCCGAATGCCCCTCGCGCCCGGTGCAGGTGGCGCGCAGGGCCACCTTGCCCTTGTGCCCGGTGGCCACCTGCATCCCGGTAGGCTCGCCCACGATGCAGAACCGCGGCCGCACCGGGGCGCCCTCCAGCAGCGTGATCAGCGAGCGCACCCCCATGCAGCCGATCTCTTCGTCGTAAGACAGCGCCAGATGCAGGGGTACGGTCAGCTTGCGCCCCGCGGCCTCGCCCTCCGCCGCCGCGATCATCAGGGAGATGGCCGCGGCACAAAACCCCTTCATATCCGCCGCGCCGCGCCCGTAAAGCCGCCCCTCGGCCTCGGTCAGCTCGAACGGCGGGCGGGTCCAGGCCTGGCCCACCACCGGCACCACATCGGTATGGCCCGACAGCATCACCCCGCCCTCGCCAGCCCCGACCGAGGCGTAAAGGTTGGCCTTGCCGCCCGCCGCATCCGGGATCAGCCGGCTTTCCACCCCGGCCTCGGCCAGAAGCCCCTGGACATAGGTCATCAGGGCCATGTTCGGATTGGCGCTGACCGTGTCGAAGGCGATCAGGCGGGACAGGATTTCGCGGGTGCGCGCGGTGATGTCAGGCAAGGGCAGGCTCCTCTTTGCCCGCCTTTGATAACCTCATCCGGCCCTCCTGCGGAAGGGCGCTTCTCTTTCCCCCCCAGTTCCGCCACCATGGCCGCGAAGGAGACCCCATGCGCCCGCTGCCCCTTGCCGCCGCCCTCAGCCTGACCCTCGCCGCCCTGACTGCCGGGGCCGAGGATCTGCCGCCCCCCAACCTTGCCCCCCTGCCGCATGACGGCCCCGCCCCCGAAGGCGCCACGGCCCGGCTTCTGGCGGCGCATCAGCTGCAGGCCATGGGGATGGCGCAGAAGGACCCGGTCCTGCTGCTCGCCGCGGCGCATCTGATGGCCGGCGTCACCCTGCGCGAGGTGACCCGCGCCACGGCAGACCCCGTGGCCGCTCCAGTGGCCGAGCCGAAACCGGCCGAGAAGGGCAAGAAGAAGAAGGCCAAGGCCGATCCCGTCGCCGAAACCCCGCCGCCCGAGGCCGCGCCGCAACTGGTGCCGCAGGTCGTGCCCGACCCCGCCACCGCCGCCCCCCTGCCCGGCACGCTGGCGATCCCGCAACTCCTCGACGCCGCCCGCGACATGCTGCCCGAGGGCGACATCCTGCGCGACGTGATCGCCGATGCCCGCTCGGACACGCCGCCGCCCGGCCCGGTGGCCGAGGTGACGGCCCTGCAGCAAGGCGCCGGCGGCGCCACGACCTTCGCTTTGCCGATGGCGGGGCAAAGCTATGGCGAGATCGGCCTTCTGCGCCTGTCGGGCGGTGCTGCGACGCTCCGCGTCACCGATGCGCTGGGCAATCCGGTCTGCGAGGACAAATCCGCCAGCCCCTCGGCCCTTTGCGGCTTTGTGCCACGGCAAAGTGATCGCTTTCTCGTGACCATCCGCAATGACGGCGCCGCCCCGGTGGATTACCTTCTGATCACCAATTGATCCAAGCGAGGCCCCGATGACCCAGACCCGCCGCCAGTTCCTCTCTGCCGCAGCCGGCCTCGCCCTCGCCCCCGCCCTGCCGCGCATGGCCCTTGCCGCGGCCCCGGCCCTGACCATCGCCTCCCGCCAGATCGAGGTTCAGGGCCGCGCCGCCACGGTCTATGGCATCACCGGCCCGGACGGCGCCTCCGGCCTTGCGGCCAGGGCAGGCGACCGCTTCCAGGGCCTCGTGCGCAACGACAGCGGCACCGAGCTGATCCTGCATTTCCACGGCCAGACGCTCTACAGGAACACCGACGACCGCACCCGCCCGGATGGCGGCTTCCAGGCCAGCGGGACCGAGGAGGCCTATGAATTCCCCCTCACCCCCGGCACCCACTGGATGCATTCCCACACCCTGACCGAACAGCAACTCCTCGCCGCCCCCCTGATCACGCGCGAGGCCGATGCGCCTGCGATGCCCGAGGCGGTGATGATGCTCCACGACTTCGCCTTCCGCCCCCCGGCCGAAATCGCGCAGGAGCTTCTGACCTCCAAGGCCCATCACATGGCGGGGATGGACATGTCCGGCGGCGCCATGCCCGGCATGGACATGAAAGGCATGGATATGAAGGGGATGGACATGTCCCACGCCCCCGCCGGCGCGATGGAAGGCATGGCCATGCCCGCAATGATCCATGCCAATGACGTGACCTATGACGCCTATCTCGCCAATGACCGCAGCCTCGCCGATCCGCAGGTGATCGAGGTCGCCCCCGGCCCCTTCCGCCTGCGCGTGATCAACGGCGCCACCGCCACCGCCTTCTGGCTCGCGACCGGCACGCTCGCCGCCAAGGTCGTGGCGGTGGATGGCAACCCGGTCAGCCCGGTCAGCCAGCCTATGATGCCGCTGGCACAAGGCCAGCGCCTCGACCTGATCGTGACGATCCCGCCCGATGGCGGCGCATTCCCGATCCTCGCCCAGGTCGAAAACGCGAGGTTCCGCACCGGCCTGATCCTCGCCACCAAGGGCGCCCCCGTCACGAAACTGGCCGCGGAGGCCGACACGCCCGCCCCCTTCGTCGACCTCTCGCTCGAATCCAGCCTGCAGGCCCTCGCCCCGCTCCCCGCCAAACCCGCCGATGCGATGCTGCACATCGCGCTCGGCCAGGGCGACAACTACCGCTGGACGATCAACGGCGCCGCCCATGGCGAGGCGCCGCCCCTCGCCGCCGCCCTCGGCACGAGGGTCGAGATGATGTTCATGAACCCGACGATGATGATGCACCCGATGCACCTGCACGGCCACCATTTCCAGGTCGTCGACCTCGGCAAAGGCCGCTTCAACGGCCCGATGCGCGACACCGTCATCGTCCCCCCCGGCGCCATGGTCACCGTCGCGGTGGATTTCACCAACCCCGGCGCCTGGTTCCTGCACTGCCACCACCTCTACCACATGGCCAGCGGCATGATGACCTCGATCACCGTAGCCTAACCCCCCCGCACCCCCCCAATTTCATTGGTCCATAAATATCCCGGGGCCCGGGGCAGACCCCCGGACCCATCCTCGCCCGAGGGCAAGGCCGGCGCCTTGGCCGCGACCGCAGCAATGAACGCCGCAATCTCCGCCGCATAGGCCTCGGTATAGCGGGTCATGAAGAAGTCATGCAGCGGCGGGCGGGTATAGCCTGCCGCATTGGCCACCTCGATCGACACCGGGCGCTGGTTTTCGGCCGAAACCTGGCCCTTGGCGCCATGCACCTCGATCCGCTGGTCATAGCCATAGGTGGCCCGGCGCGAGTTCGAGATCAGCGCCATCTTCCCCGAAGCCGTCCGCAGCATCACCTGCACGCTGTCGCTGTCCCCCGCCACGCCGATCGCCGGATCGACCAGAACCGAGGCCATCGCCGAAACCTCGGTGATCTCCTCACCCAGAAGGAAGCGCGCCATGTCGAAGTCATGGATCGTCATGTCGCGGAAAATCCCGCCCGAGCGCTTGATGTAATCGACCGGCGGCGCGCCGGGATCGCGCGAGGTGATCGTCACCATCTCCACCGCGCCGATGGTGCCCTTGTCGATCTCTGCCCGCACCGCCATGAAATGCGGGTCGAAGCGGCGGTTGAAGCCCACCATCAGCGTGCCCTTGGCCTCGCGCACCACCTTGAGGCAGGCTTTCACCCGGTCGAGGCTCAGATCGATCGGCTTTTCGCAGAAGACCGCCTTGCCGGCCTTGACGAAAGCCTCGATCAGGTCGGCATGGGTGTCGGTGGGCGTGCAGATCACCACCGCGTCGATGTCCGTGGCGGCGAGAATCGCCTCGATGGTGCGGACCTCGCAGCCATATTGGTCGGCAATCGCCTGGGCCGCCGGCGCCATCGCATCGGCCACCGCCACCAGCCTCGCCTGCGGATTGCCCGTCACCGCCTTGGCATGCACCTTGCCGATGCGGCCAGCGCCCAAAAGCCCGAAACGCAGAGTCATTTTCCGTTCCTTTCCATCAGCCACGCCCCTTCGGCGCGGCCCATCCCGAAATTCATGGAATGTCTATTCCATTTTCAGACGCGTTCAACCGCCAATTCCAGCACCGGCGCGGCTTTGCGCGGGGGAGGTGCGGGCCTACTCCGCCGACCGCAAGACCTGCGCCGGTCGGGCCGAGATCGGGGCCAACGCAAAGACCAGACCCGCCGCCAGCGTCGCCAGCATGCCGCCCAGCACAATGCCCAGCGCCGACCAGGGCTCGAAAGCATAGGGCAGGTCCATCACCAGCCGCAGCACCGCCCAGCCGCCGATGCCGCCCGCCACCACGGCGACCAGCCCCGCCGCCGCCCCGGTCAGCGCCGCGCGCAGGGCAAAGCTCGCCAGAATCCGCCCGCGCGTCGCGCCCAGCACCTTCAGCACCGCCGCCTCCTGCATCCGCCCGCGCACGCCTGCCGCAGCGCCGCCCACCAGCACGACCAGCCCGGTGACCAGCACCGCACCCGCCGCGATCACCGTGGCGGTCGCAATCGCACCAAGCGCCGAGGCCACCCGCTCGATCGCCTCCTTCACCGAAATCGCAGTGACATTGGGGAAAGCCTTGGACGTGTCGCGCAGGATGCCGCCCTCCGCCCCCGCCGCCGCATAGACCGTCGCGATCGAACTGTGCGGCGCCCCCGCCACAGCGCCGGCGTTCATCACCATGACGAACCCCATCCCCGCGGTGGAGAAATCGACCTTGCGGAAGGAGGTGATCTTCGCCTCGATATCCCGGCCGAGGATGTTCACAACCAGCATGTCGCCCAGCTTCAGATGCATCTCGGCGGCCTCTTCCTCGGCAAAGGATATTTCCGCCGGGCCGGTATAGCCCTCGGGCCACCATTTCCCCGCCACCAGCCGCGTGCCCTTCGGCATCGCATCGGCAAAGCTGATGCCGCGGTCGCCGCTGACCACCCAGTGATCCCCCGCCACCTCGCGCGCCGGGCGCCCGTTGATCTGGGTCAGAAGCCCGCGCAGCATCGGCGCGGATTCCATCCGGCTGACCGCCGGATTTCCCTGCATCATCGCGGTGAAGGCCGGCATCTGGTCATCCTGCAGGTCGATGAAGAAGAAGGACGGCGCCTTGGCCGGCAGGTCCCGCGCAATCGAGGCGCGGAAGTTGGCATCAATCTGCCCGACCACCGCCAGCACACTCAACCCCAGCCCAAGCGACAGAACCACCGCCAGCGCCTCGGACCGGGGCCCGCCAATCGCCGCCAGCGCCAGCCGCAGCCCGGGCCTGCCCGCAACGAAGCGCCGCCGCGCCGCCCAGCGCGCCAGAAGGCGCAGGCCAAGCCCGGCAAGTGCCAAGACCAGAAGCGCCGCAAAGACCCCGCCCAAGGTGCCCAGCGCCAGCCACTTGCTGCCCGAGAACCACACCGCCCCGCCGACGAACAGCGCCAGCAGCCCGACCAGCGCCACCAGATGCCCCGCCTTGGGCCAGACCCGCACCGCAGCCCCCCGGTATAGCGAGGCCGCGCCCTGCCGCACCGCCTGCGCCAGCGGCCACAGCGCGAACAACAGCCCCGTCACCAGCCCGTAGAACGCCGCCTGCGCCAGCGGCGCAGGGTACAGCGCAAAGCGCACCGGAAAGGGCAGCACCCCGGCCAGCAAGGGCGCCGCGAGCAAGGGCCCGCCCGCGCCGATCGCCAGCCCGATGGCCACGCCGACAGAGGTGATCGCCAGGATCTGCACCAGATAGATCCGCAGCACCAGGGCACTTTCCGCCCCCAGAACCTTCAGCGTCGCGATGGTGGCAATCCGCGCCTCCATGAAGGCGCGCACCGCAGAGGCGACGCCGACCCCGCCCACCGTCAGCCCGGCAAGGCCGACGAGGATCAGGAAAGACCCCATCCGCTGGACGAATTTCTCGATCCCCTGCGCGGCGTTGCGCCGGTCGGACCATTGCATGCCCTTGTCGCGGAACTCCTGCTCCGCCGCGACCTGCAAGGCGCCAAGATCGGCCCCCTGCGGCAGGACCAGCCGATATTCCGTCTCATACAGGGTCCCCGGCTCCAAGAGCCCCGATTGCGCCAGATCCGCGGTGCGCACCAGGGTCCGCGGCCCAAGGCCAAAGCCCGCCGTCGCCGTATCCGGCTCTGCCACCAGAAGCGCCCCCAGCCGGAAGGTCTGCGTGCCAAGCTTGAAGGTGTCGCCCGCCTTCAACCCCAGGCGCGCGGCCAGAACCGGCTCCATCAGCGCGCCCGCCACCCCGTCCTTCACCGCCAGCGCCGCGTCCAAGGTCCCGGCATCCAGCCCCGCAGTACCCAGCAAGGGCCAAAGCCCGTCCACCGCCTTGACCTGGGTCAGCGCCCGGTCGTCGGCGGTCACCACCATGGACCGGAACTCCACCACTTCCGAGACCTTGGCGGCATGATCCGCCATCCAGGCCTTCTCGTCCTCCGAGGCATGGCGGTAGGTGAATTTCATCTGCGCATCGCCGCCGAGGATCACCGCCCCCTGATCGGCAAGCCCGCCCTCAATGGCCGAGCGCAGCATCCCCACGGCGGCAATCGCGGCCACCCCCAAGGCAAGGCACAGGATCAGGATGCGAAACCCCGCCAGCCCGGCCCTGAGCTCGCGCCGCGCCAAGCGAAAGGCCAGCGCCCATTCCGCGCCGTTCATGCGGCGGCTCCGGCCATGGCGGATTCCACCAGACGGCCATCCGCCATCCGCAACACCCGGTCACAGCGCGCCGCCAGTTCCGGCGCATGGGTGACCATGACCAAGGTCGCGCCATGCCGGTCGCGCAGCTGAAAGATCAGTTCCATGATCGCGGCGCCATTCACCGTATCAAGGTTCCCGGTCGGCTCATCGGCCAGCAAGAGCCGCGGCCTTGGGGCCGAGGCGCGGGCCAGCGCCACGCGCTGCTGCTCGCCCCCCGACAGCTGGCTCGGGTAGTGATCGCCCCGCGCGCCGAGGCCCACCGCCGCCAATTCCGCCCTGGCCCGGGCGCCGGCATCGGCCACCCCGGCAATCTCCAGCGGCAGGGCGACGTTTTCCAGCGCGGTCAATGTCGGAATAAGGTGGAAGCTTTGGAAGACCACCCCCATATTCCCCCTGCGGAAGCGGGCCAGACCATCCTCGTCCAAAGCGGTGAGATCCTGCCCCAAGGCCGTGACACTGCCCGCCGAGGCGCGTTCCAGCCCGGCCATCAGCATGAGGAGCGAGGATTTGCCCGACCCCGAAGGCCCGATCAGCGCGAGGCTCTCGCCCGCCGAGACCGCAAGGCTGATGCCGCGCAAGATCTCCACCGGGCCGGCATTGCCCCGCAGCGTCAGCCCCACCTCTTTCAGATCGAGAACCCTGTCCATGCCCGCCCCATTTCAAACTGTTATCAAGTCCCTGTCGCGGGCCCGTCGGGTGTCATATGGGCCGATCCGCGCCCTGCGCAATGTCACTTTGGCGTTATCTCTGGCGCTTTGGGCGCCGATGGCGATGGCCGGGGTCACCATTGCCGCTTTGGGCGACAGTCTGACGGCGGGCTATGGCCTGCCGCGCGAACAGGGCTTCACGGCGCAGCTGCAGGACTGGCTGCGCGGCCATGGCGCCGATGTGACCGTGTCCAATGCCGGCGTGTCGGGCGATACCACCGCCGGCGGCCTGTCGCGGCTGGAATGGACCCTTTCGCCCAGCGTCAAGGCGCTGATCGTCAACCTCGGCGCCAATGACATGCTACGCGGGATCGACCCGGCGCAAAGCCGCGCCAATCTGGACGCCATCCTGAAAGAGGCGACAGGGCGCCAGATCCCGGTTCTCCTCGTCGGCATCAAGTCGACCCGCAACTTCGGCCCCGATTACCAGAGCCAGTTCGACGCGATCTACCCCGCGCTTGCCGCCCAGTACCACACGCTCTTCTTCCCCGATTACTTCGGCCCCTTCCTCGCCGTGAACCCCGACCCCGCCGCGATGGGGCAATTCCTGCAGGACGACCACCTCCACCCCAATGCCAAGGGCGTCGCCACCATCGTGGCCGCGCTCGGGCCGCAAGTCCTCGACCTTCTGAAAGCCGTGAAATGACCCTTCTCGACGACCTCCGCGCCCGGCTCGGGCCTGCGCATGTGATCACCGGCGACGCCCTCGCCAAATATGGCGAGGAATGGAGCGGCCATTACCACCCCGCCCCCCTCGCCGTCGCCCGCCCCGGCACGACGGAGGAGGTCGCAGCCACCCTGCAGATCGCCGCCCGCCACAGAATCCCCGTCATCCCGGTCTCGGGCCTGACCGGGCTTGTCGGCGGGGCCATGACCCAGGGCGGGCTGATGCTCTCCGTCGAGCGCCTGAACAAGATCCGCGAGATCCGCCCCGAAACCCGCATCGCCGTGGTCGAGGCCGGGGTGATCCTGCAAAGCCTGCATGACGCGGCAGAGGCGCAGGGGCTCTACTTCCCGCTCTGGTTCGGCGCCCGCGGCTCGGCGATGATCGGCGGGGTGCTGTCGACCAATGCCGGCGGCTCCAACGTCGTGCGCTATGGTTCGACCCGGGCGCTCTGTCTGGGGCTGGAGGTGGTTCTGCCCGATGGCCGCATCCTCAACCTGATGTCCGAACTGCACAAGAACAACTCCGGCTACGACCTGCGCCAGATGTTCATCGGGGCCGAGGGCACCCTGGGCATCATCACCGCCGCCGTGATGAAACTGGTGCCGCGCCCCAAGGCCTATGCCACGGCGACGCTGGCCGCCCGCTCGCTGCCCGATGCGCTCACCCTGCTGAACCGCCTGCAAGAGGCCTCGGGCGGCGCGGTGGAGGCTTTCGAATACATGCCCGCCAGCTTCATGCGCCGCCTGTCCGAGGCCCGCCCCGACATCCGCCTGCCCTTCAGCCAGCGCTACGAGACCAATATCCTCGTCGAGCTTGCCGCCACCGCGCCGAAAGACGCCACCCCCGGCCCCGATGGCGTGGTGCCCCTGACCGCCCTTCTGGAAGACACCCTCGCCAGCCTGATCGAAACCGGCGCCGTGCTCGATGCCGAGATCGCCCAGAACGACGCGCAGCGCCTTGCGATGTGGAAGCGCCGCGAGCTGGCCGCCGAGATCACCATCGCCCGCCAGCCCACCATCGACACCGACATCGCCCTGCCCCTGCATCTGGTGCCCGAATTCTTCACCCGGATCGAGGCCCGCCTGCCCGCCCTCGATCCCGGGGCCGAGACCCTCTCGGTCGCCCATCTCGGCGATGGCAATATCCACTTCACCGTCTATCCTTCCAGCGCCGACCCCGCCCTCTACGATGCCGTGGTCGAGGCGGTGGAGGATGTGGTGCAGGACCTGCACGGCAGCTTCTCCGCCGAACACGGCGTGGGCCTGTCCAAGCTCAAGACCATGGCCCGCCGCAAGGACCCCGTGGCGCTGGACGTGATGCGCGCCGTGAAAGCCGCGCTGGACCCGGGAAACCTGATGAACCCCGGCAAGGTCATTCCCCCGAAGCCCTGACCGAACGGCCGCCCCCCTCGCCCGATGTGTCCCGCGACACATCGGCCCGCGCCTGCCTGCCCGTGGGCGCGAGTCGTCGCCGCACCTGCCCAGTCAGGCGCGCCCCGATTTCCCCCTTTCAGCCCGCGGCACAAACCCCCTTGGCCTCCAGCCGACGGCCCGGGCAAGGCTCCCCTGAAGCCTCGCCTCGTCGCGCCGGGGGTCTCGTCCTGTTGGGTCCGGTTAACGCCGCGATTTACCGAGTTTAACGCGGTGAACCGCCGCGCCTCTGCTACCCTGTTCCGCGTCTCGATCGCCGTTGCCGCCTCCGGAACGCCCCTGCGCGCAAGGCCATTCACCCCTGTTTTTCCCGCCATACCAAAAGGTTAGGATATGATGCCATGCAAAACCCTCTCCTCCGACTTGCCGCCGTCGCTTGTCTGTCCGCGTTGCCCCTGATGGCGCAGGCCGAGTCCCCGGTCCGCAATGTGGTGCTGGTGCACGGCGCCTTCGCCGATGGCTCGGGCTGGAAAGCCGTCTGGGACATCCTGACCAGGGAGGGCTACAACGTCGCCGTGGTTCAGCCGCCGGAAACCTCGCTCGCCGATGATGTCGCGGCCACGACCCGCGTGATCAAGGAGATCAAGGGTCCGGTGATCCTCGTCGGGCACAGTTATGGCGGGGTGGTGATCACCCAGGCCGGCAACCTGCCCGAGGTCAAGGGGCTCGTCTACATCGCCGCCCTGATGCCGGATGCGAACGAGGATATCGGCGCCCTGCGCAAGACCTTTCCGGCGTCGAACAACAATGTCATCAACACCGATGGGTTCCTGACGATCGATCCCGACCACTTCCACGAGGATTTCGCCGCCGACAGTTCCGCCGAAACGGCGGCCTTCCTGGCCCGGTCTCAGGTGCCGGTCAACGTCAAGGAGGCGCTTGGCGGCAAGGTGACCGAGGCCGCCTGGCACAACCGGCCCGTCTGGTACGCGGTCGCAACGCAGGATCGCAAGATCGACCCCGACTTTGAACGCTTCATGGCAAAGCGCGCCGGGGCCACCACGATCGAGATCGTGGGCAGCCACAGCATCTATCTGTCACAACCGCAGAAGGTGGCAGACCTGATCAAACAGGCGGCGGCAGGCGCGGCCAAGTAACGCGCCCCGGCGTTGACGGCAGCCCTGGTGGTTTCTACGATTGAGCGATGCAATCAATCCCTGCCCTGCCCCTGATTTTCGCATGCGGCATCGCAGGCTCGCCGGGACTGGCGCAAATGCGCAGCGAAGAGGAGTGTCTTCGCCTGCGCCCGGACATCGTTTCCCCTGTCGAGATGACGATCTGCACCAGTGATTCAGATGGCGCGGCGCAAGCGCTTGCCACAGTCCTCGCTGACCTCGGCGCGCGTCTTCCGGATGCCGACCGCGCCACCTTTGACCGGGCGCAACAGGCATGGGTCCGGTATCGGGATGCGGAGTGCATCTGGGAGGCGGGCGGAAACCCCGGAAGCACGGGAAACAGCGCCGCAATCATCGCCTGCACCGCCGACATGAACCGTGCCCGCGCGGAACGCCTCAAGCAGGACTTGAAGGAACGCTAGTGAGGGTGTCCCGGCGGGGACATTCACCCTCTCCCCGCCTTAACAAAAGGTGAATAGAATTCACCTTTCCCCATTAAATCAACCCGTTACCACAGATTGCACGCGTGCAAAGCCCCCCTTTGCACGCCTATTTCCCCTTCCAGACCGGGTCCCTCTTCTCGGCAAAGGCCCGGGCGCCTTCCAGCTGATCCTCCGAGGAATAAAGCCTGTCCACCGTCGCCAGCTGCCGTTTCGTGACGCGGTTCAAGGCGTCCTGAAAGCGCAAAGCCTCGGCCTCGCGGACCACTTCCTTGATCGCCGCGTAAACCAGCGGCGGGCCGGATTCCAGAAGCCGCGCCAGATCCCAGGCCTTGGAGAGCAGGTCGGCCGGCGTGGTGATCTCCTTCACGATGCCCCAGCGCAACGCCTCCTCGGCATCGAACCAGCGCCCGGTCAGCAAAAGGTCCATCGCGACATGATAAGGAATCCGCTTGGGCAGCTTGATCGAGGCCGCATCGGCCACGGTGCCCGACCGGATCTCCGGCAAGGCAAAGGTCGCGTTGGAGGAGCACAGGATCAGATCGGCCGACAAGGCCAGCTCCAGCCCACCGCCGCAGCAGATGCCATTGACGGCGGCAATCACCGGCTTGTTCAGATTGGGAAGCTCTTGCAAGCCGCCAAAGCCGCCGACGCCATAGTCTCCATCCACCGCATCGCCCTCGGCCGCAGCCTTGAGGTCCCAGCCGGGGCAGAAGAACTTCTCCCCCGCCGCGCGCACGATACAGACCCGAAGGCTGTCATCATCGCGGAAATCGCGGAACACCAGCCCCATGACCCGGCTCGTCTTGAGGCTGATCGCATTGGCCTTGGGCGCGTCGAGCGTGACCTCGAGGATCGCGCCCTCACGCCGGGTCTTGATCGGACCTTCGGTTCTCATCTCCATCTCACGCTCTCCTGATCAGGGCATCCACCGCCACGGCGCCGCTGTCGCGGAGGAGGACGGGGTTGATTTCAATCTCTTCAAGGCCAGGGTCGGCGGCCATCACAGCGCCAAGCCGCACCGCCAAACCCGCCAGCGCCGCAACATCCGCCTTCTTGCGCCCCCGGTAGCCGTCAAGCAACGGCCAAAGCCGCAGCTTGCGCAGGGCCGCCATGACCTCGGCCTCGGTCGCGGGCAGGACGAGGGTCACGGTATCGGCCAGAACCTCCGCCGTCACGCCGCCCATGCCCAGCGTCAGGCTGACGCCATAGACCGGGTCGCGCCGCAGCCCGACGAGGATTTCGGCCACGGCACCGGTCACCATCTCCTCCAAGAGGTATCCGGTGGCCCCCGCCATCTCGGCCTGCCCTTCCAGCGAGGTCAGACCCAGCCGCACTGCCCCCGCCTCGGTCTTGTGAGCAAAGCCGAGGCCTTTCAGGGCAAAGGGGGCGGTCAGGCCATCCGCCTGCGCCGCAACCTCGGCCAGGGTCTTGCCAGTCACCGAACGGGGCACATCGACCCCGGCGCTGGACAGCAGGGCCTTGCCCTCGGCCTCCGACAAGAGATGGCTCTCGCGCGGCGGCAGGGGTGCCAGCGGCACCCATCCCTCAAGCCCCGCCGGGGTTTGCGCCGCCCGCAGCGCGGCCAGCGCGGTTTCCAGGCCCATCAGCACGCAAACGCCCGAAGCGATCAGCCGCGCCGCCTCTCCCTCGGCGAAATTCTCCGGCATCGAGGCGACGGGGAAGGCCGGCCTCCCGGTGTTGGCCTGCGCGGCCACGATCGCATCGAGGGCCGGCTGATAGCCGGAGGGGTCGCAGCGGTCCGCGCGTGGCGTGTCGATGATATAGATGCCGGCGTCATAGCCCGACAGCATGGTGGTGAAGACATCCGTGGTGCGCGGACCGTCGCCCCAGATGAAGGTGTGGTAATCCAGCGGGTTGGCCACGGTGACGATCGGGCCGAGGATCTCGCCCAGCCTTTGCCGCACGGCTGCCGGAACCGGAGGGAAGTCGATGCCGAAGGGCGCGGCCAGATCCGCCACGAGGCCCGCCTCGCCCCCCGAACAGGACAGCGAGCAAAGCGCGGTGCCAAGCCCCAGCCCATGGACGTGGAAGATCTTCAGCGTCTCGATCAGCTCGGAGGGCGTGTCTACCTCCGCCACCCCGATCTGGCGCAGGAAGGCGCTTGAGGCGGCACCACCCCCAGCCAAAGACGCGGTATGCGAGGCGGCGGCGGTGCGGCTCAACTCGGTCTTGCCGGATTTGATCAGGGCGATGCCCTTGCCCATGGCGCGTGCGCGCTGCGCCAGCCGGGCAAACGCCGCGGCATCGTCGATGCCCTCGACATACATGCCAAGCGCCGTCACCCGCGGATCATCCAGCAAGGCGCCGGCCAGTTCCGCGAGACCCACCACGGCGGCATTGCCAAGACAGGCGACATAGGACACCGGAAGCCCGCGCTTCTGCATGCCCAGATTGATCACGATGTTCGAAGACTGGCTGATCAGGGCCACGCCCTTCTCGACCGGAACCCCGCCATGCTGATCCGGCCAGAGGAGCGCGCCATCAAGGTAATTGATCACCCCATAGCAATTCGGCCCGAGGATCGGCATCTCCCCCGCGGCGGCGACCAGCCGGGCCTGCAACTCCGGCTCGCCCGCTTCGGTCCAGCCCGAGGCAAAACAGATCGCCCCACCCGCCCCCATCGCCGCCAGCCCCGCCACCACATCGACGGTGGCAAAGCGGTTGACCCCGATGAAGGTCGCATCCGGTGCCGAGGGCAGATCGGCCAGCGAAGCATAGGCCTTCAACCCGCCAATCTCGGCCTTGGTCGGATGCACCGGCCAGACCTCACCGGCAAAACCCATCTTGCGACACTGTTCGATGACGTTGAGCGCCCAACCCGCGCCCAGAACGGCGATGGTCTTCGGGCGCAACAGGCGGTCGAGGCGCGTCATGCCAGGGCTCCGCGTCGGTTGAGGCGGCCGGGGGCCAGCCCCCGGACCCCCGGGATATTTATGGACCAATGAAATTGCGCGGCAAGACGCCCTGCCCCGATCCAACGAGGCAGGGAATCTTCACCGGTCACCGTCATCGGGGTCCCCCCCTGTTCGGTGATGTCAGCATGGCAGCAAATAGTTAAGATCTCGTGCATTTCATTGGTCCATAAATATCCCGGGGGTGAGCCCGGCACGGGCGAGGGGGCAGCGCCCCCTGATTTTTCGCCGAAAAATCGTCGCTCCAGCGGGTCAGGCGCCCAAGGGGCGCAGGAGTTCGCGGCTGATGATGTGGCGCTGGATTTCCGAGGTGCCTTCCCAGATCCGCTCGACCCGTGCATCGCGCCAGATGCGTTCGAGGGGGAGTTCCTCCATCAGGCCCATGCCGCCGTGGATCTGGATCGCCTCGTCGGCCACCATCGCCAGGACCTCGGTCGCTTTCAGCTTGGCCATCGACATGTCGGCCTCGGTCACCGTGCCCTGGTCGTATTTCCACGCGGCTTCGCGGGTCAGAAGTTCCGCCGCCTTCAGCTCCATCGCCATGTCGGCCAGCTTGAAGGAGATGCCCTGGAACTTGCCGATCTGCTGGCCGAACTGCTTGCGCTCGGCGGCGTAGCTCAGGGCATGGCCCATCGCGCGTTCGGCGCGGCCGAGGCAGGTGGAGGCGACTTGCAGCCGTGTCGCGCCGAGCCAGGAATTGGCCACCTCGAACCCCTTGTGCGCCTCGCCGAGGATCTGGCGCTTGTTCACGCGGCAATCGTCGAATTCCAGCACCGCATTGGTGTAGCCGCGGTGCGAGACGTTGCGGTAGCCCTCGCGGACGTTGAAGCCCTTGGTGCCCTTGTCGACGAAGAAAGCGGTGATCTTCTTTTTCGGGCCGCGCGGGGTGGCCTCCTCGCCCGTCGCCATGAAGACGATGGCAAAGCCCGCCAGATCGGCATGGGAGATGAAATGCTTGGTGCCGTTCAGCACCCAGTCATCGCCGTCTTCGCGGGCCGAAGCCTTCATACCGCGCAAGTCCGACCCGGCGCCAGGTTCGGTCATGGCAAGGCAATCCCAGGTCTCGCCCCGGATGCAGGGCATGAGGTACTGCTCGCGCTGTTCGGCATTCCCGGCCAGCAGGATGTTCGAGGGCCGCGCCACGCAGGTCCAGTGCAGGGCATAATTGGCCCGGCCGAGCTCCTTTTCGTAAAGCAGCCAGCTCAGCGTATCCAGACCCGCGCCGCCCACTTCGGCGGGCATGTTGGCGGCGTAAAGCCCGGCCTCCATCGCCTTCTTCTGGATCTCGCGGATCAGTTCCAGCGGCAGATGGCCGCTCCGCTCCACCGCCGCCTCATGCGGGTAAAGCTCGCGCTCCACGAAAGTGCGCGTGGTGTCGACGATCATCTGCTGTTCTTCGTTCAGGCCGAAATCCATTGGTGCCCGTCCCTTTGAGGTTATTGGGGGTCCACGTTGTAGGTCATGCCATCGACCGCCAGCGCCTGGCCCGAGACCATGCGCGCGCCGTCGGAGGCGAGGAAAAGCGCCATTTCCGCCACGTCCTGCGGGTCGGACAGGCGCTTGAGAGCCGTGCCCGAAGCATAGCCCTCGCGCACGGCGTCGGGGGTCAGGCCCTTGGCCGCGGCTTCGGCCGCGATTACCGCGTCGATGCGCGGGCCGGTGACCGAGCCGGGGCAGATCGCATTGGCGCGGATGCCATAGGGGCCAAGCTCCATCGCCACGGTCTTCATCAGCCCGATGACACCCCATTTCGCCGCCACATAGGGCGCGCGGTAGGGCGTGCCATAAAGGCCCGAGGTCGAGGAGGTGAAGATCATCACCCCCGCCCGCGCCGGTTTCATCAGCCGCGCCGCATATTTCGCCGCCAGCATCGCGCCGTCGAGGTTGACGCCAAGGCATTGGTGCCAGGCCTCCAGCGGCATGTCTTCGATCGCCGCCGTTGGCCCCTTGATCCCGGCATTGGCGCAGAGCACGTCGAGGCCGCCCCAGTCGCGGGCGATGTCGGCAAACAAGGCCTCCATCCCCGCCTCATTGGCGGCATCGACTTGGCTGCCCCTGATGCCCGGCGGCAGGGCGGCGATCATCGCCGCATCGACATCCGTCACCCAGACGCGGTGGCCTGCGGCCTGGAAGGCCTCGGCCATCACCAGACCGATGCCATTCGCGCCTGCGGTGATCAGGACACGTTTCACTTCTTCTGCCCCACGGCGCGGCCGGCCCCTTCGGGCAGCGGCAGGACGGCTTGCGCCTCAGCGATGGCCTTCAGCTTGCCCCAGACCTCGGGCGACGCCGCAACCGTCTTGCCCGCCGCCATATCGACATGGAGGCAGAGCTGTTCGATCGTCGCCACGCATTCCTCGCCCTTCATGATCCGCACGAAGGAGCGGAAGCGCTTCTCGTCAGCCGACAGAATCTGGATCGTGCCCAGAAGCCGGTCGCCGAGCTTGGCCTCGCCCAGATGGCGGATATGGGTTTCGGCGGAATAGTAGGAATGCCCCGCCTTCACATAATCCATCCCCGCCCCGATCAGCCGCAGAAAGGCGTCCACGGTTTCAGAATTGGCAAAGTAATAGCGGCTTTCGGTCATATGGCCGTTGTAGTCGATCCAGCCCGGCAGGACCTGCATATGGGCCATCGCCAGCGGGGCCGCTTTGGGCGCGGTATCGGTGGCCTCGTTGAAGACCGCCGCGCGCGCCTCGTCATGTTCGCGCAGAACCTTGCCCGCGCCCCAGTTGCGGTCCTTCAGCGCGCGCAGGAAGCCGATCAGGTTGCTGTCGCGGATCCGCTCCAGCTCGCGGATCGAATGCATCCCCGATTGCGCATCAGACTGGCCGGCGATCAGGTCGACGAGTTCGTCGTTGAACTCGGGCACATCCATCAGCTTGGTCCAGGGCCAGGTCAGGCAGGGCCCGAACTGCGCCATGAAATGCTTCATCCCGGCCTCGCCGCCGGCAACGCGGTAGGTCTCGAACAGGCCCATCTGACCCCAGCGCAGGCCAAACCCCATGCGGATCGCCTCGTCGATCTCTTCGGTCGTGGCGATGCCGTCCTTGACCAGCCACAGAGCCTCGCGCCAGACGGCTTCGAGGAAGCGGTCGGCGATATGGGCGTCGATCTCCTTGCGGACATGCAGGGGGAACATGCCGATGTCTTTCAGGATCTGCTTGGCCGCCTCGATCACCTTGGCATCCGACCGGGGCGAGGGGACGACCTCGGCCAGCGGCAAGAGGTACACCGGGTTGAACGGGTGGGCGACGAAGATCACCCCGGGGTTGGCAGCGCCCTCCTGCAGTTCCGAAGGCTTGAAGCCCGAGGTGGAAGAGCCGATCGGCGTGCCGAGCCCCGCCGATTGCTGGATCTGCGAGAAGACCCGGTGCTTGAGGTCGAGCCGCTCCGAGACGGATTCCTGAATGTAATCCGCGCCTTCCACCGCCTCGGTGATGGTGGCGGCGAAGCTGAGCTTGCCCTCGGCGGGCATCGGCACATCGCTGAGCGCCGGCAGAGCTGCCCGCGCATTGGCCAGCACTTCGCTGATCTTGCGCTCGGCCTGCGGATCGGGGTCGAACACCGAAACGTTCCAGCCGTTGAGCAGGAACCGCGCCGCCCAACCACCGCCGATCACGCCACCACCAATGATTGCTGCTTTTCTGGTCATCATAGTTCCCTTTGGTTTTCTTTATTGGACGATCTCTTGCCGGTGCCCGTTTTCATCAAGTTGGGTCCACGAGCCTCGCCCTCTCTGCGCAGCGCACTGGTGGGTGTCTCCATCGCAAAAGAGTGAGCAATCCGTTGATTTAGAACAAGACTTCCCCGCGTCAGCAGCATCAGGATAGGGATAGACGCAAAACACGCCAGGTATCAAAATATCGTAGCCCCTGACTGCGCCACCTTCCGCTTTGCATTTCGCCTCGGCAGCGGCGTTATCTTTTACCGTGCGGGCCGGACAGATCTGAGGAGTAGGCTTGGCCGGGTCCAGCCGGTTCACGCACTCGGCATTCGGCAAGGGCGCTCCTGCTGGCGTTACCCAGTTGATGACCGGCGAGCAGGCCAAGGCCAAGGCACCAAGGCCCGCCAGCGTTCCGATCATCCAGAGACGATATTTCGTCATCTCACCCTCACTTCGGCAGCGGCGCTCGCTTCTCCAGCTTCAGCTTGGCGCGCACCTCGGCCGGGGTGATGACCCGGGCGCCGAGGTTGGAGATGATGGTCACCGCCCGCTCCACCAGTTGCGCGTTGGTGGCCAGCACGCCTTTGTCGAGCCAGAGGTTATCCTCCAGACCGACGCGGACGTTGCCGCCGGCCAGAACGGCGGCTGCGACATAGGGCATCTGGTTGCGGCCGATGGAGAAGGCGCTCCAGAACCAGTCGGCGGGCACGTTGTTGACCATGGCGAGGAAGGTGTTGAGGTCATCCGGCGCGCCCCACGGCACGCCCATGCACAGCTGCACCAGGGTCGGCGCGGGGATGACGCCCTCTTTCGCCAGTTCCTTGGCAAGCCAGAGATGGCCGGTGTCAAAGGCCTCGATCTCGATCCGCACGCCGGCCGCCGTCATCCGGCGCGCCATGTCGCGCAGCATGCCGGGGGTGTTGACCATGACGTAATCGGCCTCGTTGAAGTTCATCGTGCCGCAATCGAGGGTGCAGATCTCGGGCCGGCATTCGACGACATGGGCGACGCGCTCGGTGGCGCCGGCCATGTCGGAATGGCCTGCCATCTGGTTCATCTTCTCGGTGCCGTCGAACAGAAGGTCGCCGCCCATGCCGGCGGTCAGGTTCAGGACCACGTCGGTGCCCGAATCGCGGATGCGCTCGGTCACTTCGCGGTAAAGCTTGGGATCGCGCGAGGGTTTGCCGGTTTCCGGGTCGCGGACGTGGCAATGGACGATGGCAGCCCCAGCCTTGGCAGCGTCGATCGCCGATTTGGCGATCTGTTCGGGCGAGCGCGGCACATGGGGGCTGCGGTCCTGCGTGCCGCCCGATCCGGTGACGGCACAGGTGATGAAGACTTCGCGGTTCATGGCGAGGGGCATGGGGGTCCTCCAATTGGGTTGCAGGCACCATAACGGGCTTGGCACGGCGCGCTTGACGATTTACGAAATCCTCATGTCAAAAAGCGCATCAATTTTCACTCCTTCGCGAGAGGCCCTGACCCTGGCCCTGCTGGTCCTGCCGCAGTCCTCGATTCTGGAGGTCGCCTCGACGCTGGACCCGATGCGATCGGCCAACCGGCATCTGGGGCATGAGGCCTACCGTTGGCGCGTGGTGTCGCCGGACGGGCGGGCGGTGCCCCTGACCTGCGGGATCGAACTGCCTTCGTCGGGGCCGCTCGCCTCGGCCGAGGGGGCGGATGCCTTGGTGGTGATCGCGGGGTTCCGCCAGTCCGAGGTGGCGACGGCCCCCCTGATCCGCGATCTGTCGCGGATGGCGGGGCGGTTTGCCGCCGTGGGCGGGATCGATGCGGCGCCCTGGGTCATGGCGCGGGCGGGGCTTTTGTCGGGCCACCGCGCCACGGTGCATTGGGAGGATCAGGAGGATCTGGCCGCAGCCCACCCCGATGTCGATGTGGTGCCCGACCGCTGGGTGATCGACCGCAACCGCTTTACCGCCGGGGGGGCTGCGCCTGCCGCTGATCTGATGCTGCATCTGATCGGGTCGCGCCACGGGCCGGGTCTCGCGCGGCAGGTCGCGGCCTCCTTCCTGACCACCCCGCGCCCGGGGGGCGAGCCGCAGATGGCGCCCTCTCCCCTCACCGACCGGCGGCTGGACCCGCGGGTGGCGCAGGCCGTGGCGCGGATGGAGGCGCGGATCGACGCGCCCGAAACGGCGGCAGAGACGGCCAGCGCCATCGGCCTGTCGCCCCGGCGGCTTGAGACGCTGTTCCGCCAGTCCCTGCAGACCACGCCCGCGGCCTTTGCCTTGGGCCTACGGCTGCAGGCGGCGCGGCGGATGATCACCGACACGCGGCACCCCCTGGCCGAGGTCGCCCTGCGCTGCGGCTTCACCAGCGCCTCGTCCCTGTCGCGCGCCTTTCGCCAGCAGTTCGGCCAGCCGCCAAGCCTTTTGCGGCGTTAGGGCTTAGCCTGGCAGGCCGTCGACGATGACGATCTGCACCCTTGCCGCGCCTTCCCGTTCGGCGCTGGCGGCGGCATATTCGGGCGAGGCATAGCAGGCGCGGGCCGCTTCAAGGCTGGGAAATTCGATCACCACATGGCGGTCGTAGTCCGCCGGACCCTCTACCACCTCGCTTGCGCCACCCCGGGCGAGGAACCTGCCGCCATGTGCCGCAAAGGCGGCGGGGCCAAGCGCCTGATAGCCCTTGTAGCGGGCGGGGTCGGTGACGGTGACATGGGCGATCCAATAGGCGGGCATCAGCTTTCCTCGGCTTGCAACAGGCGGCGGGCGATCAGGGCGGCTTCGGTCAGGTGGTCATGCACGGCCTGGCCTGCACCCGCCACATCATTGGCGGCGATGGCGTCGCAGATCCGCGTCATGCGGGCGAGGCCCGAGACGTTTCGTTCCTTGGTGGCAAGCGTCAGGGCGCGCAGCCGGCTGATCCTGCCATTGAGGCGCTGGACGATCTCCCAGGCGATCTCATGCCCTGCGGCCAAGAAGATCACCTCGTAGAACCGCGTGGTCGCCTGAAACAGGGCGAGGCTTTGGCCTTGGGCAAAGGCCGCCTCGATGCCGTGCAAAGCCTCGGTCAGGCGGGACTTGACACCGGCATCGGCCACTTCGGCGCAGGCGCGGGCAGCGCCCTGTTCCAGAAGCAGGCGGATGTCGTAGATCTGCCGCGCCTGCGCCCAGTCAAGCGTCGCCACCGTGGGGCCGCGGTTGGGCAGGGAGTCCACCAGACCCTCGGCCTCGAGAATCCGGATCACCTCGCGCACGACCGAGCGGCTGACGCCAAGCTGATCGCAAAGCGTGCGCTCCACCAGCCGGGCGCCGCTGGCGAAACGCCCCGACAGGATGGCATCGCGCATCCGGCCCAGCACGATCTCGCGCAGGGTCTGGGGCATCTGTTCGATCTTCAGGTCGTCATAGGGCTGGTCCATGCCGCCCTTTAAGCATTTTTCGCCGGCCCGCGCAAGTTTTCTTGACATGTTGTCTGATGGTATACCAAAATAGCAGAAACCACGGAGAGACTCATGCCCGCGCAGATCCGCAAGACCCTGACCCATGTCGAGACCACCTTCATCGAGGGCGGCAAGCTGGCCGCCCGCCCCCTGGTGCTGATCGCCGCCGCCGCCGTCCTCAAGAACCCTTGGGCCGGTCGCGGCTTTGTCGAGGATCTGGCGCCGGAGATCCGCGAAGTTGCCCCGGTGCTGGGCAAGCTTCTGACCGAGATGATCCTGGAGCGCACCGGCGGCGGCGCAAATGTCGAAGGCTATGGCAAATCCGCCGTGGTGGGTCTGGATGGCGAGGTCGAACATGCCTCGGCCCTGATCCACACCCTGCGCTTCGGCAACCATTACCGGACGGCGGTGGGGGCGAAATCCTACTTGTCTTTCTGCAACACGCGGGGGGGTGCAAATGCGCCGGTGATGATCCCGCTCATGCACAAAGACGATGAGGGGGCCCGCTCGCATTACCTGACTATCCATTTCGCCATTCCCGATGCGCCTGCGGCGGATGAGATCGTGGTCGCGCTTGGCGCCTCGATCGGCGGGCGGCCGCATCACCGGATCGGCAACCGCTACAAGGATCTGGAGGAGCTGGGCCATGACGCCAAGAACCCTGCAGGCGTCTGACGGCACCACCCTCCGCTGGATCGAGGCGGGCAGCGGCGCGCCTCTGGTCCTGATCCACGGCGTGGGCATGCGGGCCGAGGCCTGGGGCCCGCAGATGGGCCTGCCGGGTCGGGTGATCGCGCTGGACATGCCGGGGCATGGCGGCACCTCTGCCCTGCCGAAGGGCGCCCTGCTGCCCGATTACGTCGCCTGGGCGGCGCGCAGCATGGAAGACCTGGGCCTGACCTCGGCCAGCGTGGCCGGGCATTCGATGGGGGCGCTGGTCGCCTTGGGCCTCGCCGTGACCCATCCCGACAAGGTGCGCCGCGTGGCGCTGTTGAACGGCGTCCACCGCCGCACGGCAGAGGCACGGGCGGCGGTCGTGGCGCGGGCAGAGGCGATTGCGGCGGGGGATTTCGACCTTGAAACCCCGCTCAACCGCTGGTTCCAGCCGGGGGAGGAGGATGTGCGCGCCGCTGTCGCAGGCTGGCTGTCGCAGGTCGACCGGGCTGGCTATGCGGCGGCCTATCGCGCCTTCTCTCTTGGCGATGACATCTATGCCGGTGATCTGGCCCGCATCGCCTGCCCGGCCCTGATGCTGACCGGGGCGGGGGATGCCAACTCCACCGCCGAGATGGCCGAGGCGATGGCCAAGGCCGCCCCGATGGGACATTCCGTGGTGATCGAAGGCCACCGCCACATGGTCAATCTGACCGCCCCCGCCGCCGTCAACGACGCCCTGACCCGCTGGCTTGCCACAAAACCGATGGAGAGACGCGCATGAGTGATCCAGACGCCCGCCGCCGCCTGCGCGACGCTTTCGGCACCTTCATGACCGGGGTGACGGTGGTCACCACCATGGCCGAGGGCAAGCCTTTGGGCTTCACCGCCAATTCCTTCTCCTCCGTCTCGCTGGAACCGCCGCTTCTGCTGGTCTCCATCGCCAAGGCCTCGGCCAATTACGCGGCCTTCACCGCCGCAAAAGGCTTTGCGATCAACGTTCTGGCCGAGGATCAGCGCGAGGTGTCCAACACCTTCGCAAGGCCCGTCGCCGACCGTTTCAGCATGGTGGACTGGCAGCAAAGCCCGCATGGCGCGCCGATCCTCGCCGGTGTTTCGGGCTGGTTCGACTGTGCGATGCATCAGGTGGTCGATGCCGGCGACCATGCCCTGCTGATCGGCCGAATCGAGGCGTTTTCAGCCAACACCTCCTCAGGCCTCGGCTATTACCGGGGCAGCTATTTCACCGCGACGGCCAGCGCCGTGGCCCCCGGCCCCGATGTCGTGATCAGCGCCATCATCGAGAAGGCGGGCACCGTCCTTCTGATCGACGACGGTTTCGGCGGCCTGACGCTGCCCACCGCCAAGGTCGGGCGCGACGGCGCCACCGCCGCCCTGACCCGCCTTCTGGAAGGGCTGCACCTGCAGGCCAGCCCCGGCTTCATCTATTCCGTCTTCGAAGACGTGGCGCGCGGCCATCAGCACATCGCCTTCCGCTGCCCCTGCACCGGGGGCACGCCCGCCCGGGGCGCCTTTGTCGACCTTGCCCCCGACAGCCTTGGCGACATCACCGACCCGCCCCTGCGCATCATGCTGGACCGGCTGGCCGAGGAAACCCTCCACGGCAATTTCGGCATCTATTTCGGCAACCAGACCTCGGGCCGCGTGGCCAAAGTGGCAGGAGAGACCCCATGAAATTCTCGCTTTTCGTCCATATGGAGCGGCTCTCGGCCGATGTCCCGCACCAGCAGCTTTATGAGGAGATGATCGAGCTTTGCCGCATCGCCGACGAGGGCGGCATGCACGCGATCTGGACGGGCGAGCATCACGGGATGGATTTCACCATCGCCCCCAACCCCTTGCTGAACCTGGTGGATCTGGCACGCCGCACCAAGAATGTGCGGCTTGGCACCGGCTCGATCATCGCGCCCTTCTGGCATCCGATCCGCCTGGCCGGCGAGGCCGCGATGGCCGATATCATCATGGATGGCCGCCTGGAGCTTTGCGTGGCGCGCGGCGCCTACAGCTTTGAATACGAACGCCTTTCGCCCGGTCTGGACGCCTGGAACGCGGGCCAGAAGATGCGAGAGCTGATCCCCGCGGTCAAGGCGCTGTGGCAGGGCGATTACACCCATGACGGCCAGTTCTGGCAATTCCCGAAAACCACCTCGGCCCCCCTGCCCCTGCAACAGCCGCATCCGCCGATCTGGGTCGCGGCGCGCGACATCAACAGCCATGAATTCGCCGTCGCCAATGGCTGCAACGTGCAGGTGACGCCGATGCATCAAGGGGACGAGGAAGTCCAAAGCCTGATGGACAAGTTCAATTCCGCTTGCGCCAAATACTCCGACCTGCCGCGCCCCAAGATCCTTGTCCTGCGCCACACCTATGTGGCCGACAGCGAGGACGACGCCATGCAGGCCGCGCGCGAGCTTTCGGTGTTTTTCAACTACTTCGCCGCCTGGTTCCGCAATGAAAAGCCGGTGAACATGGGCCTGATCGAAACCATCCCGGACGCCGAGATCGCCGCCAATGCCACCTATGCGCCCGAGGTCCTGCGCAAGAACCACATCGTCGGCGAACCGGCCGAAGTGATCGCGCGGGTCAAATCCTACGAGGCGATGGGCTACGACGAATTCGCCATCTGGATCGACAGCGGCATGAGCTTTGAGCGCAAGAAAGCCTCGCTGCAACGCTTCATCGCCGACGTCATGCCGGCCTTCGCCTGAGGACAGATATGGACCGCTTCCAGCTTTACATCGACGGCGCCTTTGAAGACGGCGCGGCCCAGTTCGAAAGCCTTGATCCGGCGACCGGCGCGCCCTGGGCCCTGATGCCCGAGGCGCAGGAGGACGAGGTCAACCGCGCGGTCGCCGCAGCCGACCGCGCCTTTCGCTCCGGCCCCTGGCCGAAGCTGACCGCCACGGCGCGGGGTAAGCTCTTGATGAAGCTGGCAGATCTGGTCCAGGCCGCCGCCCCGCGGCTGGCCGCGCTCGAAACCCGCGACACCGGCAAAATCATCCGCGAAACCTCGGCCCAGATTGCCTATGTGGCGGACTACTACCGCTATTACGCGGGCCTCGCCGACAAGATCGAGGGCGCCCATCTGCCGATCGACAAGCCGGATATGGAGGTCTGGCTGCGCCGCGAACCCATCGGCGTGGTGGCGGCCATCGTGCCCTGGAACAGCCAGCTGTTCCTGTCGGCGGTCAAACTGGGCCCGGCCCTGGCGGCGGGCTGCACCGTGGTGCTGAAAGCGTCAGAGGACGGGCCCGCCCCGCTTCTGGAATTCGCCAAACTGGTGCAAGAGGCGGGCTTTCCGCCCGGCGTGGTCAATGTGATCACAGGCTTTGGCCCGCGCTGCGGCCATGTGCTGACCTGCCACCCGAAGGTGGCGCATATCGCCTTTACCGGCGGGCCGGGCACGGCGCGGGCGGTGGTGCGCAATTCCGCCGAGAACCTCGCCTCGACCTCGCTGGAGCTGGGCGGCAAATCGCCCTTCATCGTCTTTGCCGACGCCGATCTGGACAGCGCCGCCAATGCCCAGGTCTCGGGCATCTTTGCCGCCACCGGGCAAAGCTGTGTGGCCGGATCACGCCTTCTGGTCGAGCGCGGGGTGAAAGACGCCTTCCTGGCCAAGCTGAAAGCCAAGGCCGAGGCGATCCGCATCGCCGCCCCCGATCTGATGACGACCGAGGTCGGGCCGCTCTGCACCCAGCGCCAGCGCGCGCATATTGAGACGACCATCGCGGCCTCGCTCGCGGCGGGGGCAAGGCTCGTCACCGGCGGGCGGGCGATTGCGGGGCCGGGGTTTTACTTTCCGCCCACCATCCTTGATTGCTCTGACGCCCCCGAAGCCCCGGCCCTGGGCCAGGAGTTCTTCGGCCCGGTCCTGTCGGTCATGGCTTTCGACAGCGAGGACGAGGCGGTGGACCTGGCCAATGCCACGGAGTACGGCCTGGCCTCGGGGGTCTTTACCGCCTCTCTCACCCGGGCGCACCGGATGATCCGCGCCCTGCGCGCCGGGGTGGTCTGGGTCAACACCTACCGCGCCGTCTCACCCATCGCGCCCTTTGGCGGGCATGGGCTGTCGGGCCATGGGCGCGAGGGTGGGTTGGCGGCGGCGCTCGATTACACCACGACCAAAACCGTCTGGCTGCGCACCTCGGATGACCCGATCCCCGATCCTTTCGTGATGCGCTGAGGTCAGGCCCGGTCCGGACGGGCCAGATAGTCGCGCAGCGCCTTGGCCCGCTGTCGCGCGATGGCCACCGCCTCGCCCGGCGAGACGAAGCGAAAGCGCACCTCGTCCCTTGGCCTGAGTTGCACGAAACCGTCCAGATCATCCGACAGGACGGTGGCGATCTTCGGATAGCCGCCGGTGGTCTGATGATCGGCCAGCAGCACCGTCGCCACCCCCTCGCCCGAGACCTGGACCGAACCGCGCAGGATCGCCTCCGAGGGGATCGACAGGGCGCCCTGCGGTTTCAGCGCCGGGCCGCGCAGCCGAACACCCATCCGGTCATAGGCATCGGTCAGCTGGAAGGCCTGGCTGGTGAAATCCTCCAGCGTGTCGGGGGCGAAGAAGCGGTCCTGCGGGCCTGCCACAGCATTCAGCAGGGCCCTTGGCCGCGCCCAGACCGGGCAGGGAATCGGGGCCTCCCCGGGATGGGAACGCGCGTCAGTGACCTCGATCTCCTGCCCCGCGACCAGCCTGCCACCGCCGAGCCCGGAAGGCCCATGCGTCGCCGAACTGTCCAGCCAGCGTGGTGCGGCAAGTACCCCGGCAAAGGCCAGATAGGTCCAACTGCCCCAGGGGCCGGGGCGGATCACCAGCCGCTCGCCTTGCTGCAACCGCATGATTTCCCAGGACCCGCGCCGCCTGGCGCCCTGTTGGACGACAAAGCCACCGCCGACCACCGCCAGCGTGACGGCGCCCTCGACAGCCTCCAGCGTCAGGCCACCCAGAGAGACCTCGATGGCCGTGGACCCCGCCGGATTGCCCAGGGCGGCATGGGCGATGGCAAAAGCCTTGGCATCCATCGGGCCGGAAGCGGGCACGCCAAAGCGCATCATCCCGCGCCGCCCGCCGTCCTGGAAGGTGACATGGGGGCCGGCAAAGACCACGCGAAGACGGGCCGCCGTCATCGGAAGGCCTCGTCGTCGCTGCGGATGCGGCGGAAGCGGACCTTGTCGCCCACGTCGAACAGAAAGGGCCGTGCCGGATCGCCGGTCAGGATGCGGGTGGGCGAGCGTCCGATGATCCACCAGCCGGTCGGCATGGTGAGGGTCGTGACCAGACATTGCGCCCCGGCGATGATGACGCTGCCCGCCGCGATGCCGCGCAGGGGGCTGGGCTTGCGGTCCAGCTGGATCGGCTTCGGCAGGCCACCGAGATAGGCATAGCCGGGAGCAAAACCATACATGAAGACGCTGTAATCGCCCGCGAGATGGGCCGCGATCACCGCCTCTGGCGCAAGGCCGGTCAGGCGCGCGACCTCGGCCAGATCGGGGGAATTCTCATAGCAGACCAGCACCTCGCGGGTGGCCTGGGCGGCTCTGGCCGGGCCCGCAGCGCCCTGGGTCAGGGCCCGCAGATGCGCTTCGACCTCGGCATGGTCCGTCACCAGAGGGTCGAAATCCACCAGCACATTGACGAACCCGGGGATCGCCTCGCGCAGGCCCGGGAAAGGATGCGCCGCCAGCGCCTGGTCGAGGGCCAGGACGGCATCATGCGCGCTGTCGGTGATGGAGGCGCCAAACTCCACCAGAAGGGCATGGTCGGCCACGGGGCGGAACAGTGCCATGGCTCAGCCGGCGAAGGCAGCAAGGGTGACCCCCGAAGCCATCAGCCGGGCGCGGATCTCTTGCGCCATGGCGACGGCATGCGGGCTGTCGCCGTGGATGCAGATCGATTGGGCCGCGAGGGGGATCGGCGGACCATCGACCACCGGCATCAGCCCGGTCTCCAGAAAGCGCAACAGCCGGTCGGCGGCGGTGCCGGCGTCGCGGATCATCGCATCGGGCCGGCTGCGCGGCACCAGGCGACCGGTGGAGAGATAGGCCCGGTCGGCAAAGATCTCGGAATAGACCGGGTGGCCCGCGGCGCGCGCGGCCAGTTCGACCTCGGTCCCCGAGATGGCCAGAAGCGCCAGGTCGGGCGAAATGGCGCGCGTGGCGGCGAGGATCGCCTCGGCGACGTCGCGGCGGTCGGCGGCGAGGTTGGCCAGCGCGCCGTGGGCCTTGACATAGGCAACCCTTGCCCCGGCGAGGGCTGCAACACCGATCAGGCTGCCGATCTGGGCCGCGACCATGCGGGCGATCTCCTCCGCTGTCATCGGGATCACCCGCCGACCGAACCCCTCGCGATCGGCATAGCCCGGATGCGCCCCGATCACGACACCGTTCCTGGCCGCAAGTTGCAGGGTGGTGAACATGGTCTCGGGGTCGGAGGCATGGCCGCCACAGGCGATATTGGCCGAGGTGACGAGGCCCAGCATCGTGGCATCATCGCCCATGGCCCAGGGACCAAAACCCTCGCCGAGGTCGGAATTGAGATCGATCCTGCGCATGACGCCTCCGCTTTGGCCCATGCAACTATGGCGCGGGTCCGGATTCAAGGCCAGGATGACGGGCCCGCGATTTTTCTGCGAAAAATCAGGGCCGGAATTTTCGCAGAAAATTCGTGGCCTGCGCGGTGTTGCGCACTTCGTCATGTCACGATTTTTCGGCGAAAAATCGGGTGCGGGCCGGCTGCCGGGTCACGGGCGTTGCAGGATCAGGGTCAGGCCGGGGCTTGGGTCGGGGCGGGCGGCGGATGTGCCGATGTCGTGGCCGGACACCTCGAAGCCGAGTTTCTTCAGCACATGCTGCGAGGCGGCATTGTCGGCCCAGACCCCGGCGCCGATCCGGTCGAGCCCGGCGGCGAAAGCCCGGGCGATGGCGGTGCGGCAGGCCTCGCTCGCATAGCCCTGGCCCCAGACCTCCGGCGCCAGCATATAGCCGAGCTCTCCAGCCGCCACGCCGACCGTGCCGATCAGGGCCTTGTCCTTGAATATCCCCCAGACGAAGCCCGGGGCCCGGCTGGGCTGGGCGCGGGTCACGGTGAAGGACAGATCCGCCGGCCAGGGCCATTTCGGGCCAAGCTGCCGGGTCACCGCAAAATGCGCGACGATCCGGTGCAGCGCCTCGGCATCGGTGGCCTGCAGCGGGCGGTAGGTCAGGCGGGCGCTTTCCGCCTCCCATGGCAGGGCAGCGGCATAGGCTGCGGCGCTCAGCGTCAGGTTCACATGCGGGCGGATCGTGTTGAGCGCGCGGCAGGGCACCTGGCCGCGACCGGTCTCGACAAATCCGAGCTTGCGCAGGACCTGGGCCGACGCCGCGTTGCCCTCGAAATAGCCGGCCTCCACGGCGCCGCCGCCACCGGCGAAATGCCAGCCCAGCGCGCCGCGCGCCGCCTCGGTCGCATAGCCCTGACCCTGGGCGCGCGGCATCAGCCAATAACCGAGCCGCCCCTTTTCCAGCCCGAGGATGCCGGCAAAGCCCGCCGCATCCTCCAGCGCGAAGGTCACGCCGGGCTTGGCGAGCTCGCTCTGAAACAGGAAGAAATCAGCGGCTTTATAGGGATAGGGCACCACCGACAGCCAGCCGCTGACCGCGATGTCGTTCAAACCCGCCAGCACCGCGCCCCGATCCTGCGGGGCGACGGGGCGAAGGGAGAGCCGCGCCGTGGCAAATTCGGCGCGGATCATGTCAGGCCAGTTTCTTCATATAGGTCCAGGTGGCCACCCGCGCATTGCGCGCGACCGAGAAGCTTTCGGCATCGCCGAGATATTCAAAGCCCGCATTGGTCAGCACCCGCGCCGAACCGGGATTGTCCTGAAACACCTCGGCAAAGATCGTGCAGTTGCGCTGCGGATTGGCCGCCACCAGCGCCCGCACCGCTTCCGAGGCGATGCCGGTGTTCCAGAAGGCCGGAGCGACCCAATAGCCGATCTCGGACTGGCCGCGATCCCATTTGCTTTCGTCCATCCGCTTGAGGCTGATCACCCCCAGAACCTCGGCCAGGCCGGCGGCCGTGCCGTCGATCACCCAGATATCCTCGGCCCCGCCCCGCTTCATGGCGCGGGCGACGAAGGCCTCCGAAGCGCCGGGCGGCAGGGGATGCGGGATCGATTGCGTCGCCTCGGCCACGCGGCGGTCGCCGGCGTAAAGCGAGAACAGCCCGGCATCCGAGCGGCGGACCGGCCGCAGCAGGAACCGACCAGCGGCAATTTCACCCAGTTTCGGCACATGTGCCATATCAAGCGTCATGGCTTCCTCCTCGAAGCGCATGGGGTGTTTGCACACCCACGGGAACGTCTACCCCCCAAACGAGCCGGGGGACCGGCTTTGCAGCCGACCCCCCGTTTACAAGCCATTTGTAAAGGTTCGGCTTACTCAGCAGCCTCCGCAACCGGGAGGACCGAGATAAAGGTGCGGCCTTTGAGGCCCTTTTTAAAGGTCACGCGGCCTTCGACTTTCGCAAAAATCGTATGGTCGGTGCCCATGCCAACGCCTTCACCCGGGAACCAGGTGGTGCCGCGCTGACGGCAGATGATGTTGCCGGGGATGGCCGCCTGGCCGCCGAACAGTTTCACGCCGAGACGCCGACCGGCGGAGTCACGACCGTTGCGGGACGAACCGCCTGCTTTCTTGTGTGCCATGGAAGATTACTCCTGTGCAGCAGCGGCTTTGGCAGCGCGCTTCGGTTTGGCAGGGGCTTCCACCGCAGCCGGAGCCGCAGCAGCGTTATGGGCAGCGCGGCGCGCATCGGCGGTGCCGGTTGCAGCGGTCACACCGGTCGCATCGGCGCCCGAGGCCAGAACCTCGGTCACACGGACCAGGGTCCATTGCTGACGGTGGCCCTTGGTGCGCTGCGACGAATGCTTGCGGCGACGCTTGACGAAGTGGATCGTCTTTTCGCCCTTGATCTGGTCGATCACGTCGGCCTGAACCGCAGCACCAGCGACGAGCGGGGCGCCCACGGTCACGGTCTCGCCGCCAACCATCAGAATTTCATTGAACTGGATCTTGTCACCAGCAATGGCGGCCAGCTTCTCAACGCGCAGAACGTCACCCGCCTGCACCTTGTACTGCTTGCCACCGGTCTTGAGGACCGCGAACATCTGTCTTCCTTTTCTCTCTCCGCGTCCTTTGGCCCCCGCCCCCGCTTGCACGGGTTTGGACGTTGCCGGGTTGCCCCGCCTTCGAACTGCGCGCCCCTTGCGGGCGACATGACAAAAACCCCGCGCTGCCAGAAGACAGATCGGGATGGCGCATATGCCCCGAGCGGGGGCAGAGAGTCAAGTCTTTGATGAGGGTGAAATCTCTGGAAATGAATCCGGCCTTTTCTCGCATTTTCGGTCTTGCCCTCGCCCCGCCCTGCCGCTAAATCCCGCCCTACTTACGACCCAAGGCACGGAGAGGTGGCGGAGTGGTCGATCGCGCCGGTCTCGAAAACCGGAGTGGGTGCAAGCCCACCGTGGGTTCGAATCCCACCCTCTCCGCCATATGGCTTATCGCAGAACGCTTCGTCTGACCTGGCTTCGGCCGGGTTTTTGGCGTTTTCGGCGGGCCGGGTCATTCGCTGAACTCCGGCCCGAAGAAGCTGCGTTTGGGGTTGCCGCGTTCCAGGACATGGTGCAGCCGGTGCGCGCCGCGGGCGGCCTGGGCCTCGCGCTCGGCCCCTGCGGCCTGGACCAGCTGCCGCAGCCGCTCCAGCGCCCTGGCCTTGTTGCGATGCTGGGAACGTTCGTCGCGCGAGATTGCGACGAAGCCTTTCCATGCGGCGCGGACGGCGCTGTCGGTGGTGTTCTGGTGCTGCCCGCCCGGCCCCCCGGCCCGGAAGCTGGAGAAGGTGACCTCCGCCTCCGGGATTTCAGGCAGGTCGGCGCCGGGGCGGGGCAGCGCGAAGACGCCGACGAACCAGTTGGCCCGCCGATGGTTGGGGCGCAGCGTGCTGTGCTGGCGCCACTGGATCGTGCCGACCCAGGCCCTTGCCAGAAGCTCCGCCGCGGCCCCCTCCACCAGGACGACGATCGAGGCGGGCAGCCCCTCCGCGCCCGAAGTGCTGAGGTCGAGGCCCATCTCCTCGGCCTCGTGCCGCATCCGGCGCAGCACGTGCGTGACGGCCTGGCGGCATTCGACCGGGCCGACGCCGCTGGTGATCAGAAGGCATATCTTGGCCATGTTACTGCCTTTCCACGGTTTTCTTGTAGGTGATCAGCGGGCGCAGCGTGGCGATCGGCATCGCCAGACCGAAGCTCTGCAGATCTGCCAGCACCCCGGCCGCGGATTTGTAGGCCGAGCCAGCCTCTTCGATCAGCAGATCGGGGTCCTCGCACAGGACCAGCCCGCCAAAACCGGTGCGGGTCAAAGCCTGCAGGGTGCTGGCGGTCTTGCGGATCCGGCCATGCATCGAGGCGCGGTCATGCTTGCGTCCGGCGCCATGGGCGAGGGATTTGAACGGCGTCTGCGGCGCGCCGGTGGGTGACAGCAGGTAGCTGAAACTGTCGCGCGACCCTGCCAGCGGCACCGGCCCTGACCCGGCCACCGCAGCACCCTTGCGGTGCAGCCAAAGCCCGTCCGACGCCGACACGAGGTTGTGCGGCGCATCCGCCAGCAGGGTCAGATCGGCGTTCAGCGCCTGGGCCGCCCGGGTGGCAATCGCCAGACGGTTGGCAGCGGCCCAGTCCACCGCATGGTCATGCGCGGCGAGGTAGTGGCGGCCGCTATCGCTGTCGGGATCGAGGCTCGCCTGGCCTTCGACGCTGCGAAACACCGCTTCGCCCAGCGAGCGTGAGCCGGAATGGACAAGCAGGCAAAGGCTTGACCGCGACAGGCCGAGCGTCGCGCCCTCTTCGGTCACAGCCTCGACCGCCTGCAGCTCGCAGAAGTGGTTGCCGCCGCCGATGGTGCCAAGACCCGGCTCCTGCGCGGCGGGAGCCTCCTGCCAGGGGCCTTCCAGCTGGCGCAGGCGGCGGGCGGCCTTGTCAAGCGACAGTTTGCGCAGCGGCAGATCCAAAAGGAACAGCGCCATGCCGCAGCCGATGTCGTTGCCGACCAGCCGCGGATAAAGCCGGTCGGCGAGGAAGGCCGCGCCGACCGGCCCGTGGCGCCCGGGATGCAGGTCGGGATAGGCTGCGACCTGCGCCATGCCGGGCAGGCTGGCGACTTCGGCCAGCTGCGCCGTGGCCCGACCGTCGATCCAGGCGGTTTCAGAGAAGTAATGCGTGATCCTTTGCGCCGCCGCAGCGGTCGCGGACCCCGTGGGGGAAGTGCCCATGATGTCGTCTTTCGGTCAGAAGCGGCCAGCCGAGGCTGGCGGAAGATCAGGTCAGAGCCTGATCAGCTTGCGCGGGGAGATTGGATCAATGACATGTGCAACCTCCCGTTTCTGACACGCGGCCCCATGCCGCAAGACGATGAAGCGCTGGTAGCAGAACCTGTCGGCCACGCAACGCAAGAGAGGGGGCCGCAGGAAAAGGCCCCCGGATTGTGGCCCGGCGGCATCACCGCTGGGCGGGTGATCCCGGCGCTAACGCCGGGACCTTTTGCCGCTCTGCCAGAAGGGGGCGATATCGCCGGCCATGATGCAGCCATAGGGATCGATGTAGTCCTCGATCTCGGCCAGGCCATAGTCCTTGATCTGCCGCACCACCGCATCGGCCCGCTTGTAGCCCGAGGGCAGTTCCGAGGCATCGACCCCGCCGGCATGAAAGCGGATGTCGAGGCCCTTCGTTTCGGCCAGCAGCATCGCCTCCGCCGTCATCCCTGCCCTGCGGCGCCGATGCTCGGTCCGCGAGAAGTTGCGGCCGGCGCCATGCGGGGAGAACCCCAGGGCATGGGCGGCGTCCTTGCCCCGCACGACCAGGACCGGCTCGGCCATGTTCAACGGGATCAGGGTCAGGCCGGTGGCATCGGCGGCATAGCCGTTCCAGGCCGGGGTGGCGCCTTTGCCGTGGTAGTACAGCCCGTCGCGTTCGAAGACGAAGTTGTGCTCGTTCCAGAAGCGGTCGGCGGTTTCGGCCCGCAACCGTTCCACCACGGCCTGATGCAGCGCGTTGTGGTTGGCCTTGGTCCAGCGCCGGATCAGTTGCAGGGCCTCCCAATAGGCGCGGCCCTCCGCGCTATCGGCCGGAATCCAGGCGTTCTGCTTCAGCGTGGCGGGGGAGAGGCTGCGGCGATAGTTCTCCGCCACCTCCATCCCGGCCTTGTAAAGCAACCCGCCCGGCCCGCGCGAGCCGTGATGCGTGACCATGGCGACCCGCCCCGTCTTGCGCGAGCGGCCGACGAAGAGGAAATGGTTGCCGTCACCCTGCGTTCCCATATGCGCCTGCGCTGCCTGCAGCATGCGCCCGCCGTTCAGGAAAACGTTGGCACGGAACCCGTCGAGGAGGTCCAGCGAGACGGAGAACCGCCGCCCGTTCTCGCGCCCGCCGGGGCCGAAATGGGTGATCTCGCTCGCCGCATCCAGCACCGCCTTGGGATCGACATGGCCCAGATCGGTGATCATCACCGAGCAGCAGATATCGGCCGAATGCATCCCAGGATGGATCGCGTTGCGCGCCGCCACCACGCCGCCGACCGGGATGGTCCCGGCAGGTCCGGCCGGGCAGGCATCGGGCATGATGGCCCCGGCCTCGAGGGTCGGGGTCCGCATCAGAAGGCGCATCGTCTCGGCGACATCCGCGATGTTCTGCGCCTCGTCCGCATCTTCGGCCTGGATATTGGCGTGGAAGGGCAGCGCCTCCTGCAGGGGCAATTGCACCACGGGCGCGGGCTTTTCCGCCTCCAGCATGGCGCGGACCCCTTGCGCCGTCATGCCCTGCGTCAGGGCCGCTTCGGCCGCGGCGAGGAGGCCCGAAAAGGCCGGTCCGGGGCGGTGGCCCCAGGCGATCAGGTCGGCACCGGTGATTTTGACTTGGTCCATCATCGTACTTTCTCACATAGGGGGCCCAGGCGCCCGGAATTTGGCGACAGGGTTTGGCGACCGGAATTTGGCGACCGGAATCTGGCGACCGGGACTTCCCGCTCTGCCACTGAGCTACGCGCCGGTCCCCTGCGGGTGCGGGCGAGGCTGGCTGGAAGGGAAGGCCTCGAACCCTCAACCTGCGGGACCAAAACCCGTTGCTCTGCCACTTGAGCTACCTTCCAATGGGCCCCCGGCGACAAGGGGGGAAGAGACTATGGGACCCCGTCCGCACCGTTGGACGCCTGCAAGGAGGGGATTCGAACCCGCTCAGGTTGCCCGGTTTGTGCATGTAGTCCCTTCGGCATTCGCCGGGGCATTCCTCGGTCCCGGCGACGAGGGGAGGCGAGACATAAACCCCCGCTTGACCCGAAGCGCAGTTTGACCTGCGACCTCGGGTGGCCATGGCGTTCCCTGTAGTCCCGCCGGCATTCGCCGGGCGTGGTCTGGTTCAGAAGGACAAGGGGGTGCGAGACAGCGGGTTTCCCCGACCTGTGCAAGGTGATGTAGTCCCGCAGGCATTCCTTCTGCTTGGGTCCGGCGACGAGAGGGGCGAAACGGTCGTCCATTGCTCTATCCAGCTGAGCTACCCGGGCAAGCCAGGGCGGGATTCGAACCCGCGACCGATGTAGTTCCGCCAGCATTCGCCGGGTTTGACGTTGAAGAGGGCTGGCCCCGGCAAACTGCCGGGACCCTTGTTACAAAGGCGTGGCCTCGATCTGGCCGACCCAGTGGTCGGCCCCCATCTCGCCACTCGCAAAGGCCGCAATCCGGGCAAAGACCGCGTCGGAAAAGCCGCCGATGTTCAGCACATCGGGCCGCTCTGCCGCCTGGGTCGTGCCATAGGGCTGGATGTCGATGCAGACCAGCTTCGCCGCGGGATTGCGCGCCTTCAGCTTGGCCCATTCCGCCATCGTCGCCGTGGCCTGCCCCGCGTGGGCTGCATCCACCCAGGACTGGTTGTCTGACACGAAGATCACCAGATCCGGTGCCTTCCGCGCCGCATTCAGCCAGACCAGCGGGGCCGAGCAGTTGGTCCCGCCCCCACCCAATGCCGCCAGTCGGGCCGCGTTGGTCAGGATGGTATCGCGAGGCTCCAATGCGCAGTCGCGCACCTCGACCTCGAAGGGCAGCACCAGCGCCGCCTGGTTCTTGCGCAGCACCGCGGCCGCGACCAGCGCCGCCACGTCGATGCAGCGCACCGCCGTGGTGGCCCCCTTGCGCAGACCCGTCACCGGGCTGCACATCGAGCCCGACACGTCAGGACAGACCGCAACCGTCCCCGCCAGGGCGGGCACATGGGCCACGGAAAGCTCCATCGCGTCGTGCAGCGCCGAACGCAGCGCCTCCGGCACCTCGGTCGCGGCCTTGAGCGTCGCGAGCAGCTGATAGGGCAGCACCCGCGCCGCACTGACCTTGGCCGGATCGCGCAGGACGCTGGCCACATGATCCACCACCCCCGGCTCGGCAAAGGCGCCATGCCGGTGCAGCGTGTTCAGGTTCTGCCGCAGCATCTGCCACGAACCCCGGAACGCGATCTGCGCCCATTGCCCCGCATCCAGCGGCAGATCGGTCAGCATCTGGAACGGCACGTCCGGCACCTCTGCCGTCGTCCCGGCCCGAAACGCCAGCCAGTCCTGCACCACCTGGGGCAAGGCCTGCACCGCGACCGGCTTGCCGATCAGCCAGGCATAGAAGGCCGCCCGCGCCGCCGTCTCCGGCTTGGGGTGAACCATCCGGATCACATCCACCAGCGACGGGTCGTTACCGACCGAAGCGGCCAGCAATGTCCGGTCCGACGCCGCGTTCAGCCAGGCCTGCACCATCGCCTTGGGACGGGACCCCAGCGATTTGCGCCCGGTCTGTCCGGACCGCATGATCTGGACAAAGCTGCGCAACATGCGCCCGCTGTCGACGACACGGTCAAAGACCCTGGCAAAGAGCGCCGGGTCCCGCCGCGCCAGAACCGCCAGCAGAAAGGCCGGCGTGTCCTTCATATGCCCCTCGGCGCGGACATGCAGGGCGGTCTTGGCCAGAAACGCCGGCTCCACCGCCTCGGCCAGCTTGAGGAGCTGATCCAGCTGCCCCTGCGCATCCTGGTAGAAGGCCTGCCCGAAGGTCCCGGTCATCGCCAGCTGCGCCAGGGCTAAAGCCTCACTACGGTCATAGGCCTTTGCCCCCGCAAAGTTGTGGGCGGTTGCCTTGGGCAGCAACCGCCCGGGCGTTGCTGCAAACACGGATTTGTTTGCCATCATCTTCATCCCTTTGTTTTCCTGTCGCTTTTTTGCCTGACGGGGCCGCAGAGGGGAAGTTTTCCGTGATTTTCGCGCAAAGGTCGGAAAGCAAAGGGAAATCCGTTGAATCGCCGAAAGTCCTTTCGAAAATTCCTATCCATTGCTATCGTCTTTTATCCCTAAGGATAAAGATATGCGCAATGTGGTCATCGGCTTTCTCGGCACGCAGCTGGACATGGGCAAGAACCGGTCCTGGCGCCCCTCGGTCGACCTGACCGGCCACGGCCATTTCCCGGTCGACCGGTTCGAGCTGATCCACGACCAGCGCTATGCCGCCCTGGCCCACCGCGTGCAGCAGGCGATTGCCGCCGTCTCGCCCGAGACCGAGGTGCGCCTCGTCCAGATGGACCTCGCCAACCCCTGGGATTTTCAGGAGGTCTACGGCAAGCTCTTCGATTTCGCCAAGGACTACGGCTTTGACGAGGACCGCGAGCGCTATTACGTCCACCTCACCACCGGCACCCATGTGGCGCAGATCTGCTGGTTCCTCCTGACCGAAAGTCGCCATATCCCGGCGAAGCTGCTGCAGACCGGCCCGCCGCGCGGCGCCGAGATGAAGCATGGCACGCTTGACATCATCGACCTCGACCTGTCGCGCTACGACGCCTTGCAGCAGCGCTTTGCCGCGGCCAGCCGGGACTCGATCTCGCTTCTGACCCTCGGGATCGACAGCGTCACCCCTGCCTTCACCACGATGATCGACCGGCTGGAACGGGTGGCCTCGGCCTCGGATGCGCCGCTCCTGCTTCTGGGCGAGGCGGGCAGCGGCAAAAGCCGGCTGGCCCAGCAGATCTACGAGCTGAAATTGCAGCGTCGCAGGGTGAAGGGCCGGCTGGTCCAGGTGAATTGCGCCACGCTGCGCGGGCCGCAGGCGCTGTCGATGCTGTTCGGGCAAAGGCGGGCGGCGACGGGGATTGCCGGGACCGAGCGGTCGGGCCTCTTGCGAGAGGCCGATGGCGGGCTGTTGTTCCTCGACGAGGTTGACGCGCTGGAGCCCGAGGCGCAGGCCCTCCTGCTGCAGGCGATGGAAAGCGGGCGCTATTATCCGGTCGGCTCGGACAGCGAAGTGACCAGCCGTTTTCAGGTCGTGGCCACGGCCAGGGCCGACATGGGCCAGCGCGTGGCCGAGGGTCGGCTGCGCCCCGACCTCTTTGCGCTCCTCAGCCAATGGACCTTCCGCCTGCCGCCCCTGCGCGACAGGCGCGACGACCTTGCCGCCAACATCGCCCACCAGCGCGCGGCGACCGAGCGCGCGCTTGGCCGCAGCGTCGGATTCAACGCCGATGCCACGGCGCGCTATCTGCGCTTTGCCCGCGATCCCGCCACGCCCTGGGTCGGCAATTTCCGCGACCTCGCCGCCTCGATCCACCGCCTCCATGTCCTGGCCGAACGCGGCCGCGTCACCCTGGCCATGGTGGAGGCGGAGATCCTGACCCTGACCCAGCAATGGCAATCGACCCGGCACGACGGCGACCACGCCCTTCTGTCCGAGGTCTTGCCCGACCCCGACTGCCTCGACGAGTTCGATCGCGCGCAACTGGCCGCCGTGATCCGCGCCTGTCGGGCCAGCGCCAACCTCAGTGCGGCCGGCCGCAGGCTCTTCGCCGCCTCCCGCGCCGAAAAGGCCAGCCAGAACGACGCCGACCGCCTGCGCAAATACCTGACGCGCTTTGCGCTGGATTGGGCCGCGGTCCAGAAGGCCTGACCGCCCGGTCTAAGCCTTGGCCTCCATCCCGGCGCGGCCGAGGCTCACCAGCGCCGCAAGGAGGGCAAAGACCGCCGCGGTCAGCATTGCCACCTCGGGCGCCAGGGTCACCGGCAACACCCCGAACAACAGCGCCATCGCGATGGCGCCGAGGGTCTGGCCAGACAGCCGCGCCGTGCCCTGCATCGCCCCCGCCGCCCCGCTGCGCGCCCGCGGCGCCGACAACAGGAGGACACGGTTGTTCGGCGTCTGGAACAGGCCAAAGCCGAGGCCGGTCACCACGGTGCCTACGATGACCATCACGCCGCCCGGATCGGCGGGCAGCAGCGCGATCGCGGCAAGGCCAAGGGCCATCAGCCCGCCTCCGGCGCCGCAGAGCCATGCTGTCTTGAACCGATCCGCCAGCCGGCCCGAGATCGGCGCCATGACCGCCGTCGCAGCTGGCCAGGGCATCATGTAAAGCCCGGCCTCGATCGGCGCCATGCCAAGCTGATGTTGCAAATAGAACGGCAGGGCGATCATGCCCAGCATCTGCCCGGTGAAGCAGCTGACCGAAGCGACAAGCGCGATGCGGAAGGCCGGCAGCGCCAGCAGGTCGGTCGGCACCAGCGGGGTGACGGTGCCACGCTCGACCCGCAAGAGGGCGATCAGGCACAGCACGGCGCCGCCCATCATCGCGCCTCCGACCAAGGGTTGCTGCACCACCCGGTCACCGCCAACGAAGAAGAGGACAAACATCGCCCCGTTGATCACCAGCGCCGCGCCGGGAATCCGCCGCGGCGCTCCCCGCGTGTAGGGCAGGACGAAGCCGAAAATCAGCACGATCAGCCCCAGCGGCACATTCACCGCGAAAAGCCAGGGCCAAGGGGCCACCGCCAGGATGGCCCCGGCGATGCCCGGCCCCGCGGCCGAGGCGATGGCAATCACCATCGCGTTGATCCCGATGATCGTGCCGACCATCCGATGGGGCACCGCATGGCGCAGGTTCATCACCGCAAGCGCCATGATCGCCCCGGCGCCAAGACCCTGCGCAAAGCGCGCCGCCACCAGCATGGCAAGGCTGCCCGACAGCGCGCAAAGGGCCGAAGCCAGGGTGAAGATCGCAACGCCCCCCAGATAGACCCGCCGCGCCCCAAGCTTTTCGCCAAGCGCCCCACAGGGCAAGAGCACGACCAGCACCGCAAGCTGATAGGCCGTGACGACCCAGACCGTCGCATCCGGGCTGGCGCGCAGCGACACCGCAATCGAGGGCAGCGCCAGGTTGGCGATGGCACCATCCAGCACCACCAGCGTCAGCGTCGTCAGCAGCACCGCAAGGGCGAAATAGCGGCGCGGCGCCGGCAGGCCATCGGGGTGAAGATCAGGTTTCGGATCGGACATGGAGGCACTCTTCAGGGACCCTGCCCTGATAGGAGCGCTCACCTCGTTACGCCAGACGCAATAAAGTGAACCCTGCCTTGCAGAAGACCGGCAGGGCCCCTTGGTCCGCAGACCGCCTCACCAGTCCGGCCACATCGGAGGCGTGCCGCAGAAAACCCGGAGGGCACCCGCCGCGCGCGGGCAGGCCCCGGAAGTCAGAAGTTCTGCCATTGTGTGCCGCGGCTGCCGCCCATGGCCCTGACAGGGGGCAGGCCCTCGCCCGTGCCGAAATCATCCGTCTCGGCCAAGACCGCAGCCGTGCCTTGCTTGCGGGCTGGAGCCGACTTGGGGATGGCGCGGCTGATCTGCGCCGTGCTGCGCGGCACTTTGAAGATCGCGACCATTTCGGCGAGGCTCGAGGCATCCGTGCGCAGGGACAGGCTGGCGGCGGTGGTTTCCTCCACCATCGCGGCATTTTGTTGGGTGACCTGATCCAGCTGGGTGACGCCGAGGTTGATCTCGTCAAGCCCGGTCGATTGTTCGCTTGCCGCCGCCGCGATGTTGGAGACGAGCGAGGAGATCCCGATCACCGACCCCAGCATGTTGTGCAGGGCATCGCCAGCCTTGCCCACTTGATCCACGCCCCTTCCGACCTGACGGGCCGAATCGCTGATCAGCTTCTTGATCTCCTTCGCAGCTTCGGAGGAACGCTGCGCCAGGGCCCGCACCTCGGAGGCGACCACGGCAAAGCCACGCCCCGCATCCCCGGCGCGCGCCGCCTCGACCCCGGCGTTCAGCGCCAGGAGGTTGGTCTGGAAGGCGATATCGTCGATCGAGCCGATGATCTGCGAAATCTGCTGCGACGAGGCTTCGATCTCGGACATGGCAGAGACCGCCGCCGCGACGACGAGTTTGCTTTCCTCGGCCTTGCACTGCGCCTCGCGCACGATGCTTTCCACCTCGCGCGCCCCATCGGCGGCCAGCTTGACCGAACTGGTCAGTTCATCCAGCGCCGCGGCGGTTTCCTCCAGCGCGGCGGCCTGGTTTTCGGTGCGGCGGGACAGATCCTCGGAGGCGCCGCTGATCTCGGTCGAGCGGGCGTGGATGTTCTGCGAGGAATCGATGACGCGCAGGATGGTGCCCGACAGCGTCTCCAGCGCGGCGTTGAAGTCGCGGCGCAGCGGCTCGTAATCTTCGGCAAATTCATCGCCGATGCGGTGGGTCAGGTTGCCCGAGGACAGATCCTTCAGACCGCCGCCCAGCGATTTCACCACGCTGCGCAGGGCGATGCGTTCGGCGGTCTGCGCCTCGGCATAGCTCGTCGCCTCCTGCTGCGCGGCCCGTGCATCGCGGAGCAATGCGTCGGATGCAGAAAACAGCCGGATCAACACGGTGGAAAGCCAGATCAAGGGCACAGCCTCCACCACTAGGACGACGGCATGCAGCATCACCCGGCCGACCGAGGCTTCGCCGGGAAAGATCGCCTCGGTGAAGGTGAAGTTCAGCACCAGGTGGTGGATGGCGATCACGGCGGCATAGGTCACGATCGGGCGCCAGTCGCAAAACACCGCCGTCAGCGCGAAGGCCGCGAAGAAGATCATGTGGCTGTCGGCCTGCCAGGGATGCTCGCGCAAGAGATAGACGATGCTGGAGACCGCAACCGCCAGCCCCGCCGCGGCGGACATCTGCACGGACAGGGCGGCCCCGTTCTGGCGCAGTTGCAGCGTGACGATGCCGGCGATCACCGCCAGCAAGGCCGCGCAAGTCACGCCATCCTTGCCGAGGATGAAGCCCAGCCCGGCCACGAAAGGCACATGCAGCCAGAGCAGAATGACCGCATAAGACAGGGCGCGCGCGCGCAGGTCATCAATCGTGACGATCATCTCAAATCCTCGCCTCAGGGCTTCCGCAAACGATGGTTCCGGTGGCATCCAGGAGCCACAGCCCCTGACTTCGCAGGCGCGTCAGGGCATTCCCGTCCCCCCCGGTGTCGAGGACGATGACATGGCGGTTCCAGTGCATGGCGACGATCGCAAGACCGCTGCCCACCGCGCGGCTGACGCCGTCGGCTTGCCAGGGCGGGATCAGGACTGCGATCTGCCGCGATTGCGCCGTTGGACCGAAGGCCAGACCGGTCAAAGTGGCCATTCCCAGAACGGCAATGACGATGGGACCCAAATAGACTGCCATGGCATGTATCCTTCTACTCTGCCTCTTTTAAAGCCAAAAACTGAACGTAGCTTTAACGGCGACCCGCTGCGTGGGTGACGCCCGGCCTGAGGGAAGGATGGATTTTGCACAACAGGATCAGAGCCGCCCCGGTGCATGGGGAGGCGGACCTTGCCTAAGAATGCAGGAGTTTGTGGCGCGAAACCCGGCGCAATCTGACCGAAGCGGATTATCTGCACGCGCCCATTGCCCAGGTTCCGCGGCATGCGCCTGTCAAAGGAGTCGTGGGAGAAGTTCTTCGCGCTTTACGGGATCGACCCCTTGCGGATGGACTACGAGGAGATCGTCGCCAACCCCTCCGCGGCGGCCGCGCGCGTCGCCGCCTGGTGCGGCCTTGTCGCCGCGGGGCAGGAGCGGGTGCAGGAATTCGACGACCCGCCGCTGAAACCGCAGACCACCGCGCTCAATGCCGCCTGGGAAGCCCGCTTCAGGCAAGAGGCGGGGATCGTCTGATCCCCTGACCGCAATCGCGGGGCCCCCGGTTCAGGCCTTGAAGAACTTGCCCGCGGGCGAGAGCGTGAAGATCTCGCACCCCGTCGCCGTAACCCCGACCGAGTGTTCGTATTGCGCCGACAGGCTCTTGTCGCGGGTGACCGCGGTCCAGTCATCGGCCAGGACCTTGGTTTCCGGGCGGCCGAGGTTGACCATCGGCTCGATGGTGAAGAGCATCCCCTCCTCCAGCACGGCGCCGGTGCCCGGGCGGCCGTAGTGGAGGACATTCGGCGGGGCGTGGAACACCCGGCCCAGACCGTGGCCGCAGAAATCGCGCACCACCGACATCCGGTTGGCCTCGACAAAGCTCTGGATCGCATGGCCGATGTCGCCGAAGGTGTTGCCCGGCTTGACCGCCGCGATGCCGCGCATCAGGCCCTCATGCGTCACTTCGATCAGACGCTCGGCCTTGCGGTTGATGGCGCCAGCCGCATACATCCGGCTGGTGTCGCCGAACCAGCCATCGAGGATCACCGTCACGTCGATATTGAGGATATCACCCTCGCCCAGCTTCTTGGCGCCGGGGATACCGTGGCAGACCACATGGTTGACCGAGATGCAGGAGGCATGCTGATAGCCGCGGTAGCCGATGGTCGCCGAAACCGCGCCATGGCGGACCACTTCGTTGCGGATGAAATCGTCGATCTCCGACGTCATCACCCCCGGCACCACCAAGGCGCCCACGTCATCGAGGATCGTGGCAGCAATCCGCCCCGCCTCCCGCATGCCGGCAAAGTCCGCATCTTCATAGATGCGGATGCCATCCTTGGTTACACGCCCGCGTATATCGTCCACTGGTCCGGCCCTTTTGCTTTTCCCATTAGATAAGAGAAAGCCGCGCCCTTGGCCAGAGGGCGCAACCCGCCTATACCAAGCCTGCAAGGCTGAAGGAGTGTCAGATGCCCAATCAAACCGCCGCCATGCTGGTCATCGGCGATGAAATCCTCTCGGGGCGGACCCGCGACAGCAACATGCACCATCTGGCCATGGCCTTGACCGAACATGGCCTGTCGCTGAACGAGGCGCGGGTGGTGGCGGATGATCAGGCTGCCATCGTGGCCGCGGTCAACGCGCTGCGCGGGGCTTATGACCATGTCTTCACCTCGGGCGGGATCGGGCCGACGCATGACGACATCACGGCGGATGCGATGGCCCTGGCCTTCGGCGTGGCGATCACCCACCGCGCCGATGCGATGGCGCTCTTGCAGGCGCATTACGACCGCCAGAACCTGCCCTTCAATGAGGCCCGCCAGCGGATGGCCCGCATTCCCGACGGCGCCCTGCTGATCGACAACCCGGTGTCGATCGCGCCGGGCTTCACGCTGGGCAATGTCCATGTCATGGCCGGCGTGCCGCGGATCTTCGAGGCGATGCTGGCCGGCGTCCTGTCGGGGATCGCCCATGGCAAGCCGCTCCTGTCGCGCAGCCTGCGGATGAACCGCGGCGAGGGCGAGATTGCCACCCCCTTCGCGGCCTTCGCCGCCGAGAACCCGGATCTGCAGATGGGCTCCTACCCGTTCAACAGCAATGGCAGTTTCGGCACCAACCTGGTGATCCGCGGCACCGATGCGGCCCGGCTTGATGCCGCCATCGCAGCACTGGAGGCGAGGCTCGCGCCATGACCCCCGCCCTGTTCGCCGAGGCGATGGAGGCGACCTGGCCGCCTTTCGCCACCCAGACCCAGGGCCCCTGGCTGATCCGCGACGGCGCCGGTGGCGGCAAGCGCGTCAGCGCGGCCAGCCCCTTTGGCGACTGGCACGAGGCCGATATCGCCCTGGCCGAGGCCGCGATGACCGCCCTGGGGCAGGAGCCGCTCTTCGTCATCTGGCCCTGGGATCAGGCGCTGGACGACGCCCTCGCCGGGCGCGGGTACGAGAAGATCGACCCGGTTCTGGCCTATGCCGCCCCGGTCACCGCCTTTGCCCCGCCGGCGGAGCTGACAAGCTTTCCGCATTGGCCGCCGATGCAGATCGGCCAGGAGATCTGGGCCGAGGGGGGCATCGGGCCGGGCCGTCTGGCGGTGATGGAGCGCGCCAAGGGGCCGAAGACCGCGATCCTCGCCCGCAGCGGCGACCGGCCCTCGGGCATGGGGTTCGTGGCGCTGCATGATGACATCGCCCTCATCCACGCCGTCGAGGTCCGCCCGAGCCAGCGCCGCAAGGGGGCCGCCCGCAACATCCTGTGCGCTGCGGCGCATTGGGCGGCGGCACATGGCGCAGATCGGCTGGCTTTGGCCGTCACCGAAGCCAATAGCGGGGCGCGTGCCCTCTATGCTTCCCTTGGGATGCAGGTTGTGGGACATTACCACTACCGCGCCAGATAAGCCGCAAAGGCACCGCCCGTTGAGCAGACCCAGACGAACCCAGGCCGTCCCCACGGCCATCCTCGCCGCTTGCTTCACCCTGACGGGCGCCTTGGCCCTGCAGGCCGCCCCGCCCTTGGAGATGCCGGCCCTCGCCACCGTGATCGGCGGGCGGGCCGAAAGCCCCGCCACGCTGCGGCTGCCGATCGGCGCCTTTGCGGCGGGCCAGCTGCCGATGCGCGAGGTGGCCGGCGCGGTCGATGAGCGCGCCTACCGGCTGGATGACCAGCACATGAACACGCTGGAACTGGTCACCCCGCTGATCGCCCAGCTGGAGGCTGCGGGCTACAAGCCCTTGTTCCAATGCGACACTTCGGCCTGCGGCGGCTTTGACTTCCGCTATGCGATGGATGTGCTGCCCGAACCGCAGATGCATGTCGACCTCGGCGATTTCCGCTATGCCGCGCTGGAACGTGTGGCGAGCAAGGGGCCGGATCTGGTGATGCTTCTGGTCAGCCGCTCGGCCGATGCGGGCTTTGTGCAGGTCACGACGGTGACCGAAGCCCTGCCTGAGGTGACCCCCGCCGCCAGTGACCCGGCGCCCGCCGCCGACCCGGTCCAGCCCGGCGGCGGCCCCGCCCCCGCCCTGCCCTCCTCCACCCTGCCCTCCACCCCCTTGCCCGCGCCAGAGCCGACCCTCGCCCCGCCGCCCCCTGCCCTGCCCGCCACGCAAGGCGATCCGATGGCGACGCAACTGCTGCATGGCGATTTCGGCCAGACCCTGCGGACCAACGGCTTTGTCGTGCTGGAGGATCTGGTCTTCGCCTCGGGCAGCGCCGCGCTGGAGGACAAGGACTATGCCTCGCTCAAGGCGCTGGCGGACTGGCTGGCCGCCTATCCCGACCGCAAAGTGACGCTGGTCGGCCATACCGATGCCTCGGGCGCGCTGCCGGCCAATATCGCCCTGTCGCGGCAGCGGGCGCAAAGCGTGCGGGCGGCGCTGGTGGCGAAATTCAAGGCCAATCCGGCGCGGATCGACGCGCAGGGGGCGGGCTATCTCAGCCCGCGCGCCAGCAACGAGACGCCCGAGGGCCGCACCCTGAACCGCAGGGTCGAGGTGATGCTGACCCCTTGAGGCCCCTCACCAGTTGTCGGGGCCTTTTTCCAGGAACTGCCGGGCCAGGAAGTCGATGAAGGCGCGGACCTTGGGCTGGGTGAAGCGGCCCGGCGGATAGACGGCATAGATGCCCTGCACCTCGACCGGCAGGCCGGGGATCGCCTCTTCGACCAGACCCTGCTTCATCGCATCGGCGTAAAGGAACGAGGGCAGATAGGCGATGCCCAGCCCCGAGATCGCGGCATTGAGCAGCGATTGCCCGTCATTCACCGTCAGCCAGCCCGCCGTGCGGACCTGGCGCTTCTCGCCCGAGGGCGCGATGACCTTCCAGACATTGCCATTGGCCTGGTTGGAGTAATGCAGCAGCTTGTGGTCGTTCAGATCGTCGATCTTCATCGGCCGCCCGAAGCGCTGGAAATAGGAGGGCGAGGCGATCATCTTCTTGGCCGTGTCGGTCAGACGGCGGGCGCGCAAGGAGCTGTCCTCCAGATCGCCGACGCGGATTGCCATGTCGAAGCCTTCCGAAATCAGTTCGACATAGCGGTTGTTCAGCACCATGTTGACGGTGATATCGGGATATTCCAGCAGGAAATCCCCCAGGATCGGCGACAGAAGGTTGACCCCGAAATCGGTCGCGACCGAGATGCGCAGCAGGCCCGAGGGCGCCGATTGCATCGAGGTGACCAGGGCATCCGCCTCGCCTGCGTCATTCAGAACGCGGCGGGCGCGGTCGTAATAGGCGAGGCCGATCTCGGTCGGGGAAACCCGGCGCGTCGTGCGGTTCAGAAGCCGCGCCCCCAGACGCGCCTCCAGTGCCGAGACATGCTTGGACACCGCCGACTTCGAGATGCCCATCTTCTTGGCAGCATCCGTAAAGCCCCCTTGGTCCACCACGGTGGCGAAGGCTTCCATTTCCGTCAATCGGTCCATTGTTGATCCCCAGGCAGGCAGTCGGGTTGAATGGACAAGGATTGACCGCGAATTCAGGCAGGATCGCGGCACTGAGGCGACACTTCCGGGGTATTCCTGCGGATCGTTCATGGCAGGGAAACGATGGGTCCTGCGAAAAATCACGGCGCGGCGGGGGGATGGCCGGTTCAGGAGGCGGTTTCGACGCAGTGGCGGCGGAAGGCGCGCTTGAGCATGTCAAGCTCGGCGCGCAACAGATCGACCTCGGCGCGCAGGTCGTCCTCCATCGCGGCGCCGGTGATGACGGTGAAATGCGCCAGCGTCTCGCCCCCCTTGGGGCGGATCAGGAAGGTCTGGACGCCGTCGTTCAGCACCTCGGCCGGGACCGGAACCCGCACGGCAAATTCGCCCTTCTGCCCGGCGATCGGCGTCAGGGTGACGCCGGAGAGCACCTCGCCCAGCAGGACCACCTCGATCTCGGGCGCGGTTTCGGTCCCGGTCAGCACACCTTCCCAATGGCCGGCGCGGATGCGGGTCTTGGTCAGTTTCACCTCGGTCATGATAGGCCCCTTCGCTGGCGCACAGGCGGAAAGATCGGGCTCACAGATCGGCCCGCGGGCGGCGCGACAGGGTCACGTCGCGCAGCGTCACTTCGTTCATCTCGGGCGATTCAAAGATCAGGTCGAGCCAGAGCTTTTCCACCCGCTTCTCGTTCATCTTGGAATAGGCGAGGTCGAATTCCACCATCGTCTCGGGCCCGTTAACCGGCACCTCGCGCACGATCTGTTCGACATTCGGCCCGTGCTTGATGTTCAGCCGGGCGAAGATCTCCAGCGGGCGCTCCATCTCGACGATCATGTCCAGCCGGATCAGGTGGCGCAGGCGCAGGCCGCGCGCCGCCTCCTCCGGCAGGTCGAGGACGAGCGACAGGAAAGAGCCGTCGAACTGGAACAGGTCCATCCGGAAGGCAAAGGGCGCAAGGTCGCTTTCGCGGGTGTTGCGGATCTGGCGGACGGTCAGCTCGGTCTTGCGGCAGTCGTGAAAGATCGTCGCCCCCTCGCCGACCAGCGCCTTGGTCGGCACCGAGGCCATGCCCGGCACCGGCAGCGGCCCGCGCCACAGCATCGGCCGCCAGGACCAGTCGGTCCCCATCGGCTTGCGCATCGCGTTGGACCCGATCAGCGGCAGGGCAAGGCGGTGTTCGGCCTCGTGGATCACCTGGTCGAGCGAGCGGCGCAGGTTGCGCGCCCGGCCCCGCCAGAGGCGCAGCGTGTCCAGATCGGCCTCGGTCGCACTGACACTGGCCCTGGCCCAGCGCCGGAGGCTGCGCCGGTGCAGAAGTGTTTCCAGAAGAGCCGAAATGCCGCGCGCCATCCGATGTAAGCCCTGCCTCGTCCCCGGTCCGCGCACCTTGCGCGAGCCGCAGAACGATTCTCTTATTGCGCCAAAATTGTAAAGTTTCTACCCCGTTAGCTGGCTTGCGCCGGAATAGCCTTGTCGGGATTGCGCTTATTGAGCAGGTCGAGCATGTCCTGCACAAGCTTCAATCCCTGTGCGGCGGTCAGGGGCGCCCCTTCGGCGCCCGAGGCCGAGATCGTCACCAGACGGCCGCGGATCGCGGTGATGGCGCGCCAGTATTCGCCGGCCGTCTGATCCTTCACATGCAGGAGAAGCGAACTGTCCTGGACCGCGGCCTGCAGGACCACGACATGGCCCGCCACCCCGTCGCGCGCCAGAACCCTGCGGCCCGGAACCGAGGTGAAATACTTCGCCAGCTCCTTCGGCCCGGCGATCAGCACCCCCGCCGAGGCCGGGGCCCCCACCGTCGTCGAAACCAGCGCCGCCGCCACGCCGCCCTTGGCCGTGCAACGCCCGATCAGGATCACCACCGCCTTGCCGCGCGAGACCGAGGCCTTGGGGTCGATGCAGTAACCCGCCGGTGCTGCAACCGTCACCGCCCCGTCCAGCACCGTCACCTCATGCATGCCGGGGCCGGAGCCGGCGGTCATCGCATCGTCACAGCCCGCAAGGCCAAAGGCGGCCACAAGGGTCAGCGGCAACAGGGCACGGGTCAGCTTGGCAGCACGGGACATCTGGCCTCCTCTTACGGCTGGGCCAAGAGTTAGCCCCGGCCCGCCCGTCAGGCAAGTCTGCCGCCGGGGCGCCCTTCAGCGCCGCGCCCGGTTGCGCCCATCCGGCCACAGCGTTAGCCTCACCCCGGTCCAGGAGTGCCGATGTCCGTTTTCCCCCTCAGATATGCCCCGATGCGCGGCTTCATCACCCCCGCCATCGGCAAGGCCGCCCTCTGGCGGACCCTGGCGGGTCTGGGCATTGCCATCGCGCTTTATGCCGCGGCGATGCAGGTCCTGGCCTATCTGATCGTCACCGGGCTTGGCCCGGTCTCCGGCCCGCTTGCCCTGCACCACCTGGCCAGCGGGGAGACTCCGGCGGCGCTGATCGGGTTGTTGTTCACCTTTCTGGGGCTGGCCTTCGGGCTGGCGCTTGGCATGGGGCTGATGCTGAACCGCGGCCTCGGCTCGCTGATCGGCCCGGGGCGGACGGCGCTGCGCTGTTTTCTCTGGGTGGTGCTGCCGCTCTTCGGGCTTTGGGTGGTCCTGCTGCCCTTCGCGACCCTCTCGCCCGAGGTCAGCCCGCATCTGAGCTTTCAGGACCAGCTGCTCTGGCTGCCCCTCGCCCTGCCCGGCCTTCTGGTGCAGACCGGGACCGAAGAGCTGATCTTTCGCGGCTATCTGCAACAGCAGCTGGCCGCGCGCTGGACGGCGCCCTGGGTCTGGATGGGCCTGCCCTCGGCGCTGTTCGGCCTGCTGCACTGGGCGCCGGAGGAAACCGGCGCGCTGGCGCCGCTGATCGTGGCCTGGGCCTTTGCCTTCGGTCTGGTGGCCGCGGACCTCACGGCGCGGACCGGCAATCTGGGGGCGGCGGTCGCCGTCCATTTCGCCACCAACGCGCAGTCGCTGTTTCTGGTGGGCATGGCAGGCAACATGCAGGGCCTCGCCCTCTTCAACGCCGTCCTGCCGGAAGGCCAGCCCTGGGCAGAGCTGCCCTATCTGGCGGTGGACAGCCTCTCGCTTCTGGTCAGCTGGCTTGCCGCAAGGGTGATCCTGCGGGTCTGACACGCGATGCGTTCAGCCTCACCGCATTTTACAACTTTACCGCGCAAAACGATTGACCGAGGCCCCGCGCGCCCCTCAACTGGCGGCGGAGCGGGGAGGAGTCGATGCTGGAACTTCTGGCCTATCAATTCGCGCAATTGCCGCGCACCTCTCTGATGGTCGTCAGCATCGCGCTGATCTTGCTGGGCAGCGTGCTGGCGGCGGCTTTCCTGCCTGCCCGGCAGGACAAGCTGCCCCGCAGCCTCTACTTCCGGCAGCAGGGGCTTGCGACGCTGCTCTTCGCGGCAAATCAGATCTGGTGGGCCCTGTGGCCCGCGGCGCTGAAGGCCGGGCTTCTGTGGCTGCTTCTGGTGCCGGTCGTGCTCGGCTGCCTCGGCTATGGCGCCTATGTTCTGCGCATCGGGCAGGCGCGCTCGAACGAGGGCTATGGCCATCCCGGGAATGCCTGGTTTGCCCTGGTGCCGATCCTGAACCTGGTGCTGCTGTTGCGCACGAGCCTCAACCCTTCCGAGGGGCGCGGGTCGGTGGGGGCGGCGCTGGCCGGCTTCGCCCTTTTCGCGATGAGCCGGATCGTTCCGATGCCGATAAACCATCTGATCGAGAGCCAGAACACCGCCGCCCGGCAAGACCCCGCGGCCATCGCCGCCGCCCTCGATCTGCGGCTGCGCGCCGATGGGCCGGAAGCCGCCCTCGACCAGCTGATTGCCACGGAACATGCGCCAGCGCGGATCGGCCCCGACGCCGTCCTGACCGCCGTCACCCGGCAAGACCTGCACCTGTTCTACGAGGTCCGCTTCGATACGCCCGGTGTCACCAGCCTCGGCGCCGAGTACCGCCGGGCGATGACCGCACATTTCTGTGACACCCAACTGGCGCTGATGAAGCTGGGCAGCCGCTTCACCCTGCATTATACCACCGCCGACGGCTCCGAGGTTGAAACCCTTGACCTTGGCCTGGCCGCCTGCCTCACCTGAACGGGCAGTGATTGCATTTCGTCCCGCCTCGGACTATCTCGGGCGGGAAATGAGCGACCGAAAGGCCAGCCGATGAACTGGATCTCCAACTACGTCCGTCCGAAAATCAACTCGCTGTTTTCCCGGCGGGAAACGCCCGACAATCTGTGGACCAAGTGCCCGGAATGCGGGACCATGCTGTTTCACCGGGAATTGGCCGACAATCTGAACGTTTGCACCAATTGCGATCACCATATGGCGATCACGCCGCGCGAAAGGTTCAAGGCGCTCTTTGACGGCGGGATTTTCACCGAGGTGAAGGTGCCCGAGCCGGTCGCCGATCCGCTGCATTTCCGCGATCAGAAGAAATATCCCGACCGTCTGAAGGCCGCGCAGAAAGCCACGGGTGAAAAAGAGGCGATGCTGGTGGCCGAGGGCGAGATTCTGCGCACTCCGGTCGTGGCGATTGCCCAGGATTTCGCCTTCATGGCGGGCTCGATGGGCATGTATGTCGGCAATGCGATGATCGCGGGCGCCCAAGCCGCGGTCAAACACAAGCGGCCCTTGATCGTCTTTGCCGCCGCCGGCGGCGCGCGGATGCAGGAGGGGATCCTGTCCCTGATGCAGATGCCGCGCACCACGGTCGCGGTGCAGATGATGCGTGAGGCGCGGCTGCCCTATATCGTCGTCCTCACCCATCCGACCACCGGGGGGGTGACCGCCTCTTATGCGATGCTGGGCGATGTCCAGATCGCCGAGCCGAACGCGCTGATCTGCTTTGCCGGCCCGCGCGTCATCGAACAGACCATCCGCGAGAAGCTGCCCGAAGGCTTCCAGCGCGCCGAATACCTCCTGGATCACGGCATGCTGGACCGCGTGACGCATCGGAAGGCGCAGCGTGAGGAATTGGCCACCATCCTGCGCATGCTGATGGGAATGCCCCCCGCCGTGAAGGGCGACCTGCCCGCCCCCGAGGGTGCAGCCGGGGTCGCCGCAGCAAAATGACAAGCTCGGACGTGATCCTGGATCGGATGATGACCTTTCACCCCAAGGTCATCGACCTGACCTTGGACCGGGTGCACCGCCTTCTGGCCGCCCTGGGCAACCCCGAGCGTAGCCTGCCGCCGGTGATCCATGTGGCCGGGACCAATGGCAAGGGCTCGACCCAGGCGATGATCCGCGCCGGGCTGGAGGCCGCCGGCTTGAGCGCCCATGCCTATACCTCGCCCCACCTCGCCTGGTTTCATGAACGCATCCGGCTGGCGGGGGAGATCATCTCGGAACCGGCGCTGACAGCACTGCTGGACGAATGCGTGCAGAAGAACGGCGCCGACGAGATCACCTTCTTCGAGATCACCACCTGCGCGGCCTTCCTGGCCTTTGCGCGGACCACGGCGGATTATACCCTGCTGGAGGTCGGTCTGGGCGGGCGTCTGGATGCGACCAATGTGGTCGAGAAGCCGGCGCTGACCATCATCACCCCGGTGTCGATCGACCATCAGCAATATCTGGGCGAGACCTTGAGCGAGATCGCCTTCGAGAAGGCCGGGATCATCAAGCGCGGCGTGCCGGTGATCATCGGGCCGCAGGACGATGATGCGCTGGCGGTGATCGAGGCGCGGGCGCGCAAACTTGGCGCGCCGGTTCTGGCCTTTGGCCAGCACTGGCATGTGCATGAGGAACATGGCCGTCTGGTCTATCAGGACGAGAAGGGCCTTCTGGACCTGCCCCTGCCCAACCTGCCCGGCCCGCATCAGATCCAGAATGCCGGGGCGGCGCTGACGGCGCTGCGCTATCTCGGCCGCTCGGCGACGGAATGTGAGGCGGCGGTGACCAAAGCCTTCTGGCCCGCCCGGATGCAGCGGCTGCGGCAAGGGCCGCTGGTCGACAGCGCGCCGGGGGTGGAACTGTGGTTGGACGGCGGGCATAATCCGGCGGGCGGGGTCGCGGTGGCGGCGACGCTGGCGCGGATGCCGCGCCGGCCGACGTACCTGATCTGCGGCATGCTCAACACCAAGGACGTGCGCGGTTATATGGTGCCCCTGGCGAGCCAGGCGACCGCGCTTTACGCCGTCTCGATCCCCGGAGAGAAGAATACCCTGCCCGCCGAAGTGACCCGCGATGCGGCCATCGGCGCCGGGATCAAGGCCGAAGTGGCCGAGACGGTGGCGGCGGCACTGGCGGCGATTGCGGCAAAGGACCCGACGGCACGGGTGCTGATCTGCGGCTCGCTTTATCTGGCGGGGGCGGTGCTTCGGGAAAACGGCTGAGGGCGCGCGGCGGCCCCGGCTGGGGGGGGATGGTCCCCCCAGACCCCCAACCCGCGCCGAACGCCCAGCGGGGCGGCCTTTGGACATTGGTTTTTCAGGATCGGGGCGGTTCATGGTCTGGGTGCAGCGGCAGGTGACGGCGGGGCGCGGTATGTGGCTCGCGCTGTTGGTCATGATCGTGCTGGCCCTACCGGGCTTCTTCACCTTGCCGCCGCTGGACCGCGACGAGGTTCTGTTTTCGCAAGCCTCGCGGCAGATGCTCGCCTCGGGGGATTTCGTCGATATCCGCTTTGCCGATGTGCCGCGTTACAAGAAGCCGGTCGGGATTTACTGGCTGCAGGCGGCGGTGACAGCGGTGGTCGGGCATACCGATCAGATCTGGGCTTACCGGCTGGTGAGCCTGCTGGCCGCGCTGGCCTCGGTCGGGCTGACCCATGGCATCGCAAGGCTGTACCTGCGGCCCGAGGCGGCGTTTCTGGCGGCGCTGGCACTGGCGGCCTCCTTGATGCTGGGGGCCGAGGCGCATCTGGCCAAGACCGATGCGACGCTGCTGGCGACCGTGGTGGCGGGGCAATATGTGCTGGCGCGCGGCATCCGCGACGGGGCCTTGAGCTTTGCCATGGCGATGGGCTTCTGGGCGGCGCTGGCGGCCTCGGTCCTCGTCAAGGGGCCGATCGGGCCGATGGTTCTGGCCTTCACCCTGGCGGGGTCCCTGCTGATCCGCCGCGATCTGACCCTGCTGCGCAGCCTGCGGCCCCTGCCCGGGCTGGTGCTGTTGATCCTGCTGGCGGCGCCGTGGTTCATTGCCATTTCCGAGGTCAGCCACGGCGCTTTCTGGCGCGCCTCGCTCGGCCGCGACATGTTCGAGAAGCTGGCGAGCGGGCAGGAGAACCATGGCGCGCCGCCCGGCTCCTATCTTGCGGCGATCTGGCTGACCTTCTGGCCGGGGGCGATGCCGCTGGCGGCGGCGATCCCGGCGATCTGGCGCGGGCGGCGCGACGATCTGGTGGGCTTCGCGCTGGTCTGGCTGGTGCCGACCTGGGTGGTCTTCGAGCTGACGGCGACCAAGCTCGTGCATTACACCCTGCCGACCTATCCGGCGCTCGCGCTGCTTCTGGCCTATGCCTGGCAGAACCGGGGCAAGCGGGCGCTTTGGGTGCAGTCGCTGCCGGGGGTCTTGCCGGTGGTGCTGCTGGCGGCGCTGGTCTGGCAGGCCGGGCTTCTGGGCGCGCGGATGCCCTGGGGCTTTTGGCTGGCGGCGGCGCTGGTCCTGGTGTCCATCGGCGTGATCCTCGCCGCCGCGCGGCTGGGCGATCCGGTCCGGCTGGCCGCGGCGCTGGCGCTGGGGGGGCTTGCGCTCAACACCGCGATTTATCCGACGCTGGCCGGGATGGCGCCGCTCTGGCCGGCAAAGCCTATGGCCGCCCTGGCCGACGCACACCCCGACTGCGGCTTTGCGGTTGCGGGCTATGCCGAACCTTCGCTCGTCTTTCTGACCAACAACAAGGTCCGGTTCCAGTCTGTCGAGGAGATCACCGCCACCCTGGCCGGCCCCGGCTGTCAGGTGGTGGCCGTGCCCGCAGGCACCGCCCTGCCCGGGTTGACACCGCTCGGCGCGGTCAAGGGACTTGACCTTGGCACGGGGCACAAGGTGGACCTGGGCGTCTTTCTGAAGCCCTGAGCCCTATCGCACCCGCCGCCGTGTCAGCAGCGCCACGCCGCAGGCCACGATGATGGCGGAGCCGATCAGCGTCTGCGCATCCGGCCTTTCGCCGAAGGCCAGCATGCCGACGCCAAGCGCAAAGACCAGCCGGGTATAGCGGAAGGGGGTGACGGCAGAGACCTCGCCCGTCCGCATCGCCTGGGTCAGGGCGGCATAACCCGCGATGCCAAAGACCGTGGCCCCCGCCATCAGCGCCAGCGCGGGCGCGCCCGGCAGGGTCAGGCCGCCGGTCACCGCTAGGATCAGCACGCCCGAAAGGCCAAGCACGGCAAAGCCCGCCACCCCCAGCTGCGCGTTCGACATTGCGGGCGGTGCGGCGCGGGTCGCAAGGTCGCGCCCGGCAAAGCCGAACATGCCGATCAACGCAAGCAGGCTCAACGCCGAAAACCCGTCCAGCCCCGGCCGCAGGATCAGCAAGACCGCGACAAAGCCGACCGCGATCAGGACCCAGCGCCAGAGCCCGACCCTTTCCTTGAAGACCAGCGCCGCCCCCAGAACCACGACCAGCGGCGTCGCCTGCAGGATCGCCGAGGCGGTGGACAGCGGGGTCAGCGTGATGGCCAGCGCGTAGAACAGCCGCCCGACCAGCTCGAACCCCGAACGCAGCGCCATGGTGCGCGAGAGGACAGCACGCGGCAGCGGCGGCGCCCCGGCGCGCGACGCCATGCAGGAGAACCAGATCACCCCGATGATCCCCTCGATCAGCACGACCTGACCGAGCGGCATCGCCCCGGCGGCCCCCTTGATCAAGCCGTCCTCAAGTGCGAAGCCCGCCATCGAGGCCATCATCCAGAGGCTGCCGCGCAGATTGTCCGATGCCATGGGGCCTCCTGATCCGGGCGGCGCAGGCGCGCGGGGCTTGGGGAATGTCGGGCGGGGTCGTGCCCCGCCCAAAGTCTCAGAGGATGCCGGCGAACTGCATCGCGGCCTTGATCCGGGCCTTGGTGGCATCGGTCAGACCGACCAGCGGCAGGCGCACCTCTTCCTCGCAAAGACCGAGGAGGGAGAGGCCGTATTTCGCGCCGACCAGACCCGGTTCGAGGAAGATCGCCTCGTGCAAGGGCATCAGGCGGTCCTGATATTCCAAGGCCTTGGCATAGTCGCCCGCCAGCGTGGCCAGCTGGAACTCGGCGCAGAGCTTCGGCGCCACATTGGCCGTGACCGAGATGCAGCCGACCCCGCCATGGGCGTTGAAGCCAAGCGCCGTGGCATCCTCACCCGAAAGCTGGATGAAGTCCGGCCCGCAGGCGGCGCGCTGCTGCGAGGGGCGCGCGAGGTTGGCGGTGGCATCCTTGACGCCGACGATCCGCGGCAGTTTGGCCAGCTCCGCCATGGTGGCGGGCAGCATGTCGACGACCGAGCGGGCCGGGATGTTGTAGATGAAGATCGGCAGGTTGCTCGCGTCATGCAGGGCGGTGAAATGCGCGATCAACCCGGCTTGCGTCGGGCGGTTGTAATAGGGCGTCACCACCAGCGCGGCATCGGCGCCGGCGGCTTCGGCGAACTGGACGAGGCCGATCGCCTCGGCGGTGCTGTTCGACCCGGCCCCGGCTATCACCGGAATGCGGCCGGCGGCCACGCGGATCACCTCTTCGATGACCAGACGATGCTCGTCATGGCTGACCGTCGGGCTTTCGCCCGTGGTGCCGACCGGAACCAGGCCATGCGAGCCCTGCTCGATATGCCATTCCACGAGTTTCTTGAGCGCCACCAGATCCAGCGCGCCGTTCTTGAACGGCGTGACCAGAGCAGGGAATGACCCTTTGAACATGGCAACGTCTCCTCGGTTGGGGGCTGAATCGCCCGGAATATGCGGCGCTCTTCCTAAACTTGATGAAGGGGTTTGCCAAGCATGGGCGGCGGCGCTCCGATCACGGGAAATCCGGTTGTGACTGGCCCGCACTTCCGGCAAACTTGGGGGATGACCCGATTTGGACACGTTCTTCGCGCCGCAGCCTTTGCGGTTGGGCTGGCCTCACTTCCGGCTTCGGCCTATGACGCCAAGGAAATCAACGCCTTGCAGGCGGCAGAGTCGCTTGCCGACAAGCAGGATTGGGAGGGCGCCAAGGCCGCTGCCATGGCGGCGGGCCAGTCCGGCATGGATCTGATCGAATGGCAGCGCCTGCGTGATGGCGACGGGCTGCTGGGCGATTACGAAGATTTTCTCGCCCGCCACCCCGATTGGCCCGGCATCCCCTTCCTCAAGACGGCGGGCGAGGCGGCGGTGGCCCGTTCGGACGACCCTGCCCGCGTCCTGCGCTATTTCGGCAGCGACCAGCCGAAAACCGCGGCAGGCGCCCTGGCCCTGCTGCGCGCGCTGGAGGCATCGGGCCGCCATGCCGATGCCGTGGCCGAGGCGACGCGCGCCTGGACCGAGCTGAAATTCACCGCCGACCAGCAGACCCAGATCATGGGGCTTTACGCCGCCGACCTGAAGGTCGCGCATGAGGTCCGGCTGGACCGCATCCTCTGGGACGGCACCCGCATGACCGAGGCGCAGAGGATGCTGCCGCTGGTCTCGAAATCCTGGGGCGCGCTGGCGCAGGCGCGGATGGCGCTGCGCGGCGACAAGGACGGGGTCAATGCCCTGGTCTCCGCCGTCCCCGCGCCCCTGAAGGAGGATGCGGGCCTCGCCTATGAGCGGTTCCTCTACCGGATGCGGCATGACAATTACGCCGATGCCGCGACGCTGATCATCGACCGTTCGACCTCGGCCGCGCGGCTCGGCGATCCGGACGCCTGGGCCGACCGGCGCGCCAGCCTTGCCCGTTACCTGATGCGCAACGGCGATGTGAAGACCGCCTACAAGGTCGCCGCCAACCACCAGATCACCAACGCCAGCGATGCCGCCGATCTGGAGTTCCTCTCCGGCTTCATCGCCCTGCGCAAGATGAACGACCCGACCCGGGCGTTGAAGCATTTCGGGCGGCTGATGGGGGCCACGACGCCGATCAGCCAGGCCCGCGCCCTGTACTGGATGGCCCGCGCCTATGAAGCCGCAGGTGACAAGGCCAAGGCGCAGACCGCCTATACCCAGGCCGCCCGGTTCCAGACCTCCTATTACGGCATGCTGGCGGCGGAAAAGCTGGGGCTGAAGCTGGACGCGACGCTTCTGTCCAATGCGGTGCCTGCGGGCAGCTGGAAATCGGCGAGCTTCGCGCGGTCCTCGGTCCTCGAGGCCGCCCTGCGGCTGGCCGCGGCGGGGCGCGAGCAGATGTCGGCGCGCTTCCTGCTGCATCTGGGCGAAGGCCTGTCCAATCAAGAGCTTGCGGCCCTCGCCGACATGGCGCTCAAGGCCGGGCAATACCGGTCGGCGGTGCTGATCGCCAAGGCCGCGGCCGAGCGGGGCGTGATCCTGCCCGCGCCCTATTTCCCGGTGCCCGACATGGTGCCCGACAAGCTGTCGGTCAGCCGGGCGCTGGCGCTGGCCATCGCCCGGCGCGAAAGCGAGTTCGACCCCGAGGCGCGCAGCTCTGCCGGGGCGCTTGGCCTGATGCAGCTTCTGCCCAGCACGGCGGCCAAGGTGGCCAAGGATCAGGGCCTGGTGTTTTCCGCCGCCCGCCTCGCCTCGGACCCGGTCTACAATGCGACGCTGGGGGCGGCGTACCTCAAGGAAATGCTGGACAAATTCGGCCCCTCGGTCGCGCTGATCGCCTCGGGCTACAATGCCGGGCCAAGCCGTCCCAACACTTGGATGACCGCCTTCGGCGACCCGCGCCTGGCCGAGACGGACCCGGTCGACTGGGTGGAAACCATCCCCTTCGCCGAAACCCGCACCTATGTGATGCGGGTGGCCGAGGGCGTGGTGATCTACCGCGCCAAGCTGCGCGGCTCGGCAGGTCCGGTCAACATCACGTCCGAGCTGACCGGACGCTAACCGCCCCGGCGCTTGTGTTCGACCTGGTTCAGGCGGGTCTGGCGGAAGGCCTCGATCAAGAGCGCGGTGAGCAGGCCGAAGTTCAAAAAGCCGTTCGCCGCCTCCATCCCCGCCAGAAGCCGCCAGCCCGCCGCCGGCACCACATCGCCCAGACCCAGCGTCGTATAGGCCACCAGCGAGAAATAGACCGCCTCCTCCAGATCGGGGAAGACCCCCAGCGCCTGGTAGGCCAGGGCCCAGATCCAGGTCCCCGCCGTGATCACCCCCAGCACCCAGAGCGAGACGCCCGCCACCAGGACCACCAGCTTCGGCCGGTGCGGTTCGCGCAGAAGCCAGCGGTGAAGCCGGGAAAAGACCACCTCCAGCACCATCGCCGCCACGGCCGACAACAGGATATTGGCCAGAAGCAACCCGGTTCCGACAGCGATCTGGATGAACATCTTCTCTCCGCTTCTGGACTATGCCGCCCCGCTCGCCTATTTCCGTAGGATCATGGCCGAAAAATCAGATCCCAACTCGAAACTCATCGCGGAAAACCGGCGGGCACGGTTCGACTACCATATCGAATCCGATCTGGAAGCCGGGATCATGCTCATGGGCTCCGAGGTCAAGTCGCTGCGCCAGGGTGGCTCCAATATTGCCGAAAGCTATGCCTCGGTCGAGGGTGGCGAGCTTTGGCTGATCAACGGCTATATCGCGCCCTATCTGCCCGCCAAGACCTTCGGCCATGAAGAGCGTCGCCGCCGCAAGCTTCTGGTTTCGCGCAAGGAATTGTCGCGGCTGTCGAATGCCGTCGGGCGCGAGGGCATGACGATCGTCCCCTTGCGGCTTTATTTCGACGACCGCGGTTTCGTGAAGCTGAAGCTGGGCGTCGCCAAGGGCAAGAAGCTGGCCGACAAGCGCGAGACCTCGGCCAAGCGCGACTGGGAACGTCAGAAGGCGCGAATCATGAAGCACGGTGCGCGCGGATAGGTCCAACGGCGGGCCCTGCAGGGCAATTCCGGACGCGTAAGGGATTTGCTTACGGTTTTGGCTTCTAATCGAAGCCGGACCGCGAATCCCTTCCGCAACCTTCATCAGGAATTTGCCATCGTGACTGACACTTCTCGTTCTCCGCTGGCGCAGCGGCTGAGTTTCTATCGGATCAATCCGCAGGACGGTGACTTCGCGGCCATTGCCAAGGCGGTGGAAAAATACGGGGACTCGGCGCTCGACAAATTCTATGAAAATGTCGCAGCCACCCCGGAAACCGCGAAATTCTTTCCCAACAAGGCCGCGATGGATCGCGCCCACAAGGCGCAGGCCAACCATTGGCAGCGCATCTTCAACAACGGCGTGACCGACGCCTATTATGCCGCCTCCAAATCCATCGGCGATGTGCATGCCAAGATCGGGCTGGAACCGCAGTGGTATATCGGCGGCTATGCCAACATCCTCGAACATGTGCTCACCGGCATCCTGACCGAAGGCATGGCGGGCCTGTCGCCGCGCCGCAAGGCCAAGGCGCGGATGATCAGCACGCTGATCAAGGTCGCGATGCTGGACATGGACCTTGCCATCTCGCGTTATTTCGAGGTCGAACAGGAAAAGCGCCGCGATGTGATCAATGCGATCGGCAAGGCGTTGTCGGATGTCTCGCATGGCGATCTGACCACGACCCTGCCCGCCCTGCCGAAGGATTACGCCCAGATCGAAAAGGACTTCCGCGCCGCCCTCGGCCGGCTCTGCGACACGTTCGGCAATATCCTCGAAGGCTCCGGCCAGATCGCCTCCACGGCGAGCGAGATCCGCGCCGCCTCCGATGACCTCGCCCGCCGTTCCGAACAGCAGGCCGCCAGCCTGGAGGAAAGCGCCGCCGCGATGGATGAACTGACCGGCGCGATCACCGGCACGACCCAGGCCATGGCGGAACTCAGCAACTCCGTCAACCGCACCCACAGCGCGGCCAAGGGCGGCGGCGAGGTGGTGCAAGAGGCGATCAGCGCCATGGACAAGATCGAAAAGGGTTCGGGCGAGATTGCCAAGATCATCGGCATCATCGACGACATCGCCTTCCAGACCAACCTTCTGGCGCTGAACGCCGGGGTCGAGGCGGCCCGCGTCGGCGAACATGGCCGCGGCTTTGCCGTGGTCGCCAACGAGGTGCGATCCCTGGCGCAAAGCTCGGCAGAGGCGGCCGAACAGATCAAGGGGCTGATCAAGAACAGCGTCAGCCAGGTTTCCAACGGGGTGCGGATGGTCAATGACGTGGGCAAGGCGCTGACCGCGATCATGTCGCAGGTCACCGAAACCAGCGCCGTGGCCGAAAAGATCACCGAATCGAGCGCGGCGCAAAGTTCCAACCTCAAGCAGATCAACTCCGCCATCGCCGAGATGAGCGAGACGACCCAGCGCAACGCCGCCATGGTCGAGGAAAGCAACGCCGCCGCCCACAGCATGGAGGAGGAGGCCGGCCGCGTCGCCGAAGCGGTGGGCCAGTTCCGCGTCCGGGAAAAACGCAAGGTCTGGGCCACCAGCCGAAATGACGCTGCGGCCTGAGCGGGGCCGCAGCGGAAATGAAAGCGGCAAGATCGGATAACGAACTTGCCTCGCCGCCCGCTCGGGTTTAGGTCCAAGAACGTTCCCGACCTAGGAGCGTTTGATGACATCGCCCGTTGACGACCCCAAGACCCTCGTCTCGACCGCCTGGCTCGCCGCCCATTTGCGCGACCCGGACCTGCGGCTTCTGGATGCGTCGTGGTACCTGCCCGACTCCGGGCGCAACGCCAAAGCCGAATACGAGGCCGCCCATATCCCCGGCGCGCGCTTCTTCGACATCGAAGAGATCAGCGACCAGCGCTCCTCGCTGCCGCATATGGCGCCGCCGCCGGAGAAGTTCATCGCCCGGATGCGGGCCATGGGGGTGGGCGACGGGCATCAGGTCGTGGTCTATGACGGATCGGGGCTGTTTTCGGCGGCGCGGGTCTGGTGGACCTTCCGGCTGATGGGCAAGACCGACATCGCCGTGCTGGACGGCGGCCTGCCGAAATGGCGCGCCGAGGGGCACGAGATCGAGGACATGCCGCCGGTGGTCAAAGATCGCCACATGACGGTCAGCCGGCAGAACCATCTGGTCAAGGATGTGACGCAAGTCGCCCATTCCGCCAAGCTGGGCGAGGCGGTCATCGTCGATGCCCGCTCTGCCGCGCGCTTTGCCGGCGAGGTGCCCGAGCCGCGCCCCGGCCTGCGTGCCGGCCATATCCCCGGCGCCCGCAATGTACCCTATACCACCCTGCTGACCGGGGAGGGCACGATGAAATCCGTGCCGGACCTGATCGCCATTTTCAAGGCCGCCGGGGTGGATCTGTCCAAGCCGATTATCACCACCTGCGGATCGGGCGTCACCGCCGCGATCCTCTCGCTCGCGCTGGAACGGATCGGCCACCGCAACCACGCGCTCTACGACGGCTCCTGGGCCGAGTGGGGCATGTATGAAGACCTCGCCGTCGAGAAAGGCCCCGCGCGCTAGGCCGGGGAAGGAGAAAACATGCTCGAAGCCCTGAACCAGCAGCCGCAGGACAAGATCCTGCAACTGATCGCGATGTACCGCGACGACCCGCGCAGCGCCAAGATCGACCTTGGCGTCGGCGTCTACAAGGATGCCACCGGCCTGACCCCGGTGATGCGCGCCGTCAAGGCCGCCGAGAAAAAGCTGTGGGAGGTCGAGACGACCAAGACCTACACCGGTCTGGCCGGCGAGCCCGCCTATAACGCCGCGATGGTGACGATGATCCTCGGCTCGGGCTTTGCCGATCGCGCCGCCTCGATCGCCACGCCAGGTGGCACGGGGGCGATCCGCCAGGCGCTGGAGCTGGTCAAGCTCGCGTCGCCCGAGGCCAAGGTGTGGCTGTCGAACCCGACCTGGCCGAACCACCCCTCGATCATCAAATACCTCGGCATGAAGATGGCCGAGTACCGCTATTTCGACGCCGCCACCCGCGGCATCGACTTTGACGGGCTGAAGGCGGACCTGGCCCAGGTGGCCAAAGGCGATGTCGTCTTGCTGCACGGCTGCTGCCACAACCCGACCGGCGCCAATCTGACTGCGGCGCAATGGGTCGAAGTGGCCGAGATCCTGACCGCGCGCGGCGCCATTCCCTTCATCGACCTCGCCTATCAGGGCTTCGGCGACGGGCTGGAGGAGGATGCCGCGGCCACCCGGATGATCGCCGCCCGCTTCCCCGAGATGCTGATCGCCGCCTCCTGCTCGAAGAACTTCGGCATCTACCGTGAGCGAACCGGCATCCTGATCGCCCTGACCGAGCCCGCCCGCAAGGCCGTGGTGCAGGGCAACCTCAACTTCCTGAACCGGCAGAACTTTTCCTTCCCGCCGGACCATGGCGCGCGTCTGGTGACGATGATCCTGGAAGATGCCGCCCTCGCCGCCGACTGGAAGGCGGAACTGGAGGAGGTGCGCCTGAACATGCTGTCCCTGCGCACCCAGCTTGCAGAAGAGCTGCGCCGCGCCACCAATTCCGACCGCTACGACTTCATCGCGCATCACCGGGGCATGTTCAGCCGCCTTGGCCTCAGCGAGGCGCAGGTCAATGAGCTGCGTGAAAAGCATGGCGTCTACATGGTCGGCGACAGCCGGATCAACATCGCGGGCCTGAACACCCGGACCGTGCCGATCCTGGCGGCCGCCATCGCGGCGGTCGGCGGCTGACGTCTGGCGCAGGGCGCTGATCGAAGGGCGGGGGGCCATCCCCCGCCCTTTTGCATGGGCCAGACGCGGCAATTCAACGCGGCACGCCGGCGCATCCTTTCTATTCCCAAGACAAATCCCATGATCTAATGCGGCTTGCACGGTGCGAAACGGCGCCGGCAACCGGGGAGGGTTCATGATGGTGCGACTGGCCGAAAGGATCACGGCGGAGGAGGCGGCGGCATTGGTGCGGCCGGGGATGTGGCTGGACTATGGTGCGGTGCTGGGGCAGCCAGATGCCTTCGACGCGGCCCTGGGCAAACGCATCGGCGCGCTCTCGGGCATCCGGATCCGGTCCTGCATCGCCCCCCGCCCCCGCGCCGTGCTGGAGGCCGACCCCAGGGGCGACCATGTCTTCTGGGCCTCGACCCATTTCGGCGGCTATGACCGCAAGAAGCATGACGACGGCATCTCGCATTATCTGCCGGTCAATCTGGGCGAGATCCCGGATTACTACCGCCGGTTCATCGACCCGGTCGATATCGCGATCCTGAAGACCGCGCCGATGGATGCCGAGGGCAATTTCAACTTCGGCCCGGCCAATCTGTGGATGCGGGCGCTGGTCGAGCGGGCCAAGGTGGTGATCGTCGAGGAATGCGCCGCCATGCCCTATGTGATGGGTGTCGGCACCAAGGTGCACCGCTCGGAAGTGGATTTTGTGATCCCGGGCGACGGGCAGGCGATGCCTGAACTGCCGAAAGGCGCCGTGACCGAGGTCGACCGCGCCGTGGCCCGGCTGATCGCGACCCAGATCGACGATGGCGCTTGCCTTCAGATCGGCATTGGCGGCATGCCCAACGCGGTTTGCAGCCTGCTGGCCGAAAGCAGCATCACCGATCTGGGCATCCATACCGAGATGATGACCGACGGGATCGTTGACCTCTACCGGGCCGGGCGGATCACCGGGGTGAAGAAGCAGATCAACCCGGGCAAGATGGTCTGCACCTTCGGCCTCGGCTCGCAGTACCTCTACGACTTCATCGACCATAACCCCGAGGTCGAGTTTCACCCGGTCGACCATACCAACATGCCGCATGTCATCATGCAGAACCACAATGTGGCGGCGATCAACAACACGACGCAGATCGACCTGCAGGGCCAGGCGGCCTCGGAGAGCGACGGGTTCCGCCATATCTCGGGCACCGGCGGGCAGTTGCAGTTCGTGCGCGGCGCCTATGCGAGCAAGGGCGGCAAGAGCTTCATCTGCCTTGCCTCGACCTATGACAAGAAGGGCGAGCGGAAAAGCCGGATCGTGCCGGCGCTGACGCGCGGCAATATCGTGACCACGCCGCGCACCGACATGATGTATGTGGTGACCGAATACGGCATCGTTAACCTCAAGGGGAGGACGGTGGCGGAGCGGGCCAAGCTCTTGATCTCGATCGCGCATCCGGATTTTCAGGAAGAGCTGGAGCGTGACGCCTATCACCAGCGCATCCTGCCGCGCGGATTTTTCTGAGGGCTTTCGGAAGATGGGCAGATTGCCCATCCTACCCTCCACCGGGGCGCCCGGGGCGGACGGATAGAAAAACGGCTCGCAGGGGGAGGACCTGCGAGCCGTTCAAGTTTGCCGGGGCTTTTGGGAGGAGCGCCCCGGCTGCGTTTGTTCAGTCAGGCCGCGCTCAGGCGTGGTAGGCGGTTTCGCCATGCGAGGCCTGGTCCAGACCTTCCCGCTCGACATCGGCTTCGACGCGCAGGCCGAAGATCACGTCGGCGATCTTGTAGCAGACATAGGCCACGACGCCGGACCAGATCAGGGTGATGGCGACGGCTTCGAACTGGATCATCGACTGGGCGGCGATCGAGTAGGTGTCGTCCTTCACGCCGCCGAGCCAGCCGGCCGACAGAACGCCGGTGCCCATGGCGCCGATGATCCCGCCGACGCAGTGCACGCCGAAGACGTCCAGGCTGTCGTCGTATTTGAAGATGTTCTTCACCACGGTCACGAAGTAGTAGCAGACCACCGCCACGACGATGCCGAGGATGATGGCGCCCATCGGGCCGATCGTGCCGCAGGCCGGGGTGATGGCGACGAGGCCGGCCACCATGCCCGAAGCCGCACCCAGCATCGAGGCTTTGCCGCGCTGCATCGCTTCAACCGCAGACCAGGCCAGGGCCGCCGCTGCCGTGGCGATGAAGGTGTTGATCATCGCAAGGCCCGCGCCGCCGTTGGCTTCCAGGTTGGAGCCGACGTTGAAGCCGAACCAGCCGAACCACAGCATGGAAGCGCCGATCATGGTCATGACCATCGAATGCGGTGCCATGTTTTCCTTGCCATAGCCGACGCGCTTGCCGATCACGAGGCAGCCGACGAAGGCCGCGATACCGGCGTTGATGTGCACCACGGTGCCGCCTGCGAAGTCGATGGCGCCCATCTTGAACAGGAGGCCGCTGGCATCCCAGACCATGTGGGCGATCGGGAAGTAGGAGAAGGTGGTCCAGAGCAGCATGAACAGAAGCACTGCCTTGAACTTCACACGCTCGGCCCAGGCGCCGATGATCAGGCCGGGGGTGATGGCGGCGAAGGTCATCTGGAAGCAGATGAAGACATATTCCGGGATCACATAGCCGGCCGAGAAGGTCGCCGACATGCTGGAGGCGTCAACCCCCTTCAGGAACAGCTTGGCAAAGCCACCCCAGTAGGGCGAGGTGCCGCCGCCGAAGGTGACCGAATAGCCATAGACCACCCACATCACCATGACCATGCAGGCGATCATCGTGGTCTGCATCAGGATCGACAACATGTTCTTGGAGCGGACAAGGCCACCATAGAACAGCGCCAGGCCCGGGATGGTCATGAACAGAACCAGCGCCGAGGAGGTCATCATCCAGGACACGTCGCCCTTGTCCATGACCGGGGCAGCGGCGGCGGTTGCGGCAGCCGTCGCATCGGTTGCCGTGGCGGCCACGTCCTGCGCGAAGGCGGGCAGTGCAGCCGCCACCCCCAGCGTCAGGGCCGCAAGGCCGGTTGTCTTAAGCACGTTCTTCATCAGTTCTTCCCCTACCCAGACGCTTACAGCGCATCGTCATTGGTTTCGCCGGTGCGCACCCGCACGGCCTGGCTCACGTCGAGCACAAAGATCTTGCCGTCACCGATCTTGCCGGTTCGCGCGGTCTTGGTGATCGTATCGAGTACCTGGTCAGCCAGGCTGTCGGCCACGACGATCTCCAGCCGCATCTTCGGCACGAAGTTCACGGCATATTCGGCACCGCGATAGATTTCCGTATGACCCGACTGCAGGCCGAAGCCCTTGATCTCGGTCACCATCATCCCGCGCACGCCGATCAATGTCAGCGCCTCGCGCACTTCCTCAAGCTTGAACGGCTTGATAGCCGCAATGATGAGCTTCACGTCGCACCCCTTTCCCCTTAGAGCGGACCCTGTTGGCCCTTCGCGCTATGACGCGGATTTCGCGGGTGCAGCACAAGTTTCAAGCGGCTCAAAAACCGGGCGAATGGCAAAATGCGCTTATTTTTTGATCCATAAATATGCTTACGGCTAAAAATTAGGCATTTATACACTCGAATCGGCGCCCGGGGCTTCTCCACATTTCGGAAAATGCGGGCTATTCTGCAGATCAACAAAAGCGGGCCCAAGCCCGGACCTAGAGCAGTAAAGAGGGCGGGATGGCAGCATCGGGCAAGGGGCGGCAACTGGTCGCGGAAAAGCGATATACCAAGGGCTCGGGCGGCCGCCCGCCGGGAAAGCCCCCGACGGAGCCGCCGGCACGATCCCCGCGCACGCCCTCCCCGCGCCGTCCGGTGCGCCGGCACGGGCTGATCACGCGCTTCGTGCTGTGGCTCTGGCATCTGATCTGGGGCATCTTCTGGCGGCTCTTTGCGATCGGCGCCCTCGTGGTCGGCTGTGCGGTGCTCTATTTCTACGTCCAGCTGCCCCCGGTCGCGAACCTGATCGACGGGCGGGCGCGCGGTTCGGTCACCATGCTGGATGCCAATGACCAGGTCTTTGCCTGGCGCGGCGAGACTTTCGGCGGCCAGGTGACGCCGAAGACCGTCTCGCCCAACCTCCTCCATGCCGTGATCGCGACCGAGGACAAGCGCTTCTACTACCACTTCGGCGTCAGCCCGCGCGGCATCATCTCGGCCGTGGCGATCAACCTGCGCGCCGGGCGCGGCGCCTTCGAAGGCAACGGCGGTTCGACCATCACCCAGCAGACGGCCAAGCTTCTGTGCCTTGGGGTCAGCTATGACCCGAGAGTCTGGAAAAGCGAAAGCGATTACGAGGACGACTGCCGGTCGGGCGGACTGACCCGCAAGATCAAGGAAGTGCCCTATGCCATCGCGATGGAGGCCAAGTATACCAAGGACGAGATCCTGACGATCTACTTCAACCGCGCCTATCTGGGTGCCGGCACCCGCGGTTTCGAAGCGGCCTCGCAACGCTATTTCGGCAAGTCGGCGGCGAACCTGTCGCCCTCGGAAGCGGCGATGCTGGCGGGGCTTTTGAAGGCGCCGTCGAAATATGCGCCGACCGCCAATCTGCAGCGCGCGCAGGACCGGGCGGCGGTGATCATCGGGCTGATGTATGACCAGGGCTATCTGACCAAGGCCGAGGCCGATGACGCCCTGGCCCATCCGGCCGAACTGTCCGGCGCTGCGGCGCAGAACGCCGGCGGCGCCTTTGCCGATTGGGTCATGGAAAGCACCCCGGCCTATCTGGGCAAGAACACGACCGAGGATGTGGTGATCAAGACCACGCTCGACCCGCGCCTGCAGAAGGCGGCGGAGGATGCCCTGACGGCGGTCTTCACCAGCAAGCTCAAGGAAGGGTCCAACGCCCAGGCCGCCATCGTGGTGATGAGCGCGGATGGCGCGGTGCGCGCCATGGTCGGCGGGCGCAACCTGCCGCAGGCGGGCAGCTTCAACCGCGCCACCCAGGCGCTGCGCCAGACCGGGTCCAGCTTCAAACCCTTCGTCTATGCCGCCGCCCTGAACAAGGGGTGGAGCCCGATGGACTATGTCGATGACAGCCCGCTGACCATCAACATCAAGGGCTCGGGTCCCTGGACGCCGGACAATTACGACCATGAGTTCAAGGGCATCATCACCATCGCCCAGGCCATGCGCGAAAGCCGCAACGTGCCCGCCGTCAAGATCGCCCAGGCGATCGGCCTGGACGAGGTGCGCACCATCGCCCAGGGCTTCGGCGTCCACTCCGATCTGGCGCAGGGCCCGGCGCTGGCGCTTGGCGCGTCGGAGGCGACCTTGCTGGAGATGACCGGCGCCTATGCCGGCATCCTGAACGGCGGCTCGTCGGTGGCGCCTTACGGCCTGCGCGAGCTGCGCCTGAAGGACGAGGCCGAGCCGCTGATCGGCCAGGGCGGCGGCATCGGCCAGCGGGTGATCTCGGACACCGCGGCCAAGGAGCTGACCTGGATGATGACGCAAGTGATCCAGGCCGGTACCGGCGGGCGCGCGGCGCTCGGCGACCGGCCGGTGGCCGGCAAGACCGGCACCACGTCAGAGGCGCGGGACGCCTGGTTCATCGGCTTCACCGCCGATTATGTCGCGGGCGTCTGGATGGGCTATGACAACAACACGCCGCTGAAAGGCGTCACCGGCGGCGGGCTTCCGGCCGAGATCTGGCACGAGGTGATGACGCGGGTCGAAGACGGCCTGCCGGTCAGCCCCCTGCCCCTGATCGTGCCCGAACCCAAGCTGCCGCCGACCCAGGCCCAGCAGCCGACCCCGCTGCCGCCGCAGCCGGGCGATCTGCAGGCGCAACAGCAACAGCGGCAAAGGCAGGACAACGACCCGATCCGGGCGATCCTTCAGGATCTTCTCGGCGGCGGGAACTGAGGCGGACAAGCAAAAGGGGGGCAAGAGCCCCCCTTTCTTCATGCGATGTGCGGCAATCTCAGGTCCGGGTCAGTTCGGCGGTCAGCTTGTCGACGCTGCCGCCGTTCTTGTCGAGCATGGCGCCGATCTCGGTCCGCTCGGAGGCCAGCATGTTCACACCCTCGATGATGATGTTGAAGAACAGCTGACGGCCCGACTTGTCGCCCACCCACCAGCGCAGATCGAAGGGCGCCTGGCCCTGCAGCGTGGCGGTCGAGACGACCTCGTAGTAGCTCTTGTAGGGCCGCGCATCGGTGACTTCGATCTTGCCGCCGATGAACTCGCGGAAGCGGCGGCCGTATTTGCGGCTGATATAGCCCTGGTAGGCGGCGGTGAAGGCCGCCATCTGCGCCGGGCTGGCCGTCTTGGAGGCCGGCCCCAGCGCCGAGCGGGCGATCGTCGCCACATCGGCATAGGTCGCGAAGATCCGGGCGAAATCGCTGAACATCGCCTGTTCCGACTTGCCCGAGTTGATGGTGGCGTTCACCTCGCCCACCGCCTTGTTGATCAGGGCGCTGGCCTGATCCACCGTCAGCGCCCGCACGGGCAAAGCGAAGGCCAGGAAACCCGTCCCTGCCACCAGCCCGGCGCCAAAGGCCCGGCGGCTCAGGTGTTGTGACGGGCTGTTGCTTTTGTTCATCTCGAACTTATTGGGCATAGGGGTCCTCAAACTCGCTGTCAGCGGTGGTCTGGCCCAGATTGTGCCGCCGGTGTTCCAAGTAGAACAGGCGCGCCTGGGCATAGCCATCCGCACTATCATATAGGATCGAATCGACCGTATCGGAATAGCGGCCGCGTTCATCAATTCTTGATACGATCTTCGCACCCGAAACGATCCAGCCCTTGTCCTTGGGCACGAGGATGCGCACCGGGTCCAGCCCCAGGTCGACGATCTTGCCCAGGGTGTCACGCTCGGTCGAGGGGCCGTAGAAGGGCAGCTCGATGTAATTGCCCTCGGGCAGGCCCCAGACATGCAGGGTCTCGCCGAAATCGGTGGGCTTTTCGGTCGCGCCAAAGGCGGTGGCCGGGTCGAGGATGCCGCCGATGCCGAAGGTCGTGTTGATCACGAAGCGCCAGGTGTTGCGCCCGGCGCGGTCCAGCCGCAGCTGGAGGATGTCATTGGCCACCTCGCCCGGCAGGCCGAGGTTGCTGGCGAAATTGCCCAGACCGCGCGAGACCGGTTTGGGGATGATCTTGCTGGCGCCGGTGGCCAGCGGGCGAATCACGTTCTTGTCCAGAACCAGGTTCACCGAATGGACTTTGCGGTTCTGCGCCTCGTAGGGATCATTGATTCCCTGCGGCGCAGGCGCCGGACCGCAGGCCGAAAGCCCAACAATCGCGGTCAATGCGCAGGCCCGCAGGGGGCCGAAAACGCGATGGCTTAGGATATGATGCTTCATATTGGAATTTGGGCCAATCTCTGGCTGACAGCACAACGTTTACTTTTCTAGTGCAAGCCATATGCTGCGCGACAAGGCAAGACAACGGGCAAGCAGGCAGACCTTCAAGTTAAAGAATTTTCCCGCCGAGCCCGGAAATTGGGACAGGAGCCGCCTTATGGCGCAGATGGAATTCAAACGGGGCCGCGACGAGCTTGACGCCTCCCGGCGTGACATGCGTGGCCTGTTATTTGCAGCTTTCTTCTTTTCGGTCTTCGTCAACCTTCTGATGCTGACAGGGCCGCTTTACATGTTGCAGGTCTATGACCGGGTGCTGGGCAGCCGGTCGGAACCAACGCTTTGGGCGCTGACGGCGCTGATGACGGTGCTGTATCTCTGCATGGGCATCCTCGATTACTCGCGCGGGCGGATCATGGCGCGGATCGGCGCCCGGATGCAGGAGCGGCTGGACCGCAGGGTCTTCTCCGCCGCGCTGAAGCGGATGGGCCAGATCCCCGGCGACCCGCTCGCCGTGGCCGCACAGCGCGATCTGGAGGCGGTGCAACGGCTCTGGGCCTCGCCGGTGCTGATCGCGCTCTTCGACATTCCCTGGGCGCCGATGTTCCTGGCCGCCATCTTCATCTTCCACCCGCTGCTGGGCTGGATGTCGGTGGCGGGCGGCGCCATCCTGGTCGTCATCACCCTGATGAACCAGTGGATGACCAAGGCACCGCTGCAGAAGGCCAACTCGGCCACCATGCGGGGCGAGCAGTTGTCCGACGGCATCAAGCAGGAGGCCGAGGTGGTCCAGGCGCTCGGCATGACCTCGGCCGCCTTCGACCGCTGGCAGATCGCGCGCAAGTTCGCGCTGGAACAAAGCATTGCGGCCTCGGACCTTGGCGGGGCCTTCGGGACCATCTCGAAGATCTTCCGCCAGTTCCTGCAATCGGCGATGCTGGGCGCCGGGGCCTATCTGGTCTTGAACAACGAAATGGGCTCGGGCGCGATGATCACCGGCTCGATCCTTCTGGGCCGCGCCCTGCAGCCGATCGAGATGGTGATCGGCCAATGGGCGCTGGTGACCCGCGCGCAGGAGGGCCGCGCCCGCCTGTCCGAACTTCTGTCGAAAGTGCAGCCCGAACCGCCGCATACTGAACTGCCCCGCCCGCGTGCGCTTCTGGAGGCGCAGAACCTCACCGTGGTGCCGCCGGGCGAAAGCCAGGCCGTGCTGCGGATGGTCTCCTTCCGGCTGGAGCCGGGCCAGGCGCTTGGCATCATCGGGCCTTCGGGGGCGGGCAAATCCACCCTCGCACGCGCGCTGATCGGCGCCTGGAAGCCGGCGGGCGGCAAGGTCCGGCTCGATGGCGCCGCGATCGACCAATACGACCCCGACAAGCTTGGCAGCTACATCGGCTATCTGCCGCAGCGGATCACCCTGTTCGACGGCACGATTGCCGAGAATATCGCCCGCCTGCAGACCAATCCCGATGGCAATGCCGTGGTCGAGGCCGCCCGCAAGGCCGCCGCACATGACATGATCACCAAACTGCCCGAAGGCTATGACACCCGCGTTCAGGCGCTGGGGGGACGGCTGTCGGGCGGGCAGATCCAGCGCATCGGCCTCGCCCGGGCGCTTTACGGCGACCCGATGCTTCTGGTGCTGGACGAGCCCAATTCCAACCTCGACAACGAAGGCTCGATGGCGCTGAACCAGGCGATCCGCACGATGAAGGAAAACGGCCGCGCCATCCTGATCATGGCGCACCGCCCCGCCGCCATCCAGGAATGCGAACTGTTGCTGGTCCTGGAAGACGGGATGCGCCGCGCCTTCGGGCCAAGGGATCAGGTGTTGAAGGACATGGTGAAGAACCACACGGAAATCACCAAATCCACCGGTCAGGGAGGTGTGTCATGAGCGACGATCCCAAGGCCCTGCCGAGCCCCGCCGCCCCGGGTGGCGAGGCCGCGCCCGCCCTCAAATCGGTTCCGGCCACGCCCGCCGCGACCGCCCTCACCGATCCGGCGCCGAGTGCGGTGGAAACCCCGCGCAGCCGTGCCCTCTCCAAGGACCTGCTGCCCCCGGCGCCCAAACCGCCGCCGCCCTCCAACCCCAATGCCTGGTCCTCGCGCCGGCCGATCTGGGTGGGCGTGATCACCATCCTCTTGCTGATCGGGTTTTTCGGCGGCTGGGGCATGCTGACCACGATTTCGGGCGCCGTGGTGGCCCCCGGCGTCATCCAGGTCGAACAGAACCGCCAGATCGTCCAGCATCCCGATGGCGGCGTGGTGGCCGAAATCAACGTGCAGGAGGCGCAGACCGTCAAGGCGGGCGATCTGCTGATCCGGCTCGACGGCACCCAGGTCAAGGCCGAGCTTGCCATCGTCGAGGGTCAGCTTTTCGATTCGATGGCGCGCAAGGCCCGGCTCGAGGCCGAGCGCGACGACACCCCCGCGCCGGTCTTTCCCGCCGATCTTCTCGACCTCGCCAAGACCCGCCCCGATGTCGCCGAACAGATCGAGGGGCAGAAGCGCCTCTTCACCTCGCGGCTGGAAACCCAGAACGCCCAGATCGGCCAGCTGCAGAAACGCCTCGACCAGATCGGCTCGCAAAGCGGCGGGATCGCGGCGCAGATGGCGGCGATCGACGACCAGATCGGCCTCCTGACGCCCGAGATCGGCGGACAGCAGACCCTGCTCGACAAGGGGCTGACGCAATCCTCGCGGATCATGGACCTCAAGCGCGAAGTGGCGCGGCTGGCAGGCAACCGCGGCGAATTGCAGGCCAACCTCGCCCAGGCCGAGGGCAAGGCGACCGAGACGCAGATGCAGATCCTGCAGATTAAGTCGGCGCGGCGCGAAGACGCCAATACCCAGCTGCGCGACATGGGCGACAAGACGCTGGAGCTGGCCGAGCGCCGCCGTGCCCTGACCGAACAGGTCAACCGGCTCGACATCCGCGCGCCGGTCTCGGGCGTGGTGCTGGGCCTGACGGTGACCACGCCGCATTCGGTGATCCGCCCGGCCGACCCCCTGCTCTACATCATCCCGCAGGACCGGCCGCTGATCATCATTGCGCAGATCCCGACGATCCATGTCGACGAGGTCCATCTGGGCCAGGAGGTCCGCGTCAGCTTTGCCGCCTTCTCGGCCCGCACCACGCCGCAGCTGAACGGGACGCTGACCACGATCTCGGCCGATGCGATCAGCGACCAGGCGACCCATCAAAGCTATTACCGGGCCGAGATCACGCTGGACGCTGGCGAGTTGGCCAAGCTGAAGGATGACAAGCTGGTGCCCGGCATGCCGGTTCAGGCCTATATCGGCACGGGGGATCGCACGCCGATGGCCTATCTGCTCAAACCCTTCACCGATTACGCCAAGATGGCCTTCCGCGAGAATTGAGCCGACCGGGCCGCGCGGCTTGACCTCGCGGCCCGGGCTCGCAGCCTGTCTTTACCCTGTCACGCCCTGCGGATAGCCTGCGCCGATGCAGTTCCCGGAGGAATCATGTCCGACATCGAAACCCGTCTGAAAGCTCTGGGCATCACCCTGCCTGACGCGCCCGCCCCTGCGGCCAATTATGTGCCCTTCGTGCAGGTGGGCAGCCTTGTCCATATCTCCGGCCAGATCAGCCGCGACGCCGCGGGCGCCCTCATCACCGGCAAGCTCGGCCAGGATGTCGATGTCGCAGCCGGGGCCGAGGCCGCCAAAAGCTGCGCCGTGGCCCTGCTGGCGCAGCTGAAATCGGCCTGCGGCGGCGATCTGTCCCGCGTGGTCAAGGCGGTGAAACTGGTGGGGTTTGTGAACTCCACCGCCGATTTCACCGACCAGCCCAAGGTGATCAACGGCGCTTCCGACTTCATGGTGGCGGCCCTCGGTGATGCCGGGCGCCATGCCCGTTCGGCCGTCTCGGCAGCCTCGCTGCCCTTCGGCGTCGCGGTCGAGATCGAAGCCATCTTCGAAATCCGCTGATGTCCTCCCCTCTGACCCCGGTGGCGCTGCCCGCAGCCTTTCTGCGCGCGCCCATCGCCCACCGCGCCCTGCACGACCGCGCCCGCCGCCGGATCGAAAACTCCGCCTCCGCCGTCCGGGCGGCGCGGGCGGCGGGTTACGGCATCGAGATCGACCTGCAACTCTCTGCCGATGGCGTGCCGATGGTCTTTCATGACGAAGACCTCGACCGCCTTACCGCCGAATCCGGCCCCCTGAACGCCCGCACCGCGGGCGAGCTGAGCCGGATCACGCTCAAGGACAGCGACGACACGATCCCGACCCTGGCGCAGGTTCTGGGCCTGATCGGCGGCGCGGTGCCCCTGCTGATCGAGCTGAAGGACCAGACCCTCACCATGTCCGAGACCGATGGCAAGCTGGAGGCCGCCACCGCCCTCGGGCTGGAGCGGTACTGCGGCCCCCTCGCCCTGATGTCCTTCAACCCGCATTGCATGGCCCATATGGCCCGGCTGGCGCCGCATCTGCCGCGCGGGCTGACCACCTCGGCCTATGGTCCCGACTGGGCGCCCTTGGCCCGCGAAACCTGCGACCGCCTGCGCGAGATCCCGGATTATGCCCGCACCGGTTCCTCCTTCATCAGCCACGAGGCCGCCGATCTGACCCGCCCCCGCGTGGCGGAATTGCGCGCCGAAGGGGCGGTGGTGCTGTGCTGGACGATCCGTTCGCCCGAGGCCGAGGCAGAAGCCCGCAAACACGCCCAGAATATCACCTTCGAAGGCTATACCGCCGCCTTCCCCGCTTGACCCGACGCCGCCGCGCGCCATCTTTATCGCAAAACGGAGCGCGCATGGCCTACGAAATCGCCCTGTTGGACGGCATGGCAGAGATCGACGCCGCCGCTTGGGACCATCTTGCCAATCCCGGCGGCGGCACCCCGGTCGACCCTTTCACCACCCACCGCTTCCTCTTGGCGCTGGACCGCAGCCGCTCCACCGGCAAGGGCACCGGCTGGCTGACCCGGCCGCTGGTGCTTTTCGAAGACGGCACTCCGGTCGCGGCCATGCCGCTTTACGTCAAGACCAACAGCCAGGGCGAATATATCTTCGACCATGGCTGGGCCGAGGCCCTGGAGAATGCCGGCGGGCAATATTACCCCAAGCTGCAATCCGCCGTGCCCTTCACCCCCGCCACCGGGCGGCGTTTTCTGGGCGACGCCGCACTGGCGCCCCTGCTGCTGGAGGCCGCCATTGGTCTCACGCGCGACAACGGCCTGTCCTCGCTGCACATCACCTTCTGCACGGCGGAGGAGGCGGCGCAACTGGCGGGCCATTCCGGCACGCTGCACCGGGTGACCCAGCAATTCCATTGGGAAAACAAGGGCTACGCCGACTTCCCCGCCTTCCTCGCCGACCTCGCCTCGCGCAAGCGCAAGATGATCCGCAAGGAGCGCGAGGTGGCCCAAGGCCACGGCCTGACGCTGCGCCTGCTGACGGGCGAGGACATCCGCCCGGAACATTGGGATGCGATGTGGACCTTCTATCAGGACACCGGCGGGCGCAAATGGGGCCGGCCCTACCTGACCCGCGAATTCTTTCACGAGGTCCACGAGACGATGCGCGATGACGTGCTGCTGGCGCTCGCCTTCGACGGCGAAAGACCGGTGGCCGGCGCGCTCAACTTCATCGGCCGCGATACGCTTTATGGCCGGTATTGGGGCTGCACGCAGGATTATTCCTGCCTGCATTTCGAACTCTGCTATTATCAGGCGATCGACTGGGCCATCGCGCAGGGCTTGCGCCGGGTCGAGGCCGGTGCCCAGGGCGAACACAAGCTGGCCCGCGGCTATCTGCCGACCCCGGTCCATTCGCTGCACTGGCTGGCCGATCCGGCCTTTGCCAAGGCCGTGGCGCGGTTTCTGGACCACGAGCGCCGCGCGGTTGACGAAGAGATCGAGGTGCTGACCGCCTATGGCCCCTTCCGCAAGGGGCAGGTGGAGGAGAAAGACTGAACCTGAAAGGACGCGACATGGCCACTCTTCTGACCGAAGCCGAACGCAGCGCCGCCCTGCCCGTCCTGGGGCAAAGCGGCTGGGGCGCCGTCCCCGACCGCGACGCGATCCGCAAGATCTGGAAGTTCAAAAGCTTCATCGAGGCCTGGGGATTCATGTCCCGCGCCGCGCTGATCGCCGAAAAGCTGAACCATCATCCGGAATGGTCCAATGTTTACAACGTGGTGGATGTGACGCTGACCACGCATGACTGCCACGGCCTCTCGTCCCTGGACATGGAACTTGCCGCCAAGATGGACCGGCTGGCGCCAGAGGCGACGATCCAGCGCGACCATTCCGAGGCCATCGAATGTCTTTGCCAGGTCCGTGCCGGCAAGCCGGGTGCCAAGTGACGGGCCGGGGCCTCCGGCGGGGATATTTGCAGGACCGATGAAGGGGGAAGGTCTGGGAAGGGGGAAGGTCTGGCCCTCCCCCAAACCGGGTCAGATCGCGGCGAGCATCGCCTCGCCGCCGGAGATGTCGCAAACGCCGGCGTTTTCTTCGAGGTTCAGCACCTTGACCACGCCGTCCACCACATGCATCGCATAGCGCTTCGAACGCGGGGCGCCGCGCACGAAGCCGGCGGCGAAATCCAGACCCAGCGCCTGGGTGAAGGAGGCATCGGGGTCGGAGACCATCAGGATGCCGGCCTTGGTGGCCCCGGTCGCCTCGCCCCAGGCCTTCATCACGAAGACGTCATTGACCGAGACGCACATGACCTCATCGACGCCCTTGGCCTTGAGCGCGGCGAAGGTGCGCATGAAGGACGGGACATGCGCGGTCGAGCAGGTGCTGGTGTAAGCCCCGGGAAGCCCGAAGATCACCACCGATTTGCCGGCCAGACGGGCCTCCATCGGGATCTCGGCCACGCCGCCTTCGCCTGCAATCATCAGGCTGCTGGCCGGAATCTTGTCGCCTACTGAAATCGTCATTCGTGTACCCTCGCGCGTTGCGTTTCCTGTGAGCACGGATATAGGCTCGCGGCGGATAATCGGCCAGTGGGGGAATGATGGCACATGTCGTAATCGTGGGCGCGGGGCAAGCGGGCGCCGCAGCAGCCGCCAAGTTGCGCGCCCTGGGGTTTGAGGGTGACATCACGATGATCGGCGCGGAGCCCGCCCCGCCCTATCAGCGCCCGCCGCTGTCGAAAGCCTATCTTCTGGGCGAGATGGAGGAAGAGCGCCTCTGGCTGCGCGCGCCGGAGTTCTACACCGAGGCGAAGATCACCCTGAAGCTGGGCACGCCGGTGTCTGCGATCGACACTGCGGCGCAGACCGTGACCGTCGGGGGCGAGGTCATCTCCTACACCGACCTGATCCTGACCACCGGCTCGACCCCGCGCCGCCTGCCCGCCGCAATCGGGGGCGATCTGGCCGGGGTTTACACCGTGCGCAGCCTTGCCGATGTCGATGCGATGCGGCCGGAGTTTGTCGCGGGCGCCAAGCTCATCATCATCGGCGGCGGCTATATCGGGCTGGAGGCGGCGGCGGTCGGCCGCAAGCTTGGCCTTGAGGTCACCGTGATCGAAATGGCGCCGCGCATCCTGCAACGGGTCGCAGCGCCCGAGACCTCGGCCTATTTCGGCGCGCTCCACGCCGCGCAAGGCACGGTGATCCTTGAGGAAACCGGGCTGGACCGCATCCTGGGCGAAGCCCGCGCCACCGGGGTCCGCCTGAAGGATGGCCGCGAATTGCCGGCGGATTTCGTCATCGTCGGCGTCGGCATCACCCCCAACGCCGCCGAGGCCGAGGCGGCGGGCATCGTGCTGGAAAACGGCATCCGCACCGATGCGCAGGGCCGCACCTCGGCCCCGCATGTCTGGGCGGCGGGCGACTGCGCCTCCTTCCCGCTGAACGGCGCGCAGATGCGGCTGGAATCGGTGGGCAATGCGATCGATCAGGCGGAGCTCGTGGCCGAGAACATCATGGGCGCCGGGATGGATTACGTTCCCGCGCCGTGGTTCTGGTCGGACCAGTATGATTGCAAGCTGCAGATCGCCGGGCTCAACATCGGTTACGACCGGATCATCACCCGCGGCCCGGCGGGCGATGCGGTCAGCTACTGGTACTACAAGGGCGACAAGCTCCTCGCCGTCGATGCGATGAACGACAGCCGGGCCTATATGGTCGGCAAGAGGCTGATCGAATCCGGCCGCAGCCCCGACCCGGTGGCCATCGCCAACCCCGCGACCGAGCTGAAGGCGCTTCTGAAGGCATGAGGATCATCGGCGGCAGGTGGCGCGGCCTGCATCTGGCCGAGGTGGGCGCGGGCGACCCCAAGGCGCATCTGCGCCCGACCTCGGACCGGGTGCGCGAGGCGATCTTCAACCTGCTGATCAATGGCGCGCATGGCGATCTGGTGACGGGGGCGACGGTGCTGGACCTTTTCGCCGGCACCGGCGCCCTCGGTCTGGAGGCGCTGTCGCGCGGCGCCGCCGCCGTCACGCTGGTTGACGATGGCAAGGCGGCGCAAAGGCTGATCGCGCAGAACATCGCCAAGATGCGGGTGGAGGGCCAGGTCCACATCCTGCCGCGCGATGCGACGAAACTGCCCGCCGCCGCTGCGCCCTTCACCCTGATCTTCCTCGACCCGCCCTATGGCAAATCGCTGGGCGAGGCGGCGCTCGCCTCGGCCCGGGCGCAGGGCTGGATCGCGCCCGACGCCACCGTGCTCTGGGAGGAGGGCGCCGCCCTGCCCCCGCCGCCGGGCTTTGCGCTTCTGGATCAAAGGCGCTATGGCGACACCTGGGTGACCTTGCTGGAACTGGAACCATGAAACCTCAGGCGGTGATTTTCGATTGTGACGGCGTGCTGGTGGATTCCGAGGCGATTGCCTTCGACATGGTGGCCCTCGACCTCGCCCTTTACGCCCCGCATCTGAGCCGCGATCAGCAGGAGGTCGAGCTTCTGGGCCTGACCCTGCAGGGCGTGGCCGACAAGGCGCGCGGGCTTGGCGCCACCCTGCCCGACGACTGGGTGCCGGATTTCTACGACCGGCTCTATGCCAGGCTGGAAGAGGGCGCGCCTTTGGTGCCGGGCGTCCTCTCCGTGCTCGATGCGCTGGACGCGGCCGGAGTGCCCTATGCCATCGGCTCCAACGGCAGCCCGCGCAAGATGGAGATCACGCTGGGCCAGCATCCCGGCCTGATCGCGCGGTTCCAGGGTCGCATCTTTTCCGGTCAGGAGACCCCGCGCCCGAAGCCCTTCCCCGACCTTTACCTCAAGGCCGCCGCCTCGATGGGTGTGGCGCCCGAATTCTGCACCGTCGTCGAAGACAGCCCGACCGGGGCGCGCGCCGCCCGTGCGGCGGGCATGCGCTGCATGGGCTATGCCCCGCATGGCGGTGCCGCCCTGCGCGCCGAAGGGGCCGAGGTCTTTACCCGGATGACCGACCTGCCCCGGCTGCTGCACCTGGTCTGAGCCCGGGCTTCATCCCTTCAGGATGATCTCCGCCCCGCGCCAGCCCAGCATCATCGAGGGCGCATTGGTGTTGCCCGCGATCAGGTTCGGAAAGGCCGAGGCGTCGCAGACCCGCAGCCCCTCGACCCCGCGCACGCGCAGCTTTTCATCCAGAACCGAGGCGCCCTCGGCCCCCATCCGGCAGGTGCAGGAGGGGTGATAGACCGTGCCCGAGCGCTGGCGGAAGTCTTCGATCATCGCCGCGTCGCTTTGCACCTCGGGTCCGGGGCGCAGCTCCTCGTCCACCCAGCGGGCGAAGGCGGGTTGGGCGGCGATGGTGCGCAGGTATTTCACCGCCAGTAGCATCTCGTCCACGTCATGCTGGGTCGAAAAGGCGTTGGCGACGATTTCCGGATGCCGGAACGGGTCGGGGCTGACGACGCGGATATGGCCTCGGCTGGTCGGGCGGCAGTTCGACAGGCCGATCGACAGGCCCGGGAAAGGGTCCGGCGTCAAGAGAGGCCGCTCGCCATTGCGCGGGATCAGGGTCGAGAAGGCCTGCATGTACAGCTGCATGTTCGGGCGCGGCTCCTCGGGCGAGGTGCGGAAGAAGCCGCCGCCATGGTTGATCGACTTGGCGAGCGGCCCGCCCCGCGTCAGCAGATATTGCAATCCGACCAAGGCCTTGCCCCACCAGGGGCGCAGGATGTCGTTATAGGTCGGCACCTTCATCTTCCAGGTGTAGTTGATGCCCTGGTGGTCGTTGAGGTTGGCCCCGACATGGGGATTGTCCACCAGCACCGGCAGGCCCAGCCCTTGCAGCAGCCCCCCCGGCCCGATGCCCGACAGCTGCAACAGCTGCGGCGAGTTGATCGCCCCGCCGGCGAGGATCACCTCACGCGCGCGCAGCTGCACCAGCGCACCCCCCCGACGATATTCGACGCCGGTGGCGCGCCGCCCCTCCATCAGCACGCGGGTGACCTGCGCCCCGGTGATCACCTCCAGGTTCTTGCGCCCCATCGCCGGGCGCAGGAAAGCCCGCGCGGCCGAGTTGCGCCGCCCGCCCTTGATCGTCATCTGATAGGTGCCGGCCCCCTCCTGCACCGCGCCGTTGAAATCGGCATTGTAGGGCAGCCCGGCCTGCCCGCAGGCCGCGATATAGTCCTTGACCAGCCAATGCAGCCCGCGCTGGTTCTTCGAGATGAACAAGGGCCCGCCCTTGCCGCGGTAAGCGTCTGATCCGGCTTCGTTATCCTCCATCGCGCGGTAGGCGGGCAGCACGTCGTCCCAGCCCCAGCCCGGCACTTCGGCGCCCCATTCGTCGTAATCGGCCCGATGGCCGCGGATATAGACCATCGCGTTGATCGAGGAGGAGCCGCCAAGCAACTTGCCCCGCGGCCAGTGGTCGGCATTGCCCGCCAGCCCCGGGTCGGGCGCGGCCTGATACATCCAGTTCACGGCGGGGTCATAGAACAGCTTGCCATAGCCCAGCGGCATCTGGACGTAAAAGCGCCGGTCGGTGCCGCCCGCCTCCAGCACGACAACCCTGTGCTGGCCCGAGGCGGTCAGGCGGTTGGCCAGAACCGATCCGGCCGAGCCCGCGCCCACGATGATGTAATCGACGTCCATGTTCGCCCCGCTTTTGCCCTCGCAAGCTAGCCGAGCCCCCGCGGCCATTATGCCAGTTTTGCGACGCCCCATGTCGCGCCCGGACGCTGGACTTCACCCAAAAGCCCCGTTAGCCCTAGGGCAGGCCCGCCCATGGCCGTGGAACGCCCCATGACCCCGACCCGCTTTGTGCTGCATCACCCAACCCTGCGGTTGATTGCCGTGGCGATTGCGCTGCTCGGGGCCTATTACGCCTCGGTCTATCCCTATCAGTCGCTGATCGCGGTCGAGCGGATCGGGATGAGCAAATCTGCCTTCTCGCTTCTGCTGGTGCTGGCCTCGGCGGTGGCGGTCACCTCTTCGGTGCTGGTGGGCATCCTCGGCGACCGCTTCGGCCACCGCCGCCTGATCGCGCTGGGGACGGCGCTGTGCGGCACGGTGGGGGTCGGGCTGATGCTGGTCTGGCCCGGGGTCTGGGCGCTGATCCTCTGTCAGGGCGTGCTGATCCCGGTCTCCTCCAGCCTTTACGGCCAGCTTCTGGCGCTTGCCCGCCTGGTCAGCGCCGGATCGCCGGGGCAGCGGAACGGCGTCCTCGCCACGACCCGCGCCGCGATGTCCTTTGCCTTCCTGTCGATGCTGATCTTCTGGACCTTCGCCTTTGGTGCCGGCCTGTCGGTGATGTCGGTCTATGTCAGCGGCGGGGTGGTGATCCTTGCCCTCCTTCTGCTGATCTGGCGCTATTGGCCGAGAGAGGGGCAGACCGAATGGGAGGACCGCCGTTCCGGCATCCGCCTCGGCGAGGCGCTGGCCGAGATCGCCAAGCCCAAGGTGGCGCTCCGCGTCGGGCTGCTCGGGGCGCTCGCCTCGGTCACCAGTCTTTACATGGTGCTGGTCTCGCTGGTCTTCGACGCCTCCGCGACGCGCGGCCCGGCGGATGTGGCGCTTTATGTCGGCATGGTCGCGGGCTGGGAGGTGCCGGCCATGCTGATCCTGCCGCGCTTTGCCCGGCAGCTTTCGGCGGCGGCGCTGATGGTGATCGGCGCGGGGCTTTACGCCTGCCACATGCTGGCGATGCCCTTTCTGGCGGACAGCGCGCTGATCTGGGTCCTGCCGCTGTGCGCCGGGGTGGGCGGGGCCGTGGTGATCACCCTGCCCATCGCCTATTATCAGGACCTGCTGCACGAAAGGCCGGGGACGGCGGCGGCGATGCTGGCGGTGCAAAAGCTGGTATCCGATGCGCTGACGGCGGCGATCTTCGCCCTGGGCATCGGCCTTGGCGGTTACGGGACCGTCGCGCTGATCGGCGTGCTGGTCAGCCTGACCGGCGGCATCGGGCTGTATTTCGCCGACCGCCGCGGCTGGTTTCTGCCGCGGAGCTGAGGCTCAGCCGAAAAAGCCCGGCCCGGCCTGCGCCAAAAGGTCTTGCGCAAGGTCCGCGCCGAGGGCGGCGCCATCCTCGACCGCGCCGCGCCGTTCGCCCGCAATCGCGGCACTGCCGTCGGGGCGCAGGATCTCGCCGCGCAGCCAGAGGCCGCCGTCCAGGACCGCAAGCCCGGCGATCGGCGTCTGGCACGATCCGTCAAGCCGGCGCAGGAAGGCCCGTTCCGCCGCAAGCCGCAGCCCGGTGTCGCGGTCATGGATCATGGCGAGCATCTCGGCCACGCGGGCGTCGGCGGCGCGGCGTTCGACCCCGATGGCGCCCTGCGCCACGGCGGGCAGCATCTCTTCCGGCTCGATCGCGGCCTGCACGACATGGGACAGCCCCAGCCGGTTCAGCCCCGCCATGGCGAGGAAGGTCGCCTCGGCCACGCCCTCCTGCAGTTTGCGCATCCTGGTCTGGACGTTGCCGCGAAACTCCACCAGCTTCAGATCCGGCCGGCGCAGCGCCACCTGCGCGCGCCGCCGCAGGCTGGAGGAGCCGACCACCGCGCCTTGCGGCAGATCAGCCAGCCCCTTGGCCGTCATCGAGACGAAAGCATCGCGCACATCTTCCCGCGGCAGGTAGCAATCGAGCAACAATCCCGCCGGCTGTTCGACCGGCATGTCCTTCATCGAATGCACCGCGATGTCGATGGCCCCCGCCGACAGCGCCTCTTCGATCTCGCGGGTGAAGAGGCCCTTGCCGCCGATCTCTTTCAGCGCCTTGTCCTGCACCATGTCGCCGGTGACCTTGATCACAACGATTTCAAAGGCTTCCTTCGGCACACCCAGGGCCGCGGCCAGGCGGTCGCGCGTCTCATGCGCCTGGGCCAGCGCCAAGGGAGAGCCTCGGGTGCCGATTTTCAGCGGTTCTGCGGGGGTGGGAAGGGGCTGGATCATGGGCTAGACTTATCCGCGACAGGATGACCATGCAACAGTCCCCCGCTTGACAAGAGGCTGCAGCCGCGTGAGGCAGGCGCGGAACCGGAGAGATCAGATGCCCGACAAAGCCGCCGACAAGACCATCCTGCGTGCCCTGCGGGGCGAGACCCAAAGCCGCCCGCCGGTCTGGCTGATGCGGCAGGCCGGGCGCTACCTGCCGGAATACCGCGCGACCCGCGCCGTGGCGGGCGATTTCCTGAAGCTCTGCTACACGCCCGAGCTTGCCGCCGAGGTGACCCTGCAGCCGATCCGCCGCTTTGGCTTTGATGCGGCGATCCTCTTTGCCGATATCCTCTTGCTGCCGCAGGCCCTTGGCGCCGACCTCTGGTTCGAGACCGGCGAAGGCCCGCGCCTGTCGACCGTCACCACGCCCGAGGGTCTGCGCGCCCTCAAACCCGCCGATGCGATCCACGACCACCTCGCCCCGGTTTACGAGACCGTCCGCATCCTGAAGCGCGAACTGCCGGCCGAGACCACGCTGATCGGCTTTGCCGGCGCGCCCTGGACCGTGGCCAGCTACATGATCGCCGGGCGCGGCACGCCCGATCAGGGCCCGGCGCACCAGCTGAAGGCGGCGGATCGGGAGACCTTCACCGCGCTGATCGACCTGATCTCGGATGCGACGGTCGAATATCTTTCGGCCCAGGTCATGGCCGGGGCCGAGGTGGTCAAGCTCTTCGACAGCTGGGCCGGCAGCCTCAAGGGTCAGGATTTCGACGACTTCGCCCTTGCCCCCACCGCCCGTATCATCGCGGCGCTGAAATCGCGCTTCCCCGGCCTGCCGGTGATCGCCTTCCCGCGCGAGGCCGGGCCGCGCTACAAGGGCTTCGCGGTGGAGACGGGGGCGGATTGCGTCGCCCTCGACAACTCGGTCAGCGCCGATTGGGCGGCGGCAGAGGTGCAGGTCGATGGCTGCGTGCAGGGCAACCTTGACCCGAAGCTGATGGTCACCGGCGGCGAGGCCCTGGTGACGGAAGCGCGCCGCATCGCCGAGGCTTTCTCGAAGGGGCCGCATATCTTCAACCTCGGCCACGGCATCACCCCCGACGCCGACCCGGAGAATGTCACCCTGCTGATGGAGACGCTGCGGAGCCTTTCGTTCCGTTAGGTCACAGACGTTGACTTGGTTTGCCGCCGGTCGCAAGGTGCCGCCCATCATCATTGGAGCAGTCCCGTGCAGTGGAATCAGGTCCTCGCCACCCGCAACAGCCGTATGAAAGCCTCCGAGATCCGGGAGCTTCTGAAGCTTCTGGATCAGCCGGACATCATCTCTTTCGCGGGCGGCATCCCGGACCCCGCGCTCTTCCCGAAAGAGGCCTTCCGCACCGCCTATGACGCGGCCCTGTCGGAGGGCCAAGCCAGTGCGGCGCTGCAATATTCGGTGTCGGAGGGCTATCTGCCGCTGCGGCAATGGATCGTGGCGGAGATGGCCAAGATCGGGGTGCCCTGCACGCCGGCCAATATCCTGATCACCTCGGGCTCGCAGCAGGCGCTGGATTATCTGGGCAAGCTGATGATTTCGCCCAAGGATACGGTTCTGGTCGGCTGGCCGACCTATCTGGGCGCGCTTGGCGCCTTCAACGCCTATGAGCCCAGCTACGACCGGCTTGACCCCAAGGGCAACCGGGCGCCCGAAAGCTTTGCCGCCAAGGCGGTCGAGGCCGGGGGACGGGTGAAATTCGCCTATCTCTCGGTCGATTTCGCCAACCCGACCGGCGAGACGCTGGACCGCGCCGCCCGCGAGGCGGTGATCGATCTGGCCGACACTTTGGACATCGCGGTGGTCGAGGATGCCGCCTACCAGACCCTGCGCTATGACGGCGAGGCGATCCCGCCGATCCTGGCGCTGGAAATTGCCCGCAAGGGAAATATCGAAGAGTGCCGGACGCTTTACTGCGGCTCCTTCTCCAAATCCCTCGCGCCCGGGCTGCGGGTCGGCTGGGTCTGCGGGGCGTCGGAGGTGATCTCGCAACTGGTGCTGATGAAACAGGCGGCGGATCTGCATTCGCCGACGATCAACCAGATCGTCACCAACCATGTCGCGCGTGCGACCTTCGATTCCCATGTCGCCACCCTGCGCGCCACTTATTTGGCGCGGCGCGATGCGATGCTGGCGGCGCTGGCGCGCGAGATGCCCGAAGGGGTGACATGGACCAGGCCCGAGGGCGGCATGTTCGTCTGGCTGACCCTGCCCGCGCAGATGGATGCGGCGGAGCTGCTGGCGCGCTCGCTGAAAACCGAGAAGATCGCCTTCGTCCCGGGCCGCGCCTTCCATGCCGATGGGTCGAATGGCAATACGCTGCGGTTGAGCTTCTCCTGCGCCGATGCGGCGGCGATCGATGAGGGGATGCGGCGCTTGGGGCGGCTTTTGCGCGGCTGAGGCTGGGACGGGGCTTGCTGCCGCGGGAGGTGTCGGGGGGGCCTGCCCCCCCGAGCCCCCCTGCCGGAGGGGCTTGCAGCCCCTCGCGGACCTCCCCCGGACTTCCGATTGGATATTTGGGTCTGGATGAAAGGGGTCAGGCGGTGAGGGCGAGGAGCAGGCCGAGGGTGAAGCCGAGTTCGCTGCATTGCTGGACGGCGCCGAGGCAATCGCCGGTATAGCCGCCGAGGCGCGGTTCGTACCAGTGGCGCATCACCAGATGGCCGAAGGTGAGGCCGGCGATGCCGGTGATGATCGAGGCGAGCGGGACGACGAAGATCAGGGGTAGAAGCGCGAGGCCCGTGGTCACCAGCGCCACCGAGAGGGCGTGGCGGTCGATACCGCCGGCCACGGCGCTGCCGGCGCCCTGGTCGCGGACATAGTCCGAGGAGGCCATGACCCAGAGCATCGAGGCCCGGCTCGCGGCATGGCCCGCGATCAGCACGAAGGCCACGGCATCGCCGGGCAGGGCCTGCAAGGCCGCGACCTTGCAGCCGACCATCAGCATCAGGCCAAGCACGCCATAGGTGCCGATCCGGCTGTCGCGCATGATCTCGAGCACGCGTTCCTTCGGGCGGGTGCCGCCGAGGCCGTCGCAGGCATCGGCAAAGCCGTCCTCGTGCAGCGCGCCGGTCACCACCATGCCCGCCGCCACCGCCAGAAGCACCCCGATGAGCGGCGAGAAGAGCCAGTAGCCCGCGCCATAGACCAGCGCCGAGATGCCGCCGACCACCACGCCCACCCCGGGATACCAGCGCGGCGAATGGCGCATCGCCTCGACCGAATAGGGTGCCTTGACGCCCAGCCGCGTCAGGAACTGCAGCGCCAGCAGGAAGGCCGGTAATTCGGTGTTGAAAAAGCCCACTACGTCCATTTGGCCACCGGTGGCAGGCTCATCAGCACGGCATTGGCGTCATGCCCGGTTTCCAGCCCGAATTTGGTGCCGCGGTCGTAGACGAGATTGTATTCGGCATAAAGACCGCGGTGGATCAGCTGCACCTCGCGGTCGGCCTCGGTGAAGGGCTGGCGCATCCGGGCGCGGGTCAGCGGCAGGAAGGCCGCGAGGAAGGCGCGGCCGACGTCCTGGGTAAAAACGAAATCCGCCTCCCAGTCGTGGCTGGCCAGATCGTCGTAGAAGATGCCGCCGACGCCGCGGGCGCGGCCACGGTGCGGGATGTAGAAATACTCGTCCGCCCAGGCCTTGAAGCGCGGGTAATAATCGGGGTCATGCGCCTCGCAGGCGGCGCGGAGCGTGTCGTGGAAATGCACCGTGTCTTCCGGATACTCGATGCAGGGGTTCAGATCCGAACCGCCGCCGAACCAGGCGGCCCCCGGCGTCCAGAACATCCGCGTGTTCATATGCACCGCCGGGGCTTGCGGGTTCTGCATATGGGCGACGAGGCTGATCCCCGAGGCCCAGAAGCGCGGGTCCTCCGCCATGCCTGGCACGCCGCGCGCGGCCATCGCGGCACGCGCCCGCTCGCCCAAAGTGCCATGCACTTCCGAGACATTGACGCCGACCTTCTCGAAGACCCTGCCGCCGCGCATGACGCTCATCAGGCCGCCGCCGCCATCGGGGCGGGTGGTGGGGGTCACCTCGAACCGGCCTGCCGGGGCGCTGCCGCCATGCTCGACCTCGACCGCCTCGAAGGCGGCGACGATCTGGTCGCGCAGGCTGCGGAACCAGGTGGCGGCACGCGCCTTGCGGTCGTCGAAGAGGTCGGTCATCGCAGTCTCCTTGCACTTGGCAGCCTTGGTAACAGGAAGTCGGGCGGCGCTCAACGCGGGCTGCTATTCCATAGCAAGGCGGCTGACCCTATTGTGAAGGCGATTATGGAGGTGATGATGAAATGGTATTTTGCTGCCCCGATTCTGCTGGGCCTGGCCGCCTGCGGTACGCCGCAGGAACAATGTATTCGCAGCGTTTCGCATGACATGATCGTGCTGGACCGGCTGATCGCCGAAACCCAGGGCAACATCGCCCGCGGCTATGGCTATCAGGAGACGATCGCCTATTTCCCCGAAGTGCAGGATTGCTCGGACTGGCCGACCGCCGCCCGCCCGAACCCGATGCCGCGCCGCTGTGTCGAGGACGTGCCGACCCGGGTCAGCAAGCCCGTCGCCATCGACCTTGGCGCCGAACAGGCCAAGCTGATCTCGATGGAGCGGCGCCGGGCCGAAATGGCGCGCCAGCTGCAGCCCGCCATCATGAGCTGCCGCGCGCAATATCCGGAGTGATCACTTGCCGCGGATCGGATAGGCGGCGCGCGAGACCCGGAAAGTGCCATCCGGCCCCGCGCTGCCGGTGATCTCTTCGACCTGGCGGAACAGGGTCTTCAGAACCGGCTCGTAAGGCAGATGCCGGTTCGCCACCATCCAGAGCACGCCATCCGGCGCCAGACCGCGATGGGCGGCGCGCAGGAAGGCGAGGCCAAGTGCCGGGTCGGGCACCCGCGCCGTATGGAAGGGCGGGTTCATCACCACGGCATTCCACGGGCGTTCGGGTTTGAAGGTGGTGGCATCGGCCCAGTGGAAGGCGGCATGGGGGCTCGTGACATTGCGCCGCGCGCAGTCGAGTGCCACTTTCTCGGCCTCCACCACATCCAGACGCTTCACGCCGGGGCGTTCCAGGATCGCCCGGCTGAGATAGCCCCACCCTGCCCCAAGATCGCCAACCCGTGCCGGAAGATCGGCCGGCAGCGCCGCCAGCAGAAGCTGCGAGCCGCGGTCCGGGCCATCGGCGGAAAAGACGCCGGGACGGGTGACAAAGCCTTCGACCAGATGATCGGCGGCAGCCCAGGTCGCAGGGACAGGCCCGGCGCGGAAGGCGGCGAGCTTGCCATGGGCTTTCGAGATAACCTCGCCCATCGCGAAGCCTGCGCCGCGCAGATCCTTCAGGATGCTGTCGAACCCATCGGTCTTCTGCCCGTCGATTGCGATCGAGCCGCCATTGCCGGTCAGCGCCACCGCCTCGGCCACCATGGCCAGGGCCTCGGCCCGGGCGCGCGGCAGGCAGATCAGCACGGCAGAATAGGCCTTGCCCTCGACCCGGAAGCCCTGGGCCAGGAAATGGTCGTGATCGGGTTTGAAACCGGTCTTCACCACCACCCGCGATTTCGGCAGCGCGTCCAGCGCATCGCCCGCCCTTGGCCGCAGCACGGCCACATCGCCCGCAGGCGGCAAAATCCACGCGCCGGAGTCCAGCGCCATGTCCAGTCGAGCCGCTCTCATGATCGCCTTGCGGCTATTCCTTTTCCATCGTGCATTGCAGCGGGTGCTGATGCCGGCGGGCGAAATCCATCACCTGCGCCACCTTGGTCTCGGCCACCTCAAAGGAGAAAACGCCCACGACGGCAAGGCCTTTCTTGTGGACGGTCAGCATGATCTCGAAAGACTGCGCATGGTTGAGGCCGAAAAAGCGTTCCAGCACATGGACGACGAATTCCATCGGCGTGTAGTCGTCGTTCAGAAGCATGACCTTGTAGAGCGGCGGCCGCTCGGTCTTGGGCTTGGTCTTGGTCAGGATCGAGGTATCCTGACCCGGGCCCTTCGGCTCGTCAGACATCTTGTCAGGATCAGTGGTCAAAACCAAACTCCGGTGCGGAACGGGCTGCGCGGCCCTCAGGCTTACAATATAGATCATTTTGGCCGCCATGAAAGACCCTCGCCGTATGAGGGTAAAGGAGATTCGATGATCACCACGATCGGATTCGATGCCGACGACACGCTTTGGCACAACGAAACCTTCTTCCACCTGACCCAGACCCGCTTTGCCGAACTGCTGAGCGGCGTGGCCGAGCCGGCCCACCTCGCCGAAAGGCTGGAGGCGGCCGAGCGGCGCAATCTGGGTCACTACGGCTTTGGCATCAAGGGCTTCATGCTGTCGATGATCGAAACCGCCATCGAGGTCTCCGAAGGCCGGGTCGAGGCCGGGGTGATTGCCGAGATCATGTCCGCCGGGCGCGAAATGCTCCGCCATCCGGTCGATCTGCTGCCCCATGCCGAGGCGACCCTGCGCGGCCTGGCCGAAAGCCACCGCCTGGTGCTGATCACCAAGGGCGACCTCCTGGACCAGGAACGCAAGGTGGCGCAGTCGGGTCTGGGCGAGCTCTTTTCCGCGGTCGAGATCGTCTCGCACAAGACGCCGCAGATCTACCGCACCGCCTTTGCCCGCCAGGGTGCCAGTGCGGAACAGGCGATGATGGTGGGCAATTCGCTCGCCTCCGACGTGCTGCCCGCTTTGGAGGCAGGCGCCTGGGGCGTTCACGTCCCCCATGCCCTGACCTGGGCATTGGAGCGCGCAGAATCGCCCAAGGATGCGGCGCGTTTTCGCTGCATTTCTGACCTCGGCCAGCTGCCCGCCCTGCTGGAAGAGCTTGCCCACCTACCATAGGCGGTGGAGGGCGGCCTAAGCTTCCACCATATCTATGGCATCAACCAAAGTGATACACTGAAGAAACACTTGGAAACCCATGGAAACAAAGGGGTTTTCGCGAATGCACACGCGTGTTACCTTCATTGAAACATAACAGCGACACCCCGGAAAACGGGGGCGCGGGCAGTGACGAGGCAGCAAATTGGCACAGACATTGGTGGACCACGTCCGCAATCTGGTTTGGACTCTGGCGCTTGGCCTTTGTGCAAATCTTCTTCTGGGCTTTCCTGCGGCGGCAGGTCCCTACGCGGCCTATCTGATGGACGCGCGCACCGGCGAGACGCTTTACTCCTCCAACGCCGATACCCCGCTGCCGCCGGCCTCGCTGACCAAGATGATGACGCTCTACATCACCTTTCAGGAAATCCAGGCCGGTCACGTCACGCTGGACACGATGATCCCCGTTTCGAAGAACGCGGCCAACCAGGCGCCCTCGCGGCTGGGGCTGAAGGCCGGGCAGAAGATCGCCCTGCGCTATCTGATCCGCGCCGCCGCCGTGAAATCGGCCAATGACGCCGCCGCCGCCATCGGCGATTACTTCGCAGGCTCGCCCGAGAAATGGGGCGCCCGGATGACCGCCACCGCCCGCCAGCTGGGCATGAAGAACTCCACCTTCAAGAACGCCAACGGCCTGCCCGCCAAGGGCCACCTGTCGACGGCGCATGACATGTCGATCCTCGGTCGCCACCTCTTCTACGATTTCCCGCAGTATTACAGCATCTTCTCGCGCCGCACGACCGATGCGGGCATGGCCACCGTCGCCAACACCAACCGCAAGTTCCTTGACAGCTACGAAGGCGCCGATGGCATCAAGACCGGCTATACCGGCGCCGCGGGTTTCAACCTGACCGCCAGCGCCGAGCGCAACGGCGTCCGCCTGATCGGCACCGTCTTCGGCGGCACCTCGACGCCGATGCGCAATCAGAAGATGACCGAGCTTCTCGACCTAGGCTTCCAGAAGGCCCGTCCGGGCGTCAAGACGGTCAAGCCGGTGCCCGCCGATCCCGAAGCCGTCCCGGCCGACACGCCGGCGCTGGTCGCCGAGGCACAGGATGACGATCTGCCCGAAGTCGCCGATGGCGCGGGCAAGACCCTGCGGGTCGACATGGCCATGGCCAAATCGCCGCGCCCGGTCGCCCGTCCGGCCAGCGATGGCGTGGTCGAAATCTCCGGCATCGAGGATGCCGTGGCGATGGTCGCAGCCAATCCGCCCGCCGAGACCGTGGCCGCCGCCGCCCCGCCGCCCAACACGCTGGAGGCGCAGGCCGCCAATCTGGCCGCCGGCCTGACCGTGAAGGCCAGCGCCCCGGCGCAGCCGCTGAAACTGGCCGCCCAGACCGTCCGCCCGCCGAAGAAGAACGCGCCGATCTACACCGACCAGAGCACCAAGCTCGCCTCGGTCCCCGCCAAGCCCGAGGTCGTGACCCGGGTCTCCACCTCGGGCGGGCAGACCTGGGGGATCAACCTTGGCCGGTTCCCCAACAGCTTTGTCGCCGAAAAGGCGCTGATCCAGATCCAGCTGACCGAGAATGCCACCCTGGGCAATGGCTTGCGCAAGGTCGTGTCGCGGTCCAACGGCTATGACGCCGTGGTGCTCGGGCTGGACCGCGACACCGCCGACCTCGCCTGCCGCCGCCTGCAGGCGCGGGCGATGCAATGCTTCACCATGGGGCAGTAAGGGCTTTCAGATGACCGGTTACGTTCTCCCCCTGCCCGGCCAGGTCAGCCTGCCCGTCGCAGGCAGCGCCGACCGTTTCCCGGTGCGGCGGATCTTCTGCGTCGGGCGCAACTATGCCGAACACAGCATCGAGATGGGGGGCGACCCGACCAAGGAGCCGCCGTTCTTCTTCACCAAACCCGCCGATGCCGTGGTGGAATCCGGGGCCACCATCCCCTATCCGCCCGCGACGCAGGACTTTCACTTCGAGGGTGAGCTGGTCGTGGCGCTTGGCCGCGGCGGCGCCGATATCGCCGAGGGGGATGCCCTCTCCCATGTCTGGGGCTATGCCGCCGGCAACGATCTGACCCGCCGTGACATGCAGGCCGCAGCCAAGGCCGCGCGCCGGCCCTGGGACATGTCCAAGGGCTTCGACAATTCCGCCGTGGTCGGCCTCATCCACCCCGGCACCACCCTGCCCGATGCCAAGCTGACCCTGACGGTCGATGGCGCGCAGCGGCAGGAGACGATGCTGTCGGCGATGATCTGGGACGTGCCGGGCGTGATCGCTTACCTGTCGCGCCTCGTCACCCTCGCGCCCGGCGATCTGATCTTCACCGGCACCCCTGCCGGCGTCGGCGCCCTGCACCGCGGCGAGACCTGTACCGTCAGCATCGAGGGCCTCAGCCCGGCCACCGTGACCATCGCCTAAGGCGCTGGCCGGTCGTCGTAATCCTTGGTCAGGATGCGGCTCGCATCGCCCTGCGGGTCGTCGAACTGCTTGGTGCGCATCGCCCAGACGAAGGCCACCAGCCCGATGAAGCCCAAAAACAGCGAGACCGGGATCAGGATCGTCAGGATCTGCATTACTTCAACCTCAGCGCGTTGAGCGAAACCGAGATCGAAGAAAGCGACATCGCCAGCGCCGCCGCAAGGGGCGTCGCCATCCCGGCCAGCGCCAGGGGCACCGCAATGACGTTATAGGCGGCGGAAATCTCGAAATTCTCCACCATCCGCCGGGTCGCCTGCCGCGAAATCCGCGTCGCATCGGCGATCGCCGACAGATCGCGGCCCAAAAGCACGATATCCGAGGCGACCCGCGCCGCATCCAGCGCCTGCGCGGGCGAGATGCTGACATGCGCCCCGGCCAGCGCCCCGGTGTCGTTGAGCCCGTCGCCCACCATCAGCACCTTGTGCCCCTCATCCGCCAGCCGGCGCACCAGCGCGGCCTTCTCGGCCGGCAGGGCGCCCGCGACCCAATCGGCAATCCCGATCCGTCCGGCAAAGGCCGAAACCGCAGCCTCGTTATCGCCCGAGACCAGCTTGATCGCCTTGCCCTGCGCCCGGAGGCCGGCAATCGCGGCCTCGGCCCCGGGGCGGATCTGGTCGGTGAAGGTGAAGGCCAGGGGCGCCTGCCCCGCGATCTGCAGATAGGTCGCGGTCTGCGCCGCAGCCTGGGCCTCGACCCAACCCGCCCGGCCCAACCGGACCCGAGCGCCGTTCAGCACGCCCTCGATGCCATAGCCCGGCACCTCGCGCAGATCGGTGACCGGGGCCGCCTCTCCCGTGATGCGCCCGGCCAGCGCCAGGGCCAAGGGGTGCGACGAAGCCTTGGCCAGCGCCAAAGCCACCGCCTGCGCCTCAGCCGGGATCGTCGCCAGATTGTCCGGCTCCGGCGCGCCGAGGGTCAGGGTGCCGGTCTTGTCGAAGACCACGACATCGACCTCGGCCAGCCGTTCCAGCGCGGTGCCGTTCTTGATGAGAACCCCCTTGCGGAACAGGCGACCCGAGGCCGCGGTCACCACCGCAGGCACGGCCAGACCCAGGGCGCAGGGGCAGGTGATGATCAGAACCGCCGCCGAGATGTTCACCGCAAAGCGGATGTCGCCGCCGGTCTTCCACATCCAGTAGCCGAAGGCGGAAAAGGACAGAAGATGCACCAGCGGCGAATAAAGCCGTGCCGCGCGTTCGGCCAAAGTGGTGTAGCGGTTGCGCGCGCTTTCGGCCACCGCCACCAGATCGGCCATCCGGTGCAGCGAGGATTCGCGTCCCGCCGCCGTCACCCGCAGGGTCAGGGGCCCGGTCAGGTTGACCTCACCGGCAGAGACCGCCAGCCCCGGCCCGGCAAAGACCGGCAGGCTTTCCCCGGTCAGAAGGCCGCGGTCGACCTCGGAGGTACCCGCCATCACCACGCCGTCCACCGGCATCCGCCCGCCGGGGCGCACCAGCACCAGATCGCCCTTCGCGACCTCGGCCAGGGGGCGCAGATGCTCCACCCCGTCCTCCAGCACGATGGCGCGGGGCACTTCTAACGCAGCAAGCTCCTCGGCGGCAGAACGCGCCAGCGCCCGGCTGCGGTGGTCCAGATAGCGGCCCAGAAGCAGGAAGAAGGACAGCATCACCGCGGCGTCGAAATAGGCCTTCTCGCCCGAATGCATCGTCTCATACAGCGAGATCGACGAGGCGAGGATCAGCGCCAGCGAGATCGGCACATCCATCCCCAGACGACCGACGCGCAAGGCGGCCCAGGCCGATTTGAAGAAGGGCTGGCCGACGAAGACCACGGTCGGAATGGCGATCAACGCCGAAATCCAGTGGAACATGTCGCGCGTCGCGGCCTCGGCCCCCGACCAGACGGCGACCGACAGCAGCATGATGTTCATCATGGAAAAGAAGGCGACGCCCAGCCGCATCAGAAGCTCGCGCCCCTGACGGTCGGTTTCGGTCATCGACAGCATGCCGGGGTCCAGCTCATGCGCCTCGTAGCCCACCCCCTCCAGCGCATGGGTCAGCTCAGCCGCGGTGATCTGCGGCTCCGCCTCGACCGAGACGCGCTTCAGGGTCAGGTTCATCCGCGCCGAATGCACCCCCGGATAGGACTTCAGCGCGCCTTCGACGGTGGAGATGCAGGCCGCGCAATGCGCCGTGGGCAAGGACAGCATCAGGCGGGCAGGTTCCATCCGGCGCATTTCGGCCAGACGTTCGGCGGCGGGGGCCGCCACGCAGGCCGGGCAGGCCGCGATCCGTCCGGGGCCTTCATCGGTTGCTTCGTAAGCCATCTCAGTTCCTGACGTAGAAAAAGGTCCGCGCCTGATAAAGCGTGCCATCCTGCGCATGGGCGACGATCTGCAGCATCCATTTGCCGAAGGGCAGGCTGTTGGTCGAGACATAGGCCCCGTCATCGGCCCGCACCATCTGCGGATGCTGGTCCTGCGCGGCTTCGGTCGGGCGGCCCACCAGCACATCCAGATCCTTCGGGATCACCGGCTGGCCCGAGGCATCCATGAACTCCAGCCGCAGCTGATCCTTGGCGTGGTCATAACCTTGCGTCAGCTTCCAGTGCAAAGCCTCCTGCGCGGCCTTTTCCTGATCGAAGGTCTGCGAGGCGACGTAGCTGTCGCTTACCTCCAGCCCCGGAAAGGTCGAGATCGCCTTGTAGGCCAGGGTGAAATTCACCGCGATGATGACGCCGAAGAAGCTGAGCGTCAGGGCCAGCATGTGCCAGCCGGTGAAGGGGCGGCCGGAATCCCGCGCAGCAAGGGGAGCGGTTTTGTCAGGGGTCATCTCAGTCATCCTTGCCGTTGAAGATGGTGTCCTTGTGAACGCGCTCGGCCTTGGGGGCATCGGGGCCTTCGGCATCGCTGATCCACAGGCGCAGCGGCATGTGGTGGGTCTTGGCCGCCACTGTATCCGCCTTTGCCGTCACGAACAGCCGTTGCACGCGGGTCTCGTTGGCCTTGACCAGCACGCGCAGATCCGGCGTGCCTTCCAGGCTCAGCGTCACATCGCCGCCCGCCGTGGCCGAGAAGGTGAACCAGCGGTCCTCGCCATGCTTGTTGCGCAGGCGCAGATCATAGGTGTTGCGGATCGACCCGTCCGAGAGGACGACCAAGGGCGGGTTGCGCACCGGGGTGACCGAGACATCGATATTGGCGCGCAAAAACAGCGCCACGATCAGCCCGACCCCGATACCGGCCCAAAGCACGGTGTACAGGAGGGTGCGCGGCCGCAGGATATGCTTCCAGATCGACAGATCCTGCTTGCCGGCCCGCTCCAGCGGTTCATCGGTCAGGGCGAGATAGCCGATGAGGCCGCGCGGCTTGCCGATCTTGTCCATCGTCGTGTCGCAGGCGTCGATGCAGAGGCCGCAGGTGATGCAGGCCAGCTGCTGGCCGTTGCGGATGTCGATGCCCATCGGGCAGACGTTGACGCAGGCCATGCAGTCGATGCAATCGCCGTTGCCCTCGACCGTCTGCTTGCCGCGCGGCTCGCCCCGCCAGCTGCGGTAACCGATGGTGATGGTGTCCTCGTCCATCATCGCGGCCTGGATGCGCGGCCAGGGGCAGGCATAGATGCAGATCTGTTCCCGCGCGAAGCCGCCGAAGAAGAAGGTGGTGAAGGTCAGCACCCCCATCGTGATATAGGCGATCGGCGGGGCGGAGAAATGGATCAGGTTCCAGAACAGCGTCGGCGCATCGGCGAAGTAGAAGATCCAGGCGCCGCCGGTGGCGAGGCCAATGAAGAACCAGACCCACCATTTGAAGATGTTCTTGGTCAGCTTCTCCCAGTTCCACGGCTGGCGGTGCAGGCGGATGCGGGCGTTGCGGTCGCCCTCGATCCAGCGCTCGACCAGGATGAAGAGGTCGGTCCAGACGGTCTGCGGGCAGGCATAGCCGCACCAGACCCGCCCGGCCGCCGAGGTGAAGAGGAAGAGGCCAAGCCCTGCCATGATCAGCAGGCCCGCGACGAAGTAGAACTCGTTCGGCCAGATCTCGATCATGAAGAAGAAGAAGCGCCGGGTCGACAGGTCCAGAAGCACGGCCTGGTTGGGCAAATTCGGCCCGCGGTCCCAGCGCAGCCAGGGCGTCAGGTAGTAGACGCCCAGCATCGCCGCCATCAACCACCATTTCAGGGTGCGGAATTTGCCCTTTACGCGGCGCGGAAAGATCGGCTCGCGGGCGGCGTAAAGCTTCGGTTCTTCGATTTGGGACATGACTGACTTCCTGTGCGCCCCCCGCTTTTGCACTGCAGCGCGCCTAGGCGCATTGACTTAGGTCAAGCCCGGCGCCGAAGCCTGCCCGGCACCGCCTTTGCGGGCGCCTCCTGTGCCGGGCTCCACCGCTTTCCTTAACGGGACCGGGCAAATCTGTGGCATCCTGTCCTTGCGGCCCGCAACCGGCCGCAACGATGGGAGGAGACATCGTGGAAAAACGCACATCAGCGCGGGACGAGGAATTTTCGTCCGCGGAAATCGGCGCGCTTGCGCATCTTTACCGGGGCGAGGTCTATCGCTCGACCGTCTGGCGCACCCGGCTGGACACCACCACGAACTGGTCGGTCGTCACCCTCGGCGTGGCCCTGTCGATCACCTTTTCCCAACCCACGGCCTCGCCCCTGCCGCTGGTCCTGGTCGGGATCCTGATCCTCTTGTTTCTGGCGCTGGAGGCGCGGCGCTATCGCTATTTCAACGTCTGGCGGGCGCGGTCGCGCTGGATCGAGCGGAATTTCTTCGTGCCGATGCTGCGCGATGCCGATCTGCACACCGATGCCGGCTGGCAGAAGGTCCTGGCCGAGGATTACAGCAACCCGCAGTATCACATCAGCTATCTGACGGCGATGGCGCGGCGGGTGCGCAGCAATTACCTGTGGATCCTGCTGATCCAGACCATCGCCTATTGCGGCAAGCTGATGGTGCATCCGACCCCGGTGGCCAGCTGGCAGGATTTCGTCAACCGCGCCAACATCGGGCCGGTCCCCGGCCTCTTCGTCCTGGTGATGGGGGTGATCTATATCCTGGCCTGGGTGCTCCTGGCGCTTTGGGTCACGCGAGAGGACATGCGGCGGTTCAAGGCGCGCGGCGGCACCACCTCGATGGGCTAGTCCCGGACTGAGCCAAGGCCGGAACATAGAAGCACCGGCATCCCTGGAACCGCGCGAACAGGGGGGATGCCGGTGCCCATGACGCCCGGGCGAACCCGGACGGCATCTCGTTTCCGTTACTCGCCACCGCCAAGGCTGTGCACATAGACGGCGACGGAACGGATCTGGTCTTCGGTCAGGCGCGGCGTGCCGCCGGGCGGGGCAAAGCCCCAGGTCGGCATGACGCCATAGCGCGCATTGGTCACGGTATAGGTGATGGTCGCGCGGTCGCCGCCATAAAGCCAGATGGCGTCTGTCAGGTTGGGCGCGCCCACATCACGGTTGCCCTTGCCGTCGTCGCCATGGCAGGCGGCGCAATTGTCGGCAAAGATCTGCTTGCCGGCCTCGGCCTTGACGGCGTCATGGTCCTGGCCCGAGATCTGCAGGACATGTTCCACCACATCGCCGATCTGTTCCGGCGTGAGGATCCCATCCTTGCCAAAGCTCGGCATCTGCGACATCCGCGCATCGGGGTCCACCGTGTTGCGGATGCCATGCGTCACCGTGGTATGGATCGCATCCAGCGAACCGCCCCAGAGCCAGTCATTGTCCAGAAGGTTGGGATAGCCCTTGCCCTGCACCCCGGCGGCCCCTGCCCCGTGGCAGGGCGCGCAGTTGTTGAGGAAGATCGACTTGCCCGCCTCCAGCGCATAGGCCTTCAGGTTCTCGTCCCCTTCGATCGCGTTCAGATCGGCGGCCACCAGCTTGGCCTTGATCGGCGCATTGGCCTCGTCAAAGCGCTTGATGTCCGCCGCCACATCCGCCCGGGTCGAGGCGCCGAGCAGCCCCGGCGTCGCCCCGTGGATCAGGGGCCAGGCCGGATACATCACGCTGTAGCCCAGCGAGAAGACGATGGTGAGGTAGAACACCCAAACCCACCAGCGCGGCAGGGGATTGTTCAGCTCTTCGATCCCGTCCCAGCTGTGGCCGGTGGTGCCGACCTTGGCCTTGGGGTCTTCCTTGATTGGCTTGGCACACATCGCTCAGCCCTCCTTCGAAGGTCCGGGAATGGGCCCGGGTTTCTTGTCATGCTTGAAGATCACATTGGCCGCGTCCTGGTGGATCAGCCGGCTGCCCGGACGAAAGGCCCAGATGGCGGCGCCCACGAAGAACAGGGTCAGCAAAAGCAGGGCCCAGCTGTCGGCCATCTCGCGCAGGAAGGTGTAATGTTCCATGATCCCCCCCTAGCGCGACGCATCGGGCGTGAAGGTCGAGAAGTCGACCAGCGTGCCCAGCACTTGCAGATAGGCCACCAGCGCATCCATCTCGGTCAGCTCAGGCTGGCCATCGAAATTGGCGACGGTCACCTTGGTGCCATAGCGCGCGGTCAGGCCGCTGGTATCGCCATCCGGGTTGGCCTGTGCCGCGAAATCGGCCTTGGCATTGGCGATCTCGTCGTCGGTATAGGGCACGCCGACCAGACGGTGGGTCTTCATCTCGCCCGCCATGAACTCGGCGCTGATCGGCGTCGTCGACAGGAAGGCGTATTTCGGCATCACCGATTCCGGCACGATGGCTTCAGGATTGCTCAGGTGATCGACATGCCAGGAGTTGGAGTATTTGCCCCCCACCCGCGCCAGGTCCGGCCCGGTGCGCTTCGACCCCCACTGGAACGGATGGTCATACATCGATTCCGCCGCCAGCGAGTAATGGCCATAGCGTTCGACCTCGTCCCGCATCGGGCGGATCATCTGGCTGTGGCAGACATAGCAGCCCTCGCGGATGTAGATGTCGCGGCCCGCCAGTTCCAAGGGGGTGTAGGGCCGCATGCCCTCCACCTTCTCGATCGTGTTCTGCAGGTAGAAGAGCGGCACGATCTGCACCAGACCGCCGATGGTCACCACCAGAAAGCTCAGCACCAGAAGCAGCGTGGCGTTCTTTTCGATGATCTTGTGTTTGTCGAGAAAAGCCATGTTCCGTGCCCCCTTATTCAGCCGGAACGCCGGCGTAGGCAGCGGCCCGTGCAGGCTGCGCTTTCACCGTCATCCAAAGATTGTAGACCATGATCAGCGCCCCGGTCAGGAACATCGCCCCACCCAGACCCCGCACCACATACATCGGGAACTTGGCAGAGACGGTGTCGGCGAAGGCATTGACCAGGAAGCCATTGGCGTCGACTTCACGCCACATCAGGCCTTCCATGATGCCCGAGACCCACATCGAGGCCGCGTAAAGCACGATGCCGATGGTGGCGAGCCAGAAGTGCCAGGACACCAGCTTCAGGCTATAGAGCCCCTCGCGGTTCCACAGGCGCGGCGTCAGGAAGTAGAGGACCGAGAAGGTGATCATCCCGTTCCAGCCCAGGGCGCCAGAGTGGACGTGGCCGATGGTCCAGTCGGTGTAGTGCGACAGCGAGTTGACCGCCTTGATCGACATGACCGGGCCTTCGAAGGTGCTCATCCCGTAGAAGCCGATGGCGATCACCATCATGCGGACGACCGGATCGGTGCGCAGCTTGTCCCAGGCGCCCGACAGCGTCATCAGACCGTTGATCATGCCACCCCAGGAGGGCATCCACAGCATGATCGAAAACACCATGCCCAGGGTCGAGGCCCAGTCGGGCAGCGCGGTGTAATGCAAATGGTGCGGACCGGCCCAGATATAAAGGAAGATCAGCGCCCAGAAGTGGATGATCGAGAGCTTGTAGCTGTAGACCGGGCGATCGACCTGCTTCGGAACGAAGTAGTACATCATGCCCAGGAAGCCCGCGGTCAGGAAGAAGCCCACGGCGTTGTGGCCATACCACCACTGCACCATCGCATCCTGCACGCCCGAATAGACCGGCACCGAGACCGAGCTGAGAACCGAGATCGGGATCGCCGCGTTGTTGACGAGGTGCAGCATCGCCACCGTCAGGATCATCGCGAGGTAGAACCAGTTGGCCACATAGATATGCGGCTCGCGGCGCATGACGAGGGTGCCGACAAAGACAGCCAGGAAGGCAACCCAGACCACGGTGATCCAGATGTCGATATACCAGACCGTCTCGGCATATTCCTTGCCCTGGGTGCCGCCCAGAATATAGGACGAGGCCGCCAGCACGATCATCAACTGCCAGCCCCAGAAGACGAACCAGCCCAGGTTGCCGCCCCAAAGCCGCGCGGCAGAGGTGCGCTGCACGACGTAAAAGGCGCTCATGATCAAGGCGTTGCCGCCAAAGGCAAAGATCACCGCCGAGGTGTGCAGCGGCCGCAGCCGGCCAAAGTTCAGCACGCCATCGGTCACATTGCCCAGATTGAGCGACGGAAAGGCCAGCTGAAAGGCGATGACCACGCCCACCAGAAAGCCCACGACGCCCCAGAACGCGGTGGCAATCACCCCGGCCCGGATCACCCCGTCCTGATATTCGTTGAGGTTGACCGTCTTGTCTTCGCCCACCTGGCTCAAGACATAGAGGAAGGCGATCGCCGCGGCGATGGCCACTTCTATGGCATTGACCATATAGGGAAGATCATGCGCGTAGTTGGCGGCAATGGCGGCCAAGATGGCCACCGCGGCCAGCACGATCAATTTCGCGTAGTCCCACATGTTCCTGTCCCTTCGTCCCTTGGTGCCCTGGCTTCGGCCCCTTTGTCGCGCGGAGGAATGGGTCCGCGTCGCAGAGGGCTCCCGACGGGCTCCTGACAGGCTCTGGTTTTGCAGGTGCGGCGGAACTTCGCCTTGATCCATATCAACAGCGCGTGATCAACCGCATGATCCGTGTCAAAGCCCCGCGGCACTTCCCATGTCAAAGTGAGCCATCTGGAACCGCGGAGGCGAACATGACCTACAAATCCATCCTGACCGTCGTGACGAATCCTGCCACGGCCGAAGCCTCCATCGCGGCTGCGGCCGCGGTGGCCCTGAACTTCGATGCCCATCTGGAGATTCTGGCGCTTGGCGTCGACAAGGTGCAGATGGGCTATTCCTACATCGGCGCCGGCGCCGTGATGACCGAATTTGCGCTGGAACGGGCCGAGGCGGATGCCCATGCCGTGGCCGCCGCCGCCAACCGCGCCCTGGCCGAGGTCGACCCGGCGCTGCGCTTCAGCCTCGAGGCTGCGGTGGCCGAAATGGGCAGCCTGACCGCCGTCGTCGGCAATGCCGCAAGCTTTGCCGATCTCGTCGTGCAATCGCGGCCCTATGGCACCGGCAAGGGCTATGAGGCCGAGGCGGTGGTCGAGGCCGCCCTCTTCGACGGCCGTGCCCCGGTGCTGGTGGTGCCGGATTCCTATGTCGGCCAGTTCGACCTGATGAAGAAGATGACCACGCCGCGCCGCGTGCTTCTGGCCTGGAACCAAAGCTCCGAGGCGCTGGCCGCCGTCAAACAGGCGATGCCGCTCTTGAAACAGGCCGATCTGGTCGATGTCACCGTGGTCGACCCGCCGACCCGCGGGCCGGAACGCTCGGACCCGGGCGGCGTCCTCTGCCAGTACCTCGTCCGGCACGGCGTCAAGGCGCAGGTCTCGGTTCTGGCCAAGACCCAGCCGAAAGTCTCGGAAATCCTCGCCCGCCATGCGCTGGAAGAGGGCTGCGACCTGATGGTCATGGGGGCCTATGGGCATTCCCGCTTGCGTGAGGCCGTGCTGGGCGGGGCAACCCGTGCCGCATTGGAATCCGCCGCGATCCCGGTGCTGATGGCGCATTGAGCGCGTCGCACAGAAACCGGGCAAAGGTCCGGAGGGGCAAAAGCGGGGCAAGGCGCGGGGAAGGAGGTCCCCGCGCCTTTCTTATTCGGCTGCCGCCAGCACCGGGCCGGGGAAGTGGCAGGCCACCGCCGCCTCACCGCCCAGAAGCGGCGGCAGTTCGGCGGCGCAGATCGCCTGCGCCTTGGGGCAGCGGGTGCGGAACACGCAACCCGAGGGCGGGTTCATCGGCGAGGGCAGATCGCCCTCCAGCGTGATCATCTTCTTGGACCGCTCGGCCGCCGGGTTCGGGATTGGCACCGCCGAGAGTAGCGCCTGGGTATAGGGATGCTGCGGGTTGGCAAAAAGGCGGCGCTTGGGCGCATCCTCCATCACCCGGCCGAGATACATCACCATCACCCGGTCCGAGATATGTTTGACCACCGACAGGTCATGCGCGATGAAGATCATCGCCAGCCCCAATTCGCGGCGCAGGCTGGCCAGAAGGTTGATCACCTGCGCCTGGATCGACACGTCCAGCGCCGAAACCGGCTCGTCGCAGATCAGCAGCTTCGGCTCCACGATCAGCGCCCGCGCGATGCCGATGCGCTGGCATTGCCCGCCGGAAAACTCGTGCGGATAGCGGTTGATCTGGTTGGGAAGCAAGCCCACCCGGTCCATCATCAGCTGCACCCGGGCCTTGACCTCTTCGGCGGGCAGGTTCGGGTAATGGGTCCGCAAAGGCTCTGCCACGATCTGGCCCACGGTCATCCGCGGGTTGAGGCTGGCAAAGGGGTCCTGGAACACCATCTGGATCGCGGCGCGATGCGCCAGCATCTGCTGGCGGTTCAGCGTCAGAAGATCGGTGCCGCCCTGCCACAGGACCTTGCCCGTGGCCGGCAGCATCCGGATCAGGGCGCGGGCCAGCGTGGACTTGCCCGAGCCGCTTTCGCCCACGATGCCCAGGGTTTCCCCCGGCTGCAGCGCAAAGCTCACATCCTTGACCGCCTGCAGACGGCGCGGCGGCGTCCAGGGCATGTCGCCCTCGCGCCGGATCGTGAAGGTGACCGAGACGTCGCGGGCTTCGATCAGGGGCGTCATACCAGTTCCTCCACCGGACGGTTGCAGGCGCGTTTGCGACCGGGCGAAAACTCGGTCAGGGGGGAGAGCCTTTGGTGGCATTCCGCGATCACATAGGAACAGCGCGGCGCGAAGGGGCAGCCCTTCGGCGCGCGGGTCATGTTGGGCGGGCTGCCGGGGATGGCGGAAAGCTCGCCTTCCTCCTGATCGACCCTGGGCAGGGCGTGCAGAAGGCCCCGCGAATAGGGATGGCTCGGCGCGTCGAAGAAGGGATCGACCGGCGATTGCTCCATCACCTGGCCGCCATACATCACGATCACCTCGCGGCAGAAGCCGGCAATCACCCCAAGGTCATGGGTGATGAGGATGGTCGCCATTCCGAAATCGCGTTGCAGATCGCCAAGCAGGGCCATGATCTGCGCCTGCACCGTCACGTCGAGCGCCGTCGTAGGCTCGTCGGCGATCAGAAGCTCGGGCTGGCAGAGCAGGCTCATCGCGATCATCACGCGCTGGCGCATCCCGCCGGAAAACTCGTGCGGATACAGACGGATCCGCCCCCGCGCATCGGGGATCTTGACCGCATCCAGCATCCGCGCTGCCTCAGCCACGGCAGCATCCTTGGTCATGCCCTTGTGGTGGATCAAGACCTCCGCCATCTGGTCGCTGACCCGCATATAGGGGTTGAGCGAGGTCATCGGGTCCTGGAACACCATCGCGATATGGTTGGCGCGGACCTTGTTCAGCGTGGGCAACGGGGCGCCGATCAGCTCGGTCCCGTTGAACTTGGCCGAACCGCGGGCGGTGCCGTTCTTGGCCAAGAGCCCCATGATCGCAAAGGCGAGCTGGCTTTTGCCCGAGCCGCTTTCGCCGACGATGCCCAGCGTCTGGCCCTTTTCCAAGGCAAAGCTGATGCCATTGACCGCATTCACCGTGCCATCCGGCGTCGCAAACGACACGCCGAGATTAGAGACTTCCAGCATGGCCATATCAGCGGTCCTTCGGGTCAAGGGCATCACGCAGCCCGTCGCCGACGAAGTAGAAGGCGAACATGGTCATGATGAAGAAAAGCATCGGAAAGCCGAGCTGCCAGAGCGTGCCATAGCGAATCGTCTTGGCCCCTTCCGAGATCAGCTCCCCCAGCGAGGTTTGCGGTTCCTGCACGCCAAGGCCAAGGAAGGAGATGAAGCTTTCGGTCAGGATGATGTCGGGCACCAGAAGTGTCGCATAGACCACGACGATGCCCAGAAGGTTCGGCACGATATGGCGCAGGATGATGCGCGGGGTCGAAACCCCGGTGGCCTGCGCCGCCTCGATGAACTCGCGCGATTTGAGGGTCAGCGTCTGGCCGCGCACGATCCGCGCCATGGCGGGCCAGGACAGGAAGCCGATGCCGATCAGCAGCACGGCCAGCGACTTGCCGAACATGACCAGAAGCAGGATCACCACGAACATGAAGGGAATGGCGAGCAGGATATCCACCAGCCGCATCATCACCCCATCGGTCCGCCCGCCGACATAGCCCGAGACCGCGCCATAAAGCGTGCCCACCAGAACCGAGATCGCGGTGCCGAGGATGCCGACATAAAGTGAGATCCGCGTGCCCATCGCGGTGCGGGCGAACAGATCGCGCCCCTGGTCATCCACGCCAAAGTAATAGCCCTTGGCCCAGCTCGGCGCGCCTTGCTCTGCGGCATGGCCCATGATGGTGAAGTCGATGTAATCGTAGCTGTAGGGCGAGATCAGCTGCCCGAAGGCCGCAAAAGCCACGCAGATCAGCAGCAGGATCACCCCTGCCACCGCCGCCTTGTTGCGCATGAAGCGCACCCTTGCATCGGCCCAGAGCGAGCGGCCCTTGACCTCGTCCAGCTGCGCCAGCCGCTTGGCCAGCGCGGTCATGTCGATTGGGGAAAGCACCATGTCAGAACCGGATCTTGGGGTCGACCCATGCGTAAAGCACATCGACGATAAGGTTGAAGAGGATGGTCAGGACGCCGACCAGCAGCGTCACCCCCATCATCAGGGCATAGTCCCGGTTCAGGGCCGCATCGACAAAGAACTTGCCGATCCCGCCGGTCGAAAAGAACATGTCGATCACGACCGACCCGGTGATCATCGACACGAAGGTCGGGCCCAGATAGCTCAGCACCGGGATCAGCGCCGGCTTCAGCGCATGGCGCAGGATGACTTTCGAGGTCGGCAGACCCTTGGCGCGGGCGGTGCGGATGTGGTTGAGGCTCAACACCTCCAGCATCGAGGACCGGGTGATCCGCGCGATCGAGGCCATATAGGCCGTGGCCATCGCGATCACCGGCAGAACCTGATGCTTCCAGTCGCCGCCATCCCAGCCGCCCCCGGGCAGCCATCCCAGCCACAAAGTGAAGATCAGCACCAATATCGGCGCCATCACGAAGTTGGGCAGCACCTGCGCCCCGATCGAGATTCCCACCGCCAGATGGTCCAGCCAGGAATTCTGGAACACCGCCGCCAGAACCCCCAGGCTGATGCCGACGCTGACCGACAGCACGAAGGCCCAGATGCCGTAGCTCAAGGTCACCGGAAAGCCCTGCGCGATGATCTCGTTCACCGTGCGGTCCTTGTAGACGAAGGAGGGGCCAAAGTCGAAATGCGCGACGATCCCCCAGACATACCGCGCCATCTGCACCCAGATCGGCTGATCCAGCCCGTATTTGGCGTTGAGGTTGGCCAGAACCGCGGCGGGAAGCTGCTTTTCCTGGGTGAAGGGCCCGCCCGGTGCCGCATGCATCATCAGGAACGAGATGATGATCAACAGCAACAGCGTCGGGATCGCGACCAGAAGCCGCTTGAAGATGAAAGAGATCATGGGTCACGCGTCAAAAAGGCAGCAGGGGGGCCGCGCTCACGCAGCCCCCCTGCCCTGCCGAGGGAAGATTACTTCGTGCGGTAGAGGTCCTTGGAGTACCAGAACTGCATCGCGTCATGCATCGGCAGACCCTTGATGTCGGGCTTGACCATGTCGACCTTGGCATAGTGGTAGATCGGGATGATCGGCATGTCGGCCGCCAGCAGCTCTTCGGCCTTGGTGTAGTTGGCCGAGGGGTCCTGCATGCTCTTGGCATCCTTCATCAGGGTGTCATAGGCCGGGTTTTCATACTTGCCGTCATTGTTGGTCGAATAGCCGGTGTAGAGGTCGAGGAAGGTCGAAGCCTCGTTATAGTCGGCGCACCAGGCGTAGCGGGCCATCTCGAAGTCACCGGCGATCAGCTTGTCGGTGTGGACCTTCCATTCGTAGTTGTTCGGCGTCAGCTGCACGCCGAGGGTCTGCTTCCACATCTGCTGCACGGCCACGGCGATCTTCTTGTGCGCTTCCGAGGTGTTGTAGTTCAGCGTCAGCTGCAGGGGATGGTCCGGGCCATAGCCGGCTTCGGCGAGCAGGGCCTTGGCCTTCTCGTTGCGCTCGGCCTGCGTCCAGTGCGAATAGTCGATGTCGGGCATGACATAGCCGTTGATCGCCGGAGGGGTCCAGGAATAGGCCGCCGTCTGGCCGCCCTGCAGGATGTTGTTGACGATGACATCCCGGTCCACCGCATAGGACAGGGCCTTGCGGACGCGGACATCCTTCAGGGCCTCGTTGCCTTTGCCCTCGGCCATGTTGATGATGTAATCATAGGCGCAGGCATAGGGGGTCGAACGCGCCTCGGTCGGGGCGGATTCCTTCAGGCGCGGATACTGGCCTGCGGGCACGTCGGTCCGGTCCAGTTCGCCCGCCTGATAGCGGGTCAGGGCGGCGTCCTCGTCATTGATCACCAGGGCGGTGATCGGCGACATGATGACGTTCTTGGCGTCCCAGTAGTTGGGGTTCTTCGTCTCGACATATTTTTCGCCATCGACGAAATCGGTCAGAAGATAAGCACCATTGGTGACGATGTTCTCTTTCTTGGTCCAGTCGGCGCCGAACTTCTCGATCGCGGCCTTGGGCGCCGGGAAGGTCGAGGAGTTGGTCAGCATCTTGGTGAAATAGGGAATCGGGTTGTCCAGGGTGACTTCCAGCGTCAGGTCGTCGATCGCCTTGATCCCGAGCTCCGAGGCGGGCTTCTTGCCGGCGGTGATGTCGGCGGCGTTCTTCACCTGGGCCAGTTCCAGATAATAGGCATATTCCGAGGCCAGCGCCGGGTCGACCAGCCGCTGCCAGCCATAGACGTAATCGCCGGCGGTGACCGGGGTGCCATCCGACCATTTCGATTCGGGGCGCAGCTTGAACGTATAGGTCAGCTTGTCATCCGACACGGTGTAGGACAGGGCGCCGGCCGGAACCAGGTTGCCGTCGCCGTCTTCGTTGTAGAGGCCCTCGAACAGGCCGCGCGCCACGTCGCTGTCCTCGACCGAGGAGATCAGCTGCGGGTCCAGCGACTTCACGCTGTCGAGCATCCGGTAGGTATAGGCCTGATTGTCGGCCAGCTCTTCCCCGGTGCGGGGGTTCTTGTCGGCAAAGGCGGGCAGCGCCGCCAGCGTCAAGACGGTGGACAGAAGCAGTTTGGATTTCATGTGGGGACTCCCGATTGGACCAAGGCGGTCGGATGCCGCCTTTGCGCTAAAGCCTAGGTTGTGCCGTCCGATAGGCAAGCAGATTGTTGTTAGTTGACGTGGCGCCCAAGCTGGCAAAATGCCGAAATCGTCGGTCAATCTGCCAGGTGTTCCATGGTGAATCAGTCATGCAACCGGCGTCCAGATCACGTCGTCGATCCGCGGCGCATGGGTGGCGAGCATCACCAGCCGGTCGAAGCCAAGAGCGATGCCCGAGGAGGCCGGCATGAAGGCCAAGGCCGCCAGAAAATCCTCGTCCAAGGGGTAACGCTCGCCATAAACCCGCTGTTTTTCGTCCATTTCCGCCATGAACCGGCGGCGCTGCTCTTCCGGGTTGGTCAACTCGCCAAAGCCATTGGCAAGCTCCACCCCGCAGGCATAAAGCTCGAACCGCTCCGCCAGACGCGGGTCATCGGGCGTGCGCCGCGCCAGCGCCGCCTCGGCCGCGGGATAGCGGTCGAGGATCGTGGGCCGGCCAAGCCCCAGATGCGGCTCGACTTTTGCCACCAGAACCGCCGACAGAAGGTCCGACCAGGTGTCATCCGCCGCCACCCGAAGCCCCAGCGCCGCCACCTGCCGCGCCAGAGGCTCGACCGTGGTGCTGCCATCCGGCAGGATCGAGGCGAGAAGGTCCACCCCGGCGTAACGCTGCAACGCCTCCACCACGCCCAGCCGTTCCGGCGCGGCAAAGGCGTCGCAGCTGCGGTCGCCATGTTTGAGGGTCCGGGTGCCGGCCTGCTCACAAGCCATCTGCATCAGCGCCACGCAATCCTGCATCAGGACCGCGTAATCCTCGCCCACGCGGTACCATTCCAGCATGGTGAATTCCGGCGAATGCCGCGCGCCCCGCTCGCGGTTGCGCCAGACATGGGTCAGGGCGAAGATCCGCTCCTCCCCCGCCGCCAGAAGCTTCTTCATCGCAAATTCGGGCGAGGTGTGCAGATACATCTGCCGCGCCGCGCCGTCATTGCCGATGACCGTGGTGGCAAAGCCATGCAGATGCGCCTCGTTGCCGGGGCTGGCCTGCAGGGCCGCGGGATCGACCTCGAGGAAATCGCGGTCGGCGAACCACTGGCGCAGCCCGGTCTGGATGCGGCTGCGGGCCAGAAGGGCGGGGCGACGGTCGGCATGGCGGTCACGCTGCCACCACGGGTTCTGTGTCATGCGGCTTCTCTCTGGCGATTTCTGTGAAATAGGGGTAAAGGCTGCGCCGATACGGCCTCTCCTTAGCGACCGGGGCCTCTGGAAACAAGGAATCCGTCACGTGAAGGTCATCGCATCCTCGCTCCGCAAGGGCAACATCGTCGAACTGGAAGGCAAGCTCTATGTCGTCCTGAAGGCTGAAAACTTCCACCCCGGCAAGGGCACGCCGACGACCTCGGTCGACATGCGCCGCATTTCGGATGGCGTGAAGGTGGCCGAGCGCTGGCGCACCACCGAGATGGTCGAGAAGGCCACCGTGGACGAGCGCGAATATGACTTCCTCTACGAGGACGGCGAGGGCTTCCACTTCATGGAGCCGATGAGCTATGACCAGATCACTGTCTCGGCCGATGTGGTCGGCGACAGTAAGGTGTTCCTCGGCGAAGGTGTGAAGGCCTATGTCCAGACCTTCGAAGGCGTGGCCATCGCGATCACCCTGCCGCAGAAGGCCGTGGTCGAGATCGCCGAGACCGAACCGGTGACCAAGGGCCAGACCGCCTCCTCCTCCTACAAACCGGCGATTTGCACCAACGGGCTGCGCGTCCTCGTCCCGCCGCATATCGGCGCTGGCACCAAGATCATCATCAACACCGATGACCTGTCGTACCAGGAACGCGCCAAGGATTGATCTGCCGCCTGAGGCAGAGAACAAAAGCCGGGGGCATCGAGCCCCCGGCTTTTGTGTTTCCACGGGATGGATGCCGAACGGCGCAAGGGTTGAACCCGCCGGGGCCAGCCCCGGGCCCCGGAGTATTTGGCCAGATCGCAAAGGATAAGGGCAAAGTGCGCCTCGGCCCGGGGGGTTCTTACACCCATGTGAGAGCTTCACACCCAGCCGAGGCGACTTGCGCTCTGCCGCCAACGGGACTCCTCCCTGTACGGAGTCCCAGTATTGCCCACCTTGGTTAAGTAATCGTTACCGCCCCCTTTTGCCCTCTGTCGCAATACTCTCGGGGGGGCGCGGGGGGCAGACAGCCCCCCGCCGCAGGGGAGGGAGACCGGTCAGGCCTTGGCCGGCGCGCTGGTCTCGACCGCCAGATGGACCGGGCCGGTCACCGGCAGGAAGGCCGCGGCGTTCGGGGCCAGGGTCAGGGCGCGGCCGTCGAGGGACGTGCCCAGCGAGACGGGTTCCGGTGCCCCGGTGCCGTCCAGTTCCAGATACTGGAACTCCGGCGACAGGTTGAAAATGCAGAGCAGCGCCTCGCCCTCGATCTCGCGGGTGAAGGCCAGGATCGGCTCGGGCAGGTGCAGGAAGACCGTCCGCCCCTCCACCAGCGGTTTGGAGACTTTGCGGTAGTGCAGCATGCTGCGGTAATGCTCCAGCACCGAGCCCGCCACGCCGCTCTGGCTGGCCACGTTGCGCGCCAGCTGCGGCGCCTTGACCGGCAGCCAGGGCTTGCCCGTGGTGAAGCCGCCATTGGGCGAGGCATCCCAGACCATCGGCGTTCGGGTATTGTCGCGGCCGATCGGCTCGGGCCAGAAGTTGATGCCCTGCGGATCGGTCAGCTCCTCCAGATCGAGCTGGGTATCGGTCTGGCCAATCTCCTCGCCCTCCCAAAGGCAGATCGAGCCCTGGAAGGACAGGAGCAGCGACCCCGCCTGTTTGGCCAGCGCATCCTGGCTGATCCCGTGTCTCGCCCAGCGCGAGGCCTGGCGGACCACGTCATGGTTGGAAAAGGCCCACATCGGCCAGCCATTCGGCGCCCCGGTGAAGAAATCCGAAATCCGGGTCCGGAAGAAGGCGGCGGAGTAATCGTAGCCCATCATCTCGAAGGAATAGCACTGATGCAGCCGGCCGGGCGCGGTATACTGGCCCATCATCGCGATGGCATGGTGGCTTTCGCCCATCTCGCCCACGGTGGCCGTGCCGGGATAGCTGTCCATCACGCGGCGGATCCGCTCCATCCAGAGCAGGTTCTCCGGCTGGTTCTTGGAAAAGAGATGGTATTGCATGCCATAGGGATTGCCCTCGGCCTCTTCCTTGACGCGGTAATCGGCGGCATCGTGGCGCAACAGCGCGTCCTTGTAGAAGTAGTTCACCGTGTCGAAGCGGAACCCGTCCAGCCCGCGGTCGAGCCAGAAGCGCAGCACGCTTTCCATGTAGTCGACGACTTCGGGGTTGCGGTAGTTGAAGTCGGGCTGCTGGGGCAGGAAGCTGTGCATGTAATATTGCTTGCGCCGCGCGTCCCAGGTCCAGGCCGGGCCACCGAAGACCGACAGCCAGTTGTTGGGCGGCGTGCCATCGGGCTTTGGGTCGACCCAGATGAACCAATCCGCTTTGGGATTGCTGCGGTCCTTGCGGCTTTCGGCGAAGAACGGGTGCTTGTCCGAACAATGGTTCAGCACCTGATCGACGATGACCTTCAGCCCCAGATCATGGGCCTTTGCCAGAAGGGCGTCGAAATCCGCCAGCGTGCCGAAGACCGGGTCGACATCGGTATAGTTGGCCACGTCATAGCCCATGTCGAGCATCGGCGAGGTGAAGATCGGCGAGAGCCAGACCGCATCGCAGCCCAGGTCGGCAATATGGCTCAGCCGCCGCGTGATGCCCTTGAGGTCGCCCACCCCATCGCCATTGTCATCCTGAAACGACCGAGGATAGACCTGATAGGTCACCGCACCACGCCACCATTCCCGCATTCCCGACCTCTGCCTTTCGCGATTCTGGCTTCACCATAGGGGCAGGTCATGCCGGGTTGAAAGCGCTTTTGGCGCCCAGACCGGCCGCTTGCGCAGATGCCGCGGCCTTCCGCCTGCCAAAGCTGCGCAAGGCGGCAGGTTCAACTGCCGCGATAGGTGGAATAGCCGAAAGCCGACAGCAACAGCGGCACATGGTAATGCGCCGAGGCGTCATCGATGCCAAAGCGGATCGGGATCTCGTCAAGGAATAGGACATCGCCCGCAGCCTGCCCGCTGGCGCGCAGATAATCGCCGGCGAGGAAGACCAGCTCATAGCTTCCGGCGCGATAGGCGGCCCCCGTCAGAAGCGGCGCATCGGTGCGGCCATCGGCATTGGTCACCGCCTCGGCGATCAGCTGCCTTTCGGCGCCCAGCCGGTAGAGCCCGATCCTGATCCCTGCCGCAGGCCTGCCGCGCGCCGTGTCCAGCACATGTGTCGAAAGCCAACCATCCGCCATTCTCGCCTCCTTTTTCCCGATCCTGCCCCGAACCTGCGGAACGTGCCGGCAGAAAGCAACGCCCCGCGCCGAATGTCGAGAGTTTGATCCAATCGCGGTCTTTGCGGTTGCAGAATGCCCCGGCCGCCGCCACCTTGAAACCTGACCCCGCCAGACGAGGACCGCCCAAGCCGATGCTCGCCTTCGAAACAATCGCGTCCCCCGCCCCCTGGGAGGTCTTGCACCTGCCCGGCCCCGCCTCCGACCTGGTGATCTCCTTCGCCTCCATCGGCCATGACGCGAGCCGCGCCCCCTCGCCCGAGTTCGTCCGCGCCGCTAGCGCCGAGGGGCGCCCCGCGCTGTTCGTGCAGGATGCGACCCGCAGCTGGGCCAGCGCGCCGGGCTTTGCCGAGGCGCTGACCGCGGCGCTGGCAACGCTGCGCGCCCGCCAGAAGATCACCCGCATCCTCGCCATCGGCACCTCGATGGGCGCCTTCATGGCCCTGCGCGCGGCCGAGGTCCTGCCGCTGGATGCCGTCCTCGCCATCTCGCCGCAATACCACCCCGCCGCGGCCTGGGAGGGGCGCTGGCGCGACTGGACCCCTGCCCTGCCCGAAGGCCTGACCGCCCCCCTGCCCGCCGGCCCCCGCATCACCCTGATGCATGGGCTGCTGGACGATGCCCGCCAATCCGCCCTCTTCCCGCAGCGCCCCAACGTCGACCATCTGCTCTTTCCCGATCAGGACCATTCCACCCTCGGCCGCCATCTGAAGGCGAGGGGCCTCTACCTCGGCCTCATCGCCGCAGGCCTCTCCGGCGACCGCCGCCGCCTCTTGCGCCTGCTGCAAGAGGCCGGCGGCCAAAGGCGGGCCGCCGCGCTGGCCTGAGGCCGGCCTTCTGCCTGTTCCTGCCGCAGATCCGCGCCCGGCGCAGCCCCGCTCCTGCCAACAGCACTTTCCGGCTTTATTTGATACCGGGCAGCGCCTATCCACCTTAGGGTAGGCCCCATCCGAAGACGCAAGGTTGAACATGCAGCGCTATCCCCGCGATTTCCGAGGCCACGGGCCGAACCCGCCCAAGGCCGCCTGGCCGCATGGTGCGAAAGTCGCCATCTCGCTGGTCCTGAACTACGAAGAGGGCGGCGAGAACAACATCCTGCACGGCGATGCCCAGTCCGAGGCCTTCCTCTCCGACATCGCAGGCGCCGCGCCCTGGCCGGGGATGCGGCACTGGAACATGGAATCGATCTACGATTACGGCGCACGCGCCGGCTTCTGGCGGCTGCACCGGCTGTTCACCGGCATGGGGATTCCGGTCACGATCTACGGCGTCTCGACCGCGCTGGCGCGCAACCCCGAACAGGTGGCCGCGATGAAGGCGGCGGGGTGGGAGATCGCTTCGCACGGGCTGAAATGGGTCGATCACCGCGACATGCCGTTGGAAGAGGAACGCCGCCAGATCGCCGAATCGATCCGCCTGCACACCGAGGTGGTGGGTGAGGCCCCGCGCGGCTGGTACACCGGGCGCTGTTCGGTCAACACGGTGGACCTGACGGCGGAAACCGGGCAATTCGACTGGATCTCCGACACCTATGACGACGACCTGCCCTATTGGCGCGAGGTCGGCCCGCGTGATCAGCTGATCATCCCCTACACGCTCGAAGCCAACGACATGCGCTTTGCCACCGCCCCGGGCTATATCGAGGGCGAGCAGTTCTTCACCTATCTGCGCGACACTTTCGACACGCTCTATGCCGAGGGCGAGGCGGGGTCGCCCAAGATGTTCTCGGTCGGCCTCCACTGCCGGTTGATCGGGCGTCCGGGCAAGATCGCCGGGCTGAAGCGCTTTCTCGACTATGTCAAAATGCATCAGGACGTCTGGTTCGCCCGCCGAATCGAGATTGCCGAACATTGGGCAAAAACCCATCCGCACAAGCGCTTCGAACGACCCTCTCAGATGGCGCTTGAACGCTTCGTTTCGCGCTATGGCAGCATTTTCGAACATTCGCCCTGGATTGCGGAGCGGGCCTGGAACCTCGAACTCGGCCCCGCCCATGACTCGGCCACCGGCCTGCACAATGCGCTGGCCCGGATGTTCCGCTCCGCCACGGCGGAGGAAAAGCTGGGCGTGCTGAAGGCCCACCCGGACCTTGCCGGCAAGCTTGCCGCCGCCAAACGCCTGACGCCCGAAAGCACCAGCGAACAGGCCAGCGCCGCGCTGGATGCCCTGACCGATGCCGAGCGCGCCAGGTTCGAAAGCCTGAACGCGCAATATATGGCCAAGCACGGCTTCCCCTTCATCATCGCGGTGCGCGACAACACCAAGGCCTCGATCCTCGCCGCCTTCCAAAGCCGCCTCGCCAACGACAGCGCGACCGAGTTCAGGACCGCCTGCGCCCAGGTCGAACGCATCGCAGAGCTGCGCCTGCAAGACCTTCTCCCCTGAAAGACCTGCCCCGAAAGACCCCGCCATGACCAGCTACGCCTCCCCGCTCGACGGGCTGCCGCCCCAGACCCGGCTTCACACCGGCCGCGCCATCTTCACCACGGCCTATGCGGTGATCCCGCGCGGTGTGATGACAGAGATCGTGACCTCCGTCCTGCCCGGCTGGCAGGGCACCCGCGCCTGGATCATCGCCCGCCCGATGAGCGGGTTTTCCGAGACCTTCTCGCAATATATCCTCGAGGTGGCGCCCGGCGGCGGCTCCGCCACGCCCGAGCCTGACCCGGGCGTCGAAGGCGTCCTCTTCGTCACCGAAGGCAACCTGACCCTGACCCTGCCCGGCGGCGCGCATGACCTCGCCCCCGGCGGCTATGCCTTCCTGCCGCCCGGCATCGCCTGGGCCCTGCACAACAGCGGCGACAAACCCGCCCGCCTGCACTGGATCAGGAAGCTCTACGAACCCGCCCCCGGCTGGCCAATCCCCGAGGCCTTCGTGACAAACGAAAAGCTGATCCAGCCTTCGGCAATGCCCGATACCGAGGGCCGTTGGGCCACCACGCGCTTTGTCTCCAACGACAATCTCAGCCATGACATGCAGGTCAATATCGTGACCTTCCAACCCGGCGGCGTGATCCCCTTCGAGGAAACCCATGTGATGGAGCACGGGCTCTATGTCCTGGAAGGCAAGGCCGTCTACAAGCTGAACTCCGACTGGGTCGAGGTCGAGGCCGGCGATTTCATGTGGCTGCGCGCCTTCTGCCCGCAAGCCTGCTACGCCGCAGGCCCCGGCCCCTTCCGCTACCTGCTCTACAAGGACATGAACCGCCACGCGAAACTCCGCGGTGTCCTCGGCCGCTGACCCCCGCAAGATGGGCAAATTGCCCATCCTACCCCCCACCCWCGCGCCCTGGCCCAAGCGCCGCCCGCCCAAAACCCAAGCCCCCTTCCCCCTTCATCGGTCCCCAAATATCCCACGGGGGCCCGGGGGTGTGAAACCCCCGGCGCTCTCAACCCACGCGCCGCCGATCGCCGAGCACCCCAAAATCCCCCTAACAGATCCTTAACAGAATCCCGCAAACCCCCTATTTTCAACCCCTTACCCAGGATTGCACGCGTGCAAACCCCCTTGCCAGCGCCAGCACAATCCGCCACCCTCCCCCCATGGACCTGATCCCCGAACCCCTCACCGCCGCAGCCTTCGCCCCCTTCGGCGACGTGTTGGAGGCGACCGGCGACTTCCGCCTGATCAACGCCGGCCTCTGCCAGCGCCACCACGACCGCGCCCGGATCGACACCGGCCTCGAAACGGGGGACGGCGCCCGAACCGGCATCTCGATCTTCAAGGCCGTACCGCGTGAGCTCCCCTACAGCTTCGACTTGATCGAGCGGCACCCCGAAGGCAGCCAGGCCTTCCTGCCGATGTCCGAACACCCTTTCCTGGTGATCGTCTCCCCCGGCCCAGACGACATCCCCCGCGCCTTCCTGACCAATGGCGCGCAGGGCATCAACCTGCACCGCGGCACCTGGCACGGCGTCCTGACCCCGCTCGCAGCACCTGGCCTCTTCGCCGTGGTCGACCGGATCGGCCCGACGCCCAACCTGGAAGAATACCGCTACCCGAGGGCCTTCAGGGTCATCGCTGGCCGGTAGGATGGGCAATGCTGCCCATCTTCCGCTCCAGCCGCAGGCCACGGGCGGAACCGGGGGTGAAGCCGGCAAACTCCGGCGTGAGGAACTGAGCCTTCCCGACCTCGCCCTTCAGATGCAGGTCCAGGAAGGCCGTGATGACATGGGCAGCGATATTGTTCATTCGGACCGTATCCCAGACCGCATCGGCATAATGGGCGAAGGGGACGAAATCGAGCCAGGGGACGGCGGCGTAACTCTCCTCCGGCGCGGGATAGGGGGCGGCTGCGTTGTGGCCCGCGGCCTCGAAGGTCAGAAGGTGGCGCTCCACCGCCACCGCCTCCTCGAAGATCCGCCGCATCCCGGTCTCATAGCCCGAAACTTCATCGAGGCTCCCCGCCAGAATCAGCGCGGGCACCGACAGGCCCGCCATCCCCGCTGCATCCCAAAGCCCGTGCTGCCGCCCCCAGGGGCCGATCGGCACGATCGCCTTCAGGCGCGGATCGGCCTTCGCCGTCAGATGCCGGGTCAGCCAGGGGCCACCGCCACGCTCGTTCCCCAGCGCCGCCTCTGACAGCGCCGCCCCGCCCGAGATCAGCGCGCCGTATCCTCCCATCGAATAGCCGATGATCGCCACCCGCTCGCCCCCCAGCGCCTCGATCACAAAGCCGGTGTCGAGAGGCCGGTTGACCAGGGTCGAACCAAAGGCCGCCCCACCCAGATAGGCCGGGTCGCCATAGGTGCTTTCGGGATGGTCGAGGCTCGCGACCCGGTAGCCGCGGGAGGCGAGGCTTTCGCCCAGATGGCTCATCAGCATCCGGTTGCCCGGATAACCATGGCTGAGGATGACGAGGGGAAAGTCGCCCTCCGCCGCGCCGGCATCACGCGCCGCGCGGCCCTGCAGGGTGACCGGCGTCCGCCCGTCGCGGCTGAGGGTCTGATACCTGCCGCCCGGCACGGTGCCCATGACGGCGGGATACCACAGCTCGACCACCAGCCGGCGGTCCTGCAAAGCCGCGCGCCCCGCCATGGCGGCCATCACATCGGGTCGGCCGGGGTTGACCAGCTCCAGCGTCCGCACCCCCACCGGATGCGGACCGGGACGCGCCAGTTCGGGGGCGTCGGGGCGGATCTGGTCGATGCGGTTGGGCATGGGAGTCTCCTCTGTCACGAGGAGATTAGGCGGCCCGGCGCCAAGGTCCAGCCCGCAAGAATGCAAAAGGGGCGGCGCGAGGCCACCCCTTTCAGAACCATCTGCCGCCAGGCCAGAGCCCGGTGGCGGAAAGCTTATGCCAGCGCCAGGTTGATCGCCGACTCGCGGCCGTCACGGCCAGCTTCGATGTCGAAGGTCACGGCTTGGCCATCGGCCAGTTGGCGGATGCCGGCACGTTCCATGGCGGTGATGTGGACGAACACGTCCTTCTTGCCGCCTTCCGGAGCGATAAAGCCGAAACCTTTAGTTGCGTTGAACCATTTCACGGTGCCCTTGGCCATCGTGTGTACTCCTGTTTGTCTGCCATCCGCAGGAATGCGATGGCCTGGCGCAGTCACGTCAAGATCGAAAGCTGCAGCCGTAGCCAGACAGGGTCGATAATTAGCGGTTCGCCAAAGGTATATGCGCCGTTTCGGCCCGAAAAGCAAGCCCCGCAGCACGACCCCCGCCCGGTCCGCAGAAACCCGCCATCCGCGGCCAGGCCTGCCACGCCGGAGATCAGGCGCCGCTTGCCACGGCCCTGCGCACAAAGACCTGCTCGGTGACTTCCTTGCCCCATTGGCTGCCCGGCGCCTCTTCCTCCAGAACAAAGCCCGCCTTCTCGTACAGGTGCCGCCCCGCATCCAGCCCCTTGAAGGTCCAAAGCCGCGTCGCGTCGAATCCACCCGCATCGACATGCGCCATCGCCAGATCAAGCAGCTTTTGCCCGATTCCCCGCCCCCGTGCCGCATCGTCCAGGATGAACCAGCGCAGATGCGCGAGGCCGGGGCCAAGGTCCTGCCCGTCGATCGAGACCGCACCGATGATCCGCCCCTCCAGAGTGGCATGGAAGGTCTGGTTCGCCGGATGCTCGATCCGCCCGAGGAAATCTGCCATCCCGGCGGCCACTTTCGCCTCGAAAACCCGGCCAAAGTCGTATTGCCGCGCATAATAGGCCGCGTGCATCTCGGTCACGCGGCCCAGAAGGCCGGGGAGATAACCTTTGCCCAGGATCACGGTGCTGGACAGAGGAGCGCGTGATTCGGGCGCGGGTGCCAGCGCCTCGGCATAGGTCTGAAGGCCACGGGCCACCGCGCCGCGCGCCTCACCTGCCAGGGGGGCGAGGGCCTGAAGCACCTGGGCGCGGGCGTAAGCCTCGATCCTTTGAAACTCGGCCTGGCCCTCTGGCGTCAGGCTGAGGGTCTGGATGCGCGGGTCCTCCGCGTCACCTTCGGCCCGGACCAGACCGCCGGCCTTCAACCCGGCAAGAAGCCGGCTGACGGTCGATTTCTCCAGCCCGAGCCTTGCGGCAAGCGCCGTCGCATTGCGGACCTGCCCGCGGCCAAGCTCGCCTATCGCATGGACAGCCGAGGCCGACAGCGTGCTGCCCGCCAGCCCTTTGCCCAGGAAACCCAGGCTGCGGACGATGGCGCGGGAATGGCGGCGGATCTCGTCGACCTCGGCCTCGGTCAGATCTGTGCTCATGGCGGACCTCCAGATTATGGTTGTATAATACAACCATGGACGAGGGAAAGTCGAGATCCCGGCGCCGGAAAGAACACCGGCCCCAGAAGATGGCTTGCGCCCCCCGCGCCGCCGTTCATTCTGCAGCCCGGCGGGGCATCCCCCGGCGCGATTTCAAAAGGGCAACCGACGATGCGGCTTCTGTCTTACAACATCCAGTATGGCTTTGGCCGCGACGGGGTCTATGACCTGGCCCGGATCGCCCGGGTGGTGCAATCCGCCGATGTCGCCGCCCTGCAGGAGGTGGATCGCCACTGGCAGCGCACCGGCTACGATGACCAGCCCGCGCTGCTGGCCGCCCTTCTGCCCGACCACTACCTGGCCTTCGGCGCGGGTTTCGACATGGATGCCGCGACGCCCGCCGACAAAAGCCGCCGACGTCAGTTCGGGCCGATGATCGCCGCGCGCTGGCCTATCCTGTGGACGCGCACCCATCTTCTGCCGCTGCGCCGGATGCTCACCCCGATCAACACCCAGACCTGCGCGCTGGAGGCGGTCATCGCCGCCCCCAAAGGCCCGCTTCGGGTGTTCTCGCTCCACCTCGCGCATGTCGGCGTCGAGGAGCGTCTGGCGCAGATCGCCCATCTGCGCGCCCTGCCCTATCAGGGCGGCCCGTGGAGCGGCACCGACGACGAGCCTGCCCGCAACTGGACCGAAAGCCAGGCCGAACCGCCGAGCCCGGCCTCGGCGCTCTGGATGGGCGATTTCAACATGGAGCCGGGCTCGGCCGAATACCTCGCCCTGACCGGCCAGACCCCCTATCACCCCGGCGCGCGCTATGCCGAGGGGCTGGTCGATGCGGTGGCGCTGGCGGGACCGCCGCTGCACACCCATGAAAAGGTGATCGCAGGCCAGCGCCGTCTGCGTCAGCTGGACCATTGCTTCGTCACCCCCGACCTCGCCCCCCGCGTCCGCCGGGCCTGGGCGGATCCTGCGGCGGAAGGCTCCGATCATCTGCCGCTTTGGGTCGAGCTTGGTTGACATGGGCGCCGTCCTCACCCTTGATGGCGGCAAAAGAGGCCCTCATGTCCACACCTTCGACTGATACCCACGATCTCCCGGAACTGGGCGAGAATCTGACCACCGCGCCCCCCGTGCTTTCGGCAGAGGAGATGCTGGATCTGGTCCAGATCCACTGGGGCATGACCGGCAACCTGTCGGCCCTGACCTCGGAGCGCGACCTGAACTTCCGGATGACCTCGCCCAAGGGGCATTTCGTGGTCAAACTCTCCAACCCGGCCGAGCCGCGCGCCGTGACGCGGTTCCAGACCCGCGCCCTGCTGCATCTGGAAAGCGCGCCCCTCGCCCTGCCCCGGGTGATCGCGACGCCCACCGGCGAGACCGAGATCGAGACCCCGCATGGCATCCTGCGCCTGTTCAGCTGGCTGGAGGGTCAGCCGCTCTACCAGGCGCCGAAGTCCGACGCGCAGCGCGCCGCGATCGGGCAGGCGGCCGCGCAGCTGACGCTGGGGCTGCAGGATTTCACCGATCCCGCCGCACGGCAGGACCTGCAATGGGACATCCGCCACGCCGCCCGCCTGCGCCCCCTGTTGCCCAGCGTGCCCGATGATCTGCGCCCACTCTGCACCGAGGCGCTGGACCGGTTCGAGGCCGAGGCCCTGCCCCATCTGGCCGAGTGTCGCTGGCAGGTCGTGCATAACGACCTGAACCCGCACAACATTCTGGTTCTGGCTTCCGACCCGACGCGGGTGTCCGGCATCCTCGATTTCGGCGACATGGTGGAAACCCCGCTGGTCTGCGATGCCGCCGTGGCCGCCAGCTACCAGATCGACCCCGAGGCGCCCTTTGCCAGCCTCGCCGCCTTTGCCCGCGCCTATCACGAGACGCTGCCACTGACGCCCCTGGAACAGCAGATCTTCCCGGCGCTGGTCGCGGCGCGCACCCTGACCTCGATCGCGATCGCCTCGGCCCGGGCGCTGCGCTTTCCGCAGAACGCCGAGTACATCCTGCGCAACATGGAGAACGCCACCTCCGGCCTGCGGGCGCTGCGCGGCATCAACTTCTCCAGCCTGTGGAGCTGAGCATGAAACGCGACGAGACGATGGTGAACGCCTATGTCCCCGGTCAGGGCCATCTGAGCGCTGCGGATCAGGCCCTGGTCGCGCGCCGCCAGCGTCTGCTCGGGCCCGCCTACCGGCTCTTCTACGAAACCCCGGTGCACCTCGTGCGCGGCGAGGGGGTCTGGCTTTACGATGCCGAGGGCAAGGCCTATCTCGACTGCTACAACAACGTGGCCTCGCTCGGCCATTGCCACCCGCATGTGGTGGCGGCCACTGCGCGGCAGGCCGCGACCTATGCCAGCCACACCCGCTACCTCAACGAGGTGGTGCTCGACTGCGCCGAAAAGCTTCTGTCGCATTTCCCGCCCGAACTCTCGCAGGTCATGTTCACCTGCACCGGCTCCGAAGCGAACGATCTGGCGCTGCGCGTGGCCTTTGCGCGGACCGGCGGCACCGGGGTCATTGTGACCGAGAATGCCTATCACGGGGTGACGCTGGCCACGGTGGGCCTGTCGCCCTCGATCGGGCCGGGGGTTCCGATCGGCCAGCATGTCCGCACCGTCCCCGCACCGGATGCGCGTCTGGCGGGTGACCCGGGCCAGACCTTTGCGGCCCATGTGCAGGCCGCCATCGACGACCTGCTGCGCCACGGCATCACGCCCGCCGCGCTGATCGTCGACACGGTGTTTTCGTCGGACGGGCTCTTCACCGAACCGGCGGGCTTCCTCGCCCCGGCGGTGGATGCGATCCACAAGGCCGGCGGTATTTTCATCGCGGACGAGGTCCAGCCCGGTTTCGGCCGCACCGGCAGCCAGTGGTGGGGCTTCCAGCGCCATGGCGTGCTGCCCGACATGGTCTCCCTCGGCAAGCCGATGGGCAATGGCTACCCGGTCGCGGGCCTCGTCCTGCGCCCCGAGGTTCTGGCCGAGTTCGGCGCAAAGGCGCGCTATTTCAACACCTTCGGCGGCAATGCCGTGGCCAGCGCCACCGCGCTTGCCGTGCTGGAGGTGATCGAGGGCGAGGATCTTCTCGCCAATGCCGCCAAGGTCGGCGCCCATATGGCCGCGGGCCTGCGCGCCCTCGCCTCCCGCCACGCCGCCCTGGGCGACTTGCGCGCTGCGGGCCTCTTCCTCGGCCAGGATATCCTGGAAGACGGCCAGCCCAGCGCCAGCGCCGCGGCCCGCGTGGTCAACCGCCTGCGCGATGCCGGCGTCCTGATCTCGGCCACCGGCCCCAAGGGCCATGTCCTGAAAATCCGCCCGCCGCTGGTGCTCAAATCCGCCGAGGCCGACATCTTCCTCGACAAGCTGGATCAGGCCCTCAGCGCCTGACCCCGCTTCCCCCTTCATTCAGACCCAAATATCCCGGGGGTGAGGGGGCAGAGCCCCCTCGCTTCAGCCCTCAGCCGCACTCCGCAGGGCCCGGATATTCTCCCCATAAGGCGCAGGATTCGCCACCGAACCGCCCTTGAAGATGGCCGAGCCTGCCACCAGCGCATCCGCCCCGGCCTCGACCAGTGCGCGGGCGTTCTCGGTCGTCACCCCGCCGTCGATCTCGATATGGATCGGGCGATCCCCGATCATCGCCCGCAGGGCGCGGATCTTGTCCATCTGGCTTGCGATCAGCTTCTGCCCGCCGAAACCCGGGTTCACCGTCATCACGCAGATCATGTCCAGCCCGTCCAGGAGGTAGGGCACCGCCTCGATCCCGCTGCCGGGGTTGATCGCCAGCCCCGCCTTGACGCCATGGCCACGGATCGCCTGCAGGGTGCGGTGGATATGCGGCCCGCTTTCCAGATGCACGCTGATGATGTCGGCGCCCGCCTTGGCAAAGGCCTCGACATAGGCATCGACGGGCGAGATCATCAGGTGGACATCCATCACCCCCTTGATATGCGGGCGCAGCGCCGCGCACATCGCCGGGCCGAAGGTGATGTTGGGCACGAAATGCCCGTCCATCACATCGACATGGACCCAATCCGCGCCCTGCGCCTCGATCGCCCGGCATTCGGCGCCGAAATTGGCGAAATCGGCGGCAAGGATGGAAGGGGCGATCTTGACCTTGGAAAAGCCCTCGGGGCGGGAAATGCTCATGCTGTCCTCCTCTGACGCGCCCGATGTGCCCTCGAGGGGCAGGGGGGTCAAGAGCCGAAAGCCGCCCGCCCCGAACGACCGCTGTTGAAACCGGATTTTCGCGCGCAATATAGAAATCAACAAGGCAGGAGATTTCCATGGCTGTGATTGAATCCGTTTTCACTTTTCTGAGCAAAACGCTGGGCGAGGTGGCGTCGGGCCTGAACCTCGGCCCCGCGGCCGAGGATCTGACCGAGAAGGCCAAGGCGACATGGCGCGCCCAGACCCCGATGACCCAGGGCGCCATCGCCGGCGGGGCCATTGCGCTCCTTCTGTCGGGCAATGCCCGCCGCCTGATCTCCGCCGGGGTCGAGGTCGGCGGCGCCGCCCTGATCGGCGGGCTGACGATGAAGGCCTATGCGGAATGGCAGGCCGACAAGGCCGCCGCCACCGCGGCCGAGGTCTATGCCGCCACCCATCCGGCGCCCTACCCCGACGACCTCGCCCATCGCCTGCTGCAGGCCATGGTCGCCGCCGCCAAGGCCGATGAGGTGATCACCGCCGAGGAACGCGTCGTCCTCGAACGCCAGGTCGCCCGCCTCGGCTTTGGCGAGGAGGCCGATCTGCTGATCCTGGCCGAGATGGAGGCCCCTGCCGATGCGGCCCGCATCGCAGCCCTCGCCCGCACCCCGCATGAGGCCGCCGCCATCTACACCGCCTCGCTGCTGGTGGTCGACCGCAAGGGTGCCGCCGAAAAGGCCTATCTCGCCGCCTTGGCCAAGGCCCTCGGCCTCGACCGCGCCCAAGTCCGCCACCTCGAGGCCAATGTGCCCTATGTCGCCTGAACGGCCTCGGCCCGAGGTTGCGGCGCCCCAGATAATATGATCAAAATCCCCGCATCACAGGCGGGGGGGCGGATATGCGAGTCTTCATCAACGGCTTCGGGCGGATCGGAAGGTCGGTTCTGCGGGCCTGGGCCCAAAGCCGGGCCCAAAACCGCGCCCTCTGGCCCGGGCTGGAGGTGGTGGGCATCAACGACATCGCGACGCCGGAGATGTGCGCTTATCTCTTCGAATATGATTCCGTCTTTGGCCCCTGGCATGGCACGGTGGGCCTGGCCGAGGGCGCGCTGGTCGTCGACGGCGGTACCATCCCCCTCCACCGCAGCCCGGATCTGTCGAGCCTCGATCTCTCCGGTGTCGATGTCGTCCTCGAATGCACCGGGCGCGCCGATACGGCAGAGGTCGCCAGCCGCGGCCTGAACGCCGGGGCGCGGCGGGTGCTGGTCTCCGGCCCGTCGCGGGCGGCAGAGCTGACCGTGGTGCTCGGCGCCAATGACGCGGAACTGGCCGATCAGCGGATCGTCTCAAACGCCTCCTGCACGACCAATGCCCTGGCGCCGCTGGTCAAGCTGCTGCATCAGAACTGGGGCGTGGTGACCGGATCGATGACGACGATCCATTGCTACACCGGCTCCCAGCCCACCACCGACGCGCCAGCCGCCGACTATGCCCGCTCGCGCGCGGCCGCCCTGTCGATGGTGCCCACCACCACCTCGGCTCAGCGCCTCCTCGACCTCGTCCTGCCCGAGATCGCCGGCCGCATCGAAGGCTCCGCTGTCCGGGTGCCCACCGCCTCGGTCTCCGCCGTCGACCTCGCGGTGATGCTGTCGCGCACCCCCACCGCGGCCGAGGTCAACGCGGCCCTGCACCAGGCGAGGGGCGTCATCGGCGCCACCGACGGCCCGCTGGTTTCCTCCGACCTGCGCGCCCGCCCCGAAAGCATCGTGATGGCCACCCCCGAAACCCGCGTCACCCAAGGCGGCCTGCTGCGCGTCTTCGGCTGGTACGACAACGAATGGGGCTTCTCCAACCGCATGCTGGACGTAGCCCTCAAAATGGCCCTCAAAATGGGCTGAGGGGGCGCCGGCCCCCGCGCCCCCCTTCATTGGTCCATAAATATCCCGGGGGTGCGGGGGCTGGCCCCCGCTTCCGCCCTCAGGCCATGTGCCCGCCCCAAGGCCCATGGAGGCCCGTGCCCGGGATATCCACCCGCTCGAACCCGTGCGCGCCGAAGAAATCGCGCTGCGCCTGGATCATGTTGGCCGTGCTGCGCCCGGTGCGCATCATGTCGAACCAGGCCAGCCCCGCCGACAGCGCCGGCAAGGGCAGGCCATGCGCCGCCCCCACCGAGACCGCCTGCCGCAGCCCCGGGGCCGCGGCGCGCAGATGGTCGGCGAAGAAGGGCGCCAGCATCAGCCCGCGGGTCGGGTCTTCCTCCAGTGCCGTCGCCATGTCGTTGAGCATGGAGGAGCGGATGATGCAGCCCGCCCGCCAGACCCGGGCGATCTCGGGCAGGGGCAGATCCCAGCCGAACTCCTTGCCCGCCGCCACGATCAGCGCGAATCCTTGGGCATAGCACAGGATCTTGCCCGCGATCATCGCCTGTTCCAGCGCGGCGAGGCTCAGCGCGTCCTTTTCGAGGGCCTCGGGCGCAGCACCGAACAGCGCCTCGCCCTTGCGCCGCTCGTCCAGCCGGGCCGAGACGTTGCGCGCCATCACGGCGGCCTCGATCACCGGGATCGGGGCGGCGAGGTTCTGCGCCTCGATCACCGTCCAGCGCCCGGTGCCCTTCTGCCCCGCCTTGTCGAGGATCACATCCAGCATCGGATGCGCCCCGTCGGTGGCCTTGGAGACCGCGGCCGAGATCTCGATCAGGTAGCTTTGCAGCGGCCCCTCGTTCCAGGCATCGAAGACCGCGCCGATCTCGGCCGCCTTCATCGCCAGACCGTCGCGCATCACCCCGTAAATCTCGGCGATCATCTGCATGTCGGCATATTCGATGCCGTTGTGGACGGCTTTCACGAAATGCCCCGCCCCGCCCGGCCCCATCCAGGTGGCGCAGGGAATGTCCTGATATTTGGCCGAGATCGCCTCGAGGATCGGCGCCACGCGGTCCCAATCCGCCTTCTCGCCGCCGCCCATGATCGAGGGGCCATGCCGTGCCCCCTCTTCCCCGCCCGAAACCCCCATGCCAAGGAACCGCGGCCCCTTGACCTTGGCCTCGGCGGCGCGACGGTCGGTGTCGTGGAAATTGGCATTGCCGGCGTCGATGATCAGATCCTCGGGGTCGAGAAGCGGGCGCAAGGCCTCGATCTGCTGATCCACCGCCGGACCCGCCGGCACCATCAGGATGATCGACCGCGGGCTTTCGATCGCGGCCACAAGGTCTGCCAGCGTGTCTGTCGGGATCACCCTGTCGGCCAGATCCCCGGCCTTGGCCTTGAACTCATGCGTGACGGCGGTGGTGCGGTTCCACACCGCAATCGGAAACCCCTTTTCCGCGATGTTCAATGCGAGACTGGCACCCATGGTGCCAAGGCCGATCAGGCCGATCCGAGCTTTGCTCATGGCAGCTGCACTCCTTTGCGATTTAGCGCTAACGCATACAGACTCGTCAGCGCCGCAAAGTAAAGCTGCGACCGCCCGACCTCAGCCGCCTCGCCTGCCGGAAGATGGGCAGATTGCCCATCCTACCGTCCGGCCGAAGTCATTGAAACAAGGCCGCATTCCACCACAGATGGACCAGAATCGCCGCCGCATAGCCCAGACCCACCGCCCAGGCCCATTTCAGATGGCTCGAAAACGTGTAGATCCCGCGCGCCTGACCCATCAGCGCCACCCCCGCCGCCGAGCCGACCGAGAGGATCGATCCGCCCACGCCGCAGGTCAGGGTGATCAAGAGCCAATGGCCATCCGACATCGCCGGGTCCATCGTCAGCACGGCAAACATCAGGGGAATGTTGTCGACGATCGCCGAGAGCGCCCCGATGATCACATTGGCCGGCAAGGGGCCAAGCCCGGTGTAAAGCGCCTGGCTCGCGAGCGCGAGGTAACCCAGGACCCCCAGTCCGCCCACCGCAAAGATGATGCCGAAGAAGAACAGAAGCGTGTCCCATTCCACCCGCTGCACCTGGGCGAAACTGTCCAGCACCATGTCCTCGTCGCCGCGCCGCCCGCCCTTCAGGCTCAAGGCATAGGCGAGGAGTTGCAGGTAGCCGAGGCCCAGCATCATCCCCATGGCCGGCGGCAGGCTGAGGTAATTCTTGAAACAGACCGAGGTCGCAATCGTCGCGGCAAAGAGCACCACCACGCCCCACATGCCGGGCTTGGCGCGGACATGTTCCTCCAGCTTTTCCGGGCGCCCCTTGGGCACCGCCAGGTACATGCAGGCGGCCGGCACCAGCCAGTTCACGATCGAGGGCACGAAAAGGTCAAAGAACTCGAAGAACTCCAGCTTGCCCTTCTGCCAGACCATCAGCGTGGTGATGTCGCCAAAGGGGCTGAAGGCGCCCCCGGCGTTCGAGGCGACGACCAGCGAGATGCAGGACAATGCGGCAAAGCGCGGATTGTCGCGCCCCAGCGCCATGACCACCGCCCCCATGACCAGCGCCGTGGTCAGGTTGTCGAGGATCGAAGACAGGAAGAAGGCCAGAATCCCGGTCAGCAGGAACAATTGCCGATAGCTCAGCCCCAGCCGCACCAGCCAGCCGCGCAGGACTTCAAAGCCGCGCCGCTCTTCCAGCGTGTTGACATAGGTGATGGCGACGAGGAGGAAGAGGAACAGCTCGCCATATTCCTCGATCACCTCCATCGCATGTTCATGCGCGGCGGCGGATTGGCCGATGGCGCTGAAGGCCACGCCGATCATCGCCCAGATCAGACCCGCCGCCATCAGCACGGGCTTGGATTTGCGCATCCCCGTGACTTCTTCGAAGATCACCAGAACATAAGACAGCACGAAAATGGCCAGCGAGGCCAAGCCCGCCCAATGCCCGGTCAGATCTTCACTTCCCAAAGTCGCCCCTCCCCATCCGCCGCACGCGCAGCGCAGGAGCGTGAAAAACCACGTCAGCCGCCCTGTCGTCAACCCGGCTTGCCATTCTGCCGATCTGTCCGAACCGGCGCTGCCTCAGCCCACCGCCCGACCGTGCGCCCTCTCCCGCCGTCGCAGGGGCGCTGCCCCTCGGGCTTCGCCCTCACCCCGGGATATTTGAGCCAGTATGAAAACGCTTTTTCAGTGGAGCCAAATTAACCGCCTCGGTCGCGGGGCCGGAGAAGGCTCACGGCACCTCCCCCTTCATTGGTCCATAAATATCCCACGGGAGGGTCCGGGAGGGTGTGAAACCCTCCCGGCGGCCAGCCCGGGGCGCTGTCAGATCAGGCCTGCCGCCCGGCGCAACCAGTCTTCGCGCAGGCTGAGCTCTTCGCCCAGATGCGCATCAGCCTCCGGACCGCACATCCACAGGAGCGCGCGCGCCGGCCAGTCGGCGGGGATATGGACGGAGGGGTCGATCTGGCTGACCGCGTTGATGCCGGAAGCGCGGATCTTGACCTGCATCTCGGTCGCCACGGTGCCCGGCGACAGGCCCATGATGCGCAGGCCGTGGCCCGCCTCTTCCAGATGCGCCGCCCGGGTCAGCATCGCCGCCCCGGCCTTGGCGCTGCAATAGGCGCTCCAGCCTTCCAGCGGGCGATGCGCCGCCCCGGAGGAGACGGTGATGATCGTCCCGCCCTTGCCCCGCATCACCGGCAGGGCGGCACGCATGCCGTGAAATACCCCCTTGAGGTTCACATCGACCGCCCGGCCCCAGGCCTCCGGGTCCGCCTCGGCCAGTGCGGCGATGGGGTCGATGGTGCCGGCATTGTTGATCAGCACATCGAGCCGACCAAACCGCGCGAGCACCGCTTGCACGGCGAGGTCGACCTCGGCCCAGCGCGCCACGTCGCAGGGCAGTGCGAGGCCGCCCAGTTCGGCGGCCAGAGCCGCGATCTTCTCGGCCGAGCGCGCCAGCAGCACCACGCGGGCCCCGGCCCCGGCAAAGACCCGCGCCGCGGCAGCGCCAATGCCCTGGCTTGCGCCGGTAATCATCACGACCTTTTCCTGCATCGTCCTTCTCCCTGATGTTCAGCCCTTCTTAACCCTCTGCGCCCCAAGCTCAAGCCGCGGATCGGCTTGGCGCTTGACCCCGCCCGGGGCGCGGGGGATGCTCCGGCCTGATTTTGCCCCTGGGATGGTTATTTACATGTCGCTTCGCCTGCGCGCCGCCTGCACCCGCCTCACCGTCTCGGCGCTGGCCCTGATCATGGCCCCCTCGACCCTTCTGGCCGATATCACCCCCGAACAGGCCTGGAAAGGCTGGCAGGACACCGCCGCGATGGAGGGCAACACGGTGACGGCAAAAAGCCTCCGGCGTGAGGGGGACAAGCTGATCCTGAAGGACATCTTGGTCAAGACAGCCGATGCGGGCGAGATGGAATTGCCCGACCTCACCCTGAAGGAGCAAGGCGACGGAACAGTCGCTGTGCTTCTGCCCGACCGTTTCGCCATGACGATCCGCACGACCAACCGGAGCCTCGGCAGCCTCGCGACACCGACGCGCATGACCGTCTCGGTCGACATGCCGGGCGCCCGCTTCCTCGCCATGGGCACGCCCGATGCCGTGACCTTCACGGGCGATGCACCTACCCTCACCCTAGCACTGGCGCGGCTCAACGCGATTCCCGTCTCCACCGTAGGGATCCTTGGCACGGTCAAAGCCACCGGGCTTGCGGTGAGGCGCGGATCCTCCTTCGGCGCGCAGCAAAAGGTCAGCGTGGCCTATGGCGCGAAGACTTTCGCGATCGACTTCTCGGCCCCCGGGACAAGCGATTCCACCACCGTTCATTTCAGCCTCGCCGATCTCGCGGTCCAGATCGACAGCATGATCCCCAAGGGGGTGCTTCCGGGGGCTGCCCTTGACCTGCCAAAGGCTCTGGCGGCAGGGTTTTCCGCTCATTTCTCGGCCCAGTACGGGGCCACATCCCTTCAAGTCGGCGTCGACAACAAGACCACGGTGGGCACAACCCCAAGCATGACCCATGGCGAGGTCACCAGCAGGATGGAGGGCGGCTCGGTCACGCTGGACATGGATCGGATCCGGATCGACGCCAGACTGGCCGACAAGGGCGGCCACATCGCGATCGCGGGACCCGAGATCCCGCTAGCAGAGGCCGCGCTGACCTATGGCGGCCTCACGGCGCATTTTCTGGTGCCGACCGCCGATTCCGCCAAACCTGCCCCCTTTGCCCTGGGGTTGAACCTGACCGATGTCACGGTATCTGATCCGGTCTGGGACCTCCTGGACCCCAGAAAGATGCTGAACCGCGATCCGGCAAGCCTGGCGCTGGATGCTGGCGGCCAGCTGACCATGCTTCGCAGCCCCTTCCTGCATCCCGAAAATGCACCGGTGGGCGAAGATATGGCGCTCTTGAATCGTTTCGATATCGCCAATCTGAACGTGAAAGCCCTCGGCGCCGAGGTGACGGCCCTCGGCGGCCTGTCGATGGACTATGACAGGACGGGAAGTACGCGGACCGCACCGGTGGCCAGCGGCAAGATCGACGTGAGTGCCACCGGTCTGGGCAAGCTGATCGACACCCTGGTCAAGATGGAGGTGATCGCACCACAGCAGGCGATGCAGGCCCGCATGATGCTGTCGATCTTCGCCATCTCCTCGACCACCGCCGATGCGCAGAGCACGACGGTCGAACTGCGTGACCAGCACGTCTTCGTGAACGGCCAGAAGTTGCAGTGATTTGCAGGCCCCGGGCAGGCGCGGCCGCCGGCGCCCTGCCGCTGCTGGCTTGTCTGTCCCCGGGCTTTGACCCATATCTGACCCCAAAGGGGACCCAAGATGCCGCATGACCTGAACCACCTGACCGAAGCCCTGCTCTCTGCCGCGAAGAAAGCCGGGGCCGACAGCGCCGATGCGATGGCCGTCTCGGGCCAGTCCCTGTCGATCGACATCAGGCAGGGCAAGCTGGAACAGGCCGAAAGGTCCGAAGGGGTCGAGGTCGGGCTGCGGGTGATGATCGGCCACCGGCAGGCCTGCGTTTCGGCCTCGGACGTCTCGCCCGCCACGCTGGAGCGGTTGGCCGAACGCGCCGTCGCCATGGCCCGCGAGGCGCCCGAGGATGCGACCGTGGGCCTTGCGGCGCCGGAGCAGCTGGCCAAGGGCTGGGACATCGCCGCGCTGGAGCTGGCCGACACCTCCGAAGAACCCGCCGCCAAGGCGCTGGAGGACACCGCCCGCCGGGCCGAGGCCGCAGCCCTGGCCGCGGGCGCCATCGCCCAGGTCGAGGCTTCGGCCTCCTGGTCGCGGCGCGCCCTGCATCTGGCGGCCAGCAACGGCTTTTCCGGCGGTTACGGTCGGACCTCGCATTCCGCCTCGGCCGTGGCTTTCACCGGGTCGGGCACCGGGATGGAGCGGGACTGGGCGGCAGAGGGGCGGATCTTTGCCGCCGACATGCCCTCGGCCGAAGAGATCGGCGCTTTGGCCGGCAGCCGGGCGCTGGCGCGGGCCGGTTCGGTCAAGCCGCCCTCGGGCGCCTATCCGGTGCTCTTCGACGAAAGGATCGCCTCTTCGATCATCGGGCATGTGCTCTCGGCGATCAATGGCGCGGCCATCGTGAGGGGCACCTCCTGGCTGCACGACAAGCTTGGCCAGCAGATCCTGCCCAAGGGCATGTCGGTGATCGAGGACCCCCACCGCGCCCGCATCTCCGGCTCGCGCCCCTTCGATGGCGAGGGGTTGCCGACGCAGCGCCGTGCGCTGATCGAGGGTGGCGTGCTGACCGGCTGGACCCTGGATCTGGCGACGGCGCGCAAGCTCGGGCTGCAATCGACCGGCAATGCGGCGCGCGGCACCGGCTCGCCGCCTTCGCCTGCCACCACCAACATCGACCTCACCCCGGGCAGCACCAGCCGCGCCGATCTTCTGGCCGGCATGGGGACCGGGCTTCTGGTCACCTCGCTGATCGGGGCGACGCTCAACCCGACCACGGGGGATTATTCGCGCGGCGCCTCGGGCTTCTGGGTCGAGGGGGGCGAGATCAAGTATCCGGTCAACGAATGCACCATCGCGGGCAATCTGCTTGAGATGCTGAAGTCGATGACCGCCGCCAATGATGCCAAGCCCCACCATTCCACCCGCGTGCCCAGCCTTTTGATCGAAGGGCTGATGCTTGCCGGCGCATGACCTGGACCTTCTGATCGACGCCGCCCGTCTGGCGGGCGAGATCGCCCTGCGGCATTGGCGCTGCGCGCCCGAGGTCTGGGAAAAGCCCGATGGTCTCGGCCCGGTCAGCGCCGCCGATCTGGAGGTGAACGTGGCGCTGGAGGCTTTCCTGCGCCAGGCCCGGCCGCATTATGGCTGGCTGTCGGAGGAAAGCCCCGACAATGCCGATCGCCTCGCGACCGAGGCGCAGTTCGTGCTGGACCCGATCGACGGCACCCGCAGTTTCCTGCAGGGCGACACCAGCTTTTCCCATGCCATCGCCGTGGTGCGCGGCGGCGCGGTCGTGGCCGGGGTGGTCTATCTGCCGGCGCAGGACCGGCTTTATGCGGCCTCGGCGGGTGGCCCTGCCCTGCTGAACGGGGCGGAGATCCATGCCAATGCCTGCCAGACCAGCCTGAATGCACAGGTGCTGACCGGCAAGGCGCTGCTTGCGCCAGAGTTCTGGCCGGGCGGGGTGCCAGAGGTCCAGCGCCATTTCCGCGCCTCGATGGCCTGGCGGTTGTGTCTGGTGGCCGAGGGCGCCTTTGACGCGATGCTGGCGCTGCGCCCGGCCTGGGAATGGGACATTGCCGCCGGGGCCTTGATCGCGGAACGCGCCGGGGCCCTGGTGACGGACCGCCGCGGGGCGGCCATTGAGTTCAACGCGCCGGACCCGCGCAGCGATGGGGTGGTGGTGGCAGCACCGGGGCTGCATGCCGATCTGATGGCCCGGCTGAACGGTTAAGCCACGGCACGGAATGGAAAAAGGGCGCGGAGTGATCCGCGCCCTTTTCTTAACTCAGGCCTGAAACCCGGCCTTATTCCTTGGGCTTGCGCGGCGGCACGAAGCGGCGCGAGGTGTCGCCGGCGTCACGCGGGGCTGCCGGTTTGGCATAGGATTTCGGCGCATCGCCATGCGACTTGAAGCCACCCGAACGCGCCGGCTTGTCGCCATAGGACTTGGCGCCATAGGGCTTTGCCGGGCGGCCTTCGCCACCGGCCTGCGGACGCGGTTCGTAAGCGCGGGGCTTGTCGCCGGCATAGGGCGCACGCGCCGGTTTGCCGCCTTCGGCGCCGCCATGGCTCTTATAGCCGCTGGCACGGGCCGGGCCGCCTTCGGCCCCGCCTTGCGATTTGAACCCGGCCGAGCGCGGCTTGTAGCCTTCCTTGGCCTCGCCATAGGACTTGCGCGGTGCCGACTTGTCGTAAGGCTTGCGCGGGCCATCGGATTTGCCGGCATAGGGCGTGCGCGGGGCTTCACGCGGCGCGCCGTCATTGGGCAGCGGGGTCCAGGTCTTGCGCGGCGCCTCATCCGTGCCACGGGCCGCAGGCTTGGCGTAAGCGGGCTTGCCATAGGGCTTGTCCGACTTGGCATAGGCCGGCTTCTCATAGGCCGGGCGGTCCGAGGCGTGACGGTCGTAGGCCGGCTTGTCGTAGGACTTGTGCGGGGCCTTGTCATAGGACTTGGCGCCATCCTTGGGATATCCGGACTTGGCCGGGCGATCCTCGGCCCGCTTGGCCTTTTCCTCGGCGGTCCAGCGCGGCTTGGATTCGGTCAGATCGGCGACCGGAGCTTCGGGCGCACCCTCTTCCACCACGCGGGCGGGCTTGGCAGAGACATAGGCCGGCTTGTCGGAATAGGACTTTTCGGCATAGGCGGGCTTGTCGCCGTAGCTGGGCTTGTCACGGGCGACACGCGGGGCGCGGGTGGCATATTCGCTCTCTGGCTTTGCGGCGCGCGGGGCACGTTCCGGCCGCACGGTCGAGGAGGTACGCGGCTTGTCCAGATCGGCGGGGGCGACATCCAGCTTGGTCATCGACAGGTCGCGGTCGATCTCGGTCACCGCGTTGAAGCGGCTGGCCAGGGTCGAGAGGATCTGCACATAGGTCCGGTCGGTCTGGACGCGGATCGCGCCAATGCCGTCCTTGGTGATGCCACCGGCGTCACAGATCTTGGGCAAGAGCCAGCGCGCCTCGGCCCGGTCCTGATGGCCGACGGGCAGTTCGAACCAGACCGAGGGGCCGAATTCGGCACGGTCGCGCGGCACATAGGGCGCGGGCGGCGGCAGGTCGGCAGACAGAACCTCGGGCGCGGTGCGGCCTTCGCGCCATTGGCGGATGAAGGCTGCGGCGACATTGTCGGCGCCATAGGTCGAAATCAGGGTCTGGGCCAGATCGGCCTCTTCGCCCGGACCCTGCGCCAGCGCGGGGTGATCCAGCAGGCGCTGGTCATCGCGGGCCTGCACGTCATCGGCCGACGGCGGCTTGACCCATTCGGCCACGACCTTGGCGCCCTGCAACAGACGCTGGGCCTTCTTGATCTCGGCCGGGGAGACGATCATCGCCGAAATGCCCTTCTTGCCCGCGCGGCCGGTCCGGCCCGAACGGTGCAGCAGGGTCTCGGACGAGCCCGGCAGATCGGCGTGGATCACCAGTTCCAGACCCGGCAGGTCGATCCCGCGGGCGGCCACGTCGGTGGCCACGCAGACGTGGGCCCGGCCATCGCGCAGGGCTTGCAGGGCATGGGTCCGTTCGGACTGCGACAGCTCACCCGACAGCGCCACCGCCGACAGGCCCCGGTTGGTCATCCGGGCAAAGAGGTGGTTCACATTGGCACGGGTCTTGCAGAAGACGATCGAGGCCTGGGCCTCGTGGAAGCGCAAGAGGTTGAAGATCGCATGTTCGCGGTCACGCACCGCGACCGAGATCGCCTGGTATTCGATGTCGGCGTGCTGCTTGGTTTCCGACTTCACCTCGATGCGCAGGGCGTCCTGCTGATAGGTGCGCGCCATCGCCTCGATCTCTTTCGGCACGGTGGCCGAAAACATCAGGGTGCGGCGTTCCTCCGGCATGGCGCCGAGGATGAACTTCAGATCCTCCTCAAAGCCCATGTCGAGCATTTCGTCGGCTTCGTCCAGCACCACGGCGCTGATCTGTTCCAGCTTGAGCGAGCCGCGCTCGATATGGTCGCGCAGACGGCCGGGGGTGCCGACGACGACATGGGCGCCACGGTCGAGCACGCGCTTTTCGGTGCGGTAGTCCATGCCGCCCACGCAGGTGGCGACCTTGACGGCAGCGGCTTCGTAAAGCCATTCGAACTCGCGCGCCACCTGCAGGGCCAGTTCGCGGGTCGGCGCGATGATCAGGGCCATCGGCACATCGGCGTAAAGGAGCTTGTCCGAACCGGCGAGAAGTTCCGGCGCGATGGCGAGGCCGAAGGCCACGGTCTTGCCAGAGCCGGTCTGCGCCGACACCAGAAGGTCGCGCCCGGCGACATTTTCCGCCAGCATGGCGTCCTGAACCGGCGTGAGGGACTCGTAGCCCTTCGACGCCAAAGCCTGCGCCAGGGGCGCAGCGATGGAGATATTGGTCATGTCTGTTCCATAAAGGGGGGCTTTGCCCCGTGAAGTACCATGCGGCGGCACCTCATTCCCTATAGTGCACCGGCCTCCCTGCCGTTCGTGCACCCTGGAACCCTTGGGCCGACCGCCAGCCCTTACAGGCAAAGCCCCCGCCTGTACAGGGGGCATCGGCGCCCACGTCGCGAATCCTGTCGCCCCGGGCCAGGGTTTCGTTGCGTGACCCCCAATGCGGGCCGTCTTGCGGTTTTGGCTGAAATTTGCGACAGGAGGCGGCAGGCGATCGCAGAAAAACGTGGATCGGCACAGGATTGTCTTGAAGCGCCGCCCCAAGCCGCTCTCGGCTGGCGCTGACGGCACAGAGCCCTGCGCCGGACGCCTTCCCCGTCGCCCCCAACTTTAAGAGGCCCCCATGTCGCAGCGTCTTCACCTGGTCTTCGGCGGCGAGCTTGTCTCGCCCGAAAAGAACGTCTTTGCCGATGTCTCGGCCATCCACATGGTCGGCATCTATCCGGACTACGAAAGCGCCTACCTGGCCTGGAAGGCCGAGGCGCAGCGCACCGTGGACAATGCCCATATGCGCTATTTCATCGCCAACCTGCACCGTCTGCGCGAAGAGTCGAACGAGAAAAGCTCGACCTCCGAGCCGATGACGGCGTAAGACGGCCCTCGCAGCTTCACCCGAGTATCCCTGGCCCCATGGCCTATTCCATCGGTCTGACCCTTTACAACCTCGCCGCGCGCCCGGTGGACGAGCCTGACGCCGTGCCGCCAGCGCGGCCGGCGGGCAGTCTCGTCTGGCTGCATGTGCCGGGGCCGGACAGTCTGGGCGGGATGGCGGAACTGGCCCGCAAGCTGATCGAGGATGACGGGGTCAGCGTCCTGATCACCCTGCCCGCGGATCTGGTCGCAGCACAGGGCGAGGCCCCGGCCACCCGCAAGCTGCATCCCGAGGCGCTGGTGGTCGCGGCCCCCCTGGATTTTCCGCGCCGGGTGCAGGGTTTTCTGGACCATTGGCGGCCCGACATGGCGGTGATGGCCGAGGGCGAGCTGCGCCCCGCCCTCTTGCACGAGGCGGCGCAGCGCAAGCTGCCGATGATCATGGTCGAGGCCCGCGCGCCGCATCTGATGCCGGGGCGCGAGGGCTGGTACCCCGGCCTGATCCGCGCCGCCCTCGCGCAATTCCGGCTGGTCCTTGCGATCGATGACAGCGCCGGCCGCGCCCTGCGCCGGGCCGGGGCCGATCCGGAGCGGCTGATGGTCACCGGGCGGATGGAAGAGGCCAGCGCCGCTTTGCCTTATGTCGAATCGGACCGCGCCGCCCTGGCGCAGGGTCTGGCGACGCGGCCGGTCTGGCTCGCCGCCGATGTGACCGAGGCCGAAGAGGCCGCCATCATCGCCGCCCACCGCGAGGCGCTGAAGCTCGCCCACCGGCTGCTCTTGATCCTCGCCCCGCAGGACCCCGGCCGCGCCGATGCGCTGGCCCGCCAGATGGAAGAGACCGAGGGCTGGCGCGTCGCCTGCCGCCAGTCTGAGGAGGAGCCCGAGACCGAGACCGAGGTCTATATCGTCGAGGGCGGCGCCGAATATGGCCTGTGGTACCGGCTGGCGCCGATCACCTTTCTGGGCGGCAGTCTGGAAGGGGCGGGCTGCCTGCGCAACCCGATGGAGGCGGCGGCGATGGGGTCGGCCATTCTTTACGGCCCGCGTTCGGGCCGTTTCGGTGCGGTCTATGGCCGCCTCGGCGCGGTGCGGGCGGCGCGGATGGTCGGATCGGGGGCGGATCTGGGCCAGGCGCTTGGCGATCTTCTGTCGCCCGATCGCGCGGCCCGGCAGGCGCAGGCGGCCTGGGCCATCGCCTCGGACGGGGCGGAGGTCACGGCGCGGATCATGGATCTGGTGCGCAACATCCTGGACGGGACCGCCTGATGCGCCCGCCCGGTTTCTGGATGAACCCGCCCGAAAGCCCCGGCCTGGCCGCGCGGCTGCTGGCCCCACTCGGCTGGCTTTATGCAAGCGCCACGGCGCGGCGGGTGGCCCAGGCGCCGGCCTACCGCGCCCCGGTGCCGGTGATCTGCATTGGCAACCTCAATGTCGGCGGCACCGGCAAGACCCCGACCGCCATCGCCCTGATCGAGCGGCTGACGGCACGCGGCGCCAGGGTCGCGGTGGTCAGCCGGGGCTATGGCGGCAGTCTGGAAGGCCCGGTCCAGGTGATCGAGACGCGGCACAAGGCGGCGGAGGTCGGCGACGAGCCGCTGCTTCTGTCGGCCTTCGCGCCGACCTTCATCGGCCGCGACCGCGCCGCCGCGGCGCGGCTTGCCGTGGCGAGCGGGGCCACGGTGCTCCTGATGGATGACGGGTTCCAGAACCCGGCGCTGGCCAAGGATCTGTCGATCGTCGTGGTCGATGCGGCGCAGGGCTTTGGCAACGGGCTCTGCCTGCCCGCCGGCCCCTTGCGCGAGCCGGTGGCGGCGGGGATGAAGCGGGCTGATGTCGTGCTGTCGCTCGGCGATGCTGCGGCGCAGGCGAGTTTTGCCGCGCGCTGGCAGGGCTTCGGCGTGCCGCATCTGACGGGAATGGTCGAGCCTTTGCAGATGGGGATGCAGTGGCAGGGTGCCCGCGTCATCGCCTTTGCCGGCATCGCCAATCCGGGCAAATTCTTTGCGACCCTGCGCGCCGAAGGGGCCGAAATCCTGCGCCAGGTGGCGCTGGACGATCACCAGCCCCTGACCGAGGCGCTGATCCGCCGGCTGGAGCTGGAGGCCATGGCCCGCGGGGCGCAGCTGGTCACCACGGAAAAGGACGCGGTCCGCCTGCCCCGGCATTTCCGCGCCCAGGTTCTGACCCTGGTCGTGCGCCTGCGGATCGCCGACTGGAGCGCGCTGGACGCGGCTTTCGCGCGGCTTCGTCTGTAAGGCCCTGGAAGATGGGCAGATTGCCCATCCTACCAACCCCTGTTGCGCCTCAGTCCGGCGGCAGGTCGCCCAGGGCGGCCAGCGCCTCCTCCGCCGTTTCGACGAAGGTGAAGAGGTCGAGATCGGCGGCGTTGATCGTGCCCGCCTCGGCCAGGGCCTGCCAGTTGATCACCTTTTCCCAGAAGGCACGGCCGAACAGGAGGAAGGGCACCCGCTTCATCCGCCCGGTCTGAATCAGGGTCAGCGCCTCGAACATCTCGTCCAGGGTGCCGAAGCCGCCGGGGAAGACGCAGATCGCCGCCGCCCGCATCAGGAAATGCATCTTGCGGATCGCGAAATAGTGGAAGTTGAAGGAAAATTCCGGCGTCACATAGGGGTTGGGCGCCTGTTCATGCGGCAGCACGATGTTCAGCCCGATCGACTGGCCGCCCGCCTCCTGCGCGCCGCGGTTGCCGGCCTCCATCACGCCCGGGCCGCCGCCGGTGCAGATCACCCAGTCGCGGCCATAGGTCTGCAGGCTGCGCTCGGTCACCGCATGGGCAAAGCGGCGCGCCTCTTCGTAATAAGGCGAGAGCGCGGCTAGGCCCGGCACCCTGGCCGTGCTCGCCCGTTCCGGCGCGGGGATGCGCGCCCCGCCGAAGAGGACGATGGTCGAACGCACGCCCTTCTCCTCCAGCACCATCTGGACCTTCAGAAGCTCCAGCTGCAGGCGGACCGGGCGCAGCTCTTCGCGGGTCAGAAACTCCGGATCGGCGAAGGCCAGCCGGTAGGAGGGCGAGCGGGTCTGCGGCGTGTCGGGGATGCGATGGGTCGCCGCGACATCCTGAACGGAATCACGAAGCGGATGCTGGCGCGGAGTTTCGGACATGGGCAGCCTTCGGGTTGTTCAACGAGGCCCATACCTATAGCCTGCCACCGGAATGTGAAAGCCGAAGCCGCCAACCGGGCGGGCGGATCGGGAGGAGACGACGGGCCGATGCACTTGACCCAGCACGAGGTGACGCCCGCCCTGGCGCGCGCCCTTCTGGCGGCCCAGATGCCGGAGCTTGCGACGGCCCCGCTGCGCCGCGCCGGGCAAAGCGGCACCGACAATGTCCTTTACCGGATCGGCAACGAGTTCGTCGCGCGCTTTCCCCGCCTGCCCCATGCCGAGGCGCAGATCTCCACCCAGGCGCAATGGCTGCCGCGCCTGTCGGCCCATTTGCCGCTGAGCGTGCCCCTGACCCTGCGCTTTGGCCTGCCGGGTGCCGGCTATCCCTATCGCTGGACGGTGCTGAACTGGCTGCCCGGCCATGCCGCCTTTGCCGGCCCCCTAGATCAGGAGCCGGCGGCGCGGGCGCTGGCCGGGTTCCTGCAGGCCCTGCAGCGCCAGCCCGCACCGGAAGGCGCCCCGCTGCGCGGCGACAAGGACCGGCTTGACCTGCGGCTGGCAGGCCTTGGCCAGTTCATCGGGCAGTTCCAGGGCGAGGCCGACCCGCTGGTCCTGGTCAAGGCGCTTGCCACTTTGCGCCGCCTGCCGCCTTACGACGGGCCGAAGCTTTGGGTGCATGGCGATCTGCACGCGCTGAACCTTCTGGCGCTGCGGCGGCAGCTGACCGGGGTGATCGACTGGGGCGATCTGGGCCTCGGCGATCCTGCGATGGACCTGATGATCGCCTGGACCCTGTTCGACCCGCCGGCGCGGGCGGTGTTCCGGGCCGCCCTTGCGCCCTCGCCCGAGGCCTGGGCGCGCGGCCGGGCGCTGGCCTTTGCCAAGGCGGTGGCCGCGATCCCCTATTACCGCCGCTCCAACCCCGGCTTTCGCGATGTGATGCTGCGCACCCTGGCCCGGGTGCTGGAGGACCTGCCCACCAGCTGATTGCAAGGCGCGCCTCATCCGTCTATAGCCGCGCAAACCCTTCTGCCGCAGGAGCGCGCCATGTCCTACGCAAGCCTTGAAACCGCCATCGAAGCCGCCTGGGACGCCCGCGACGGCATCTCTCCCGCCACCACGGGCGAGACCCGCGACGCGATCGAGGCGACGCTGGAGGCTTTGGACAAGGGCAAGCTGCGCGTGGCCGAAAAGCGCGGCAATGACTGGCATGTGAACCAATGGGCCAAGAAGGCGGTGCTTTTGTCCTTCCGCCTGAATGACATGGACGTCATCGGCGGCGGCAATGGCCAGGCCACCTGGTGGGACAAGGTGCCGTCGAAGTTCGAAGGCTGGGGCGAGAACCAGTGGCGCGCCGCCGGTTTCCGTGCCGTGCCCGGCTCGATCGTCCGCCGTTCGGCCTATATCGCCAAGAACGTCGTGCTGATGCCCTCCTTCGTCAACCTCGGGGCTTTCGTCGACGAAGGCACGATGGTCGATGGCTGGGCCACGGTCGGCTCCTGCGCGCAGATCGGCAAGAACGTCCACCTCTCGGGCGGCGTCGGCATCGGCGGCGTGCTGGAGCCGATGCAGGCCGGTCCCACGATCATCGAGGACAACTGCTTCATCGGTGCGCGCTCTGAAGTCGTCGAAGGCTGCATCATCCGCGAAGGCTCGGTCCTCGGCATGGGGGTCTTCATCGGCCAGTCCACCAAGATCGTCGACCGCGAAACCGGCGCCGTGATGTATGGCGAAGTGCCGGCAGGCTCGGTCGTGGTGGCAGGCTCGATGCCGTCGAAGAACGGGATCAACCTCTACTGCGCGGTGATCGTGAAGCGTGTCGATGCGCAGACCCGCTCGAAAACCTCGATCAACGAGCTGCTGCGCGACTGAACGATCCGACTTTCCGCGCGCCCCATGGGCTGCGCCCCGGGCAGGAGCCTGCAATGAGCGATATCAGTGAACCCGAAGACGGCGAGGCCAAGCCGAAACGCAAGCAGCAGGTCTTCACCCTTCTGGTCGAAGTCGGCCGCAAGACCGGCGACGGGCTGCCCGCCAAGGCAACCGGCGCCGGCCTCGTCATCTATGCCTCCGGCGTGGACGAGGCCGAAGCGGTGCGCGAGACCGTGGCGATCCTGAAACAGGCCGACCTCGCGCCGCTGGATGTCTCGGGCTATGGCACGCTTGACGAACGCAAGGCCAATGGCGACGAGATCGCCGAGGACGAGCTGGAGCTGATGGAGCGCGCGCTGAAGGAAAACTCGGTCATCGTCGCCCAGATGACGCCCTTCTACGACTAGGGTCGTGGCACGGGTTGCGGCAGGCTCGGTCGGCGGGTAGGTCTTGGGCCTGCCCAAGGAGCCTGCCATGTCCGAACCCTTTGCCGAAACCGACCCCGTCGCCCTGACCGCCGCGCTGATCCGCTGCCCCTCCGTCACGCCCGAGGAGGGCGGCACCATGGCGGTGCTGACCGACCTTCTGCGCAGCGCCGGGTTCGAATGCCACAGGGTCGACCGTGGCGGCGTGGCCAATCTCTTCGCGCGCTGGGGGCACCGCGGCGCCAACCGCAGTTTCGGCTTCAACGGCCATGTCGATGTGGTGCCGGTCGGCGACCGCGCCGCCTGGACGCAGGACCCTTTCGGCGCGGCAGTGGTCGATGGCTGGCTCTATGGGCGCGGCGCGACCGACATGAAATCCGGCGTGGCGGCCTTTGCGGCGGCGGCGGTGGATTTCGTCCGCCAGACCCCGCCCGATGGCGCGGTGATCCTGACCATCACCGGTGACGAAGAGGGCCCCTCGGTCGATGGCACCGTGGCCCTGCTCGACTGGATGGGCCAGCGGGGCGAGAAGATGTCGCATTGCCTCGTGGGGGAGCCGACCTGCCCCAACACCTTAGGCGACATGATGAAAATCGGGCGGCGCGGGTCTTTGACCGCCTGGTTCACCGCGCAGGGCGTCCAGGGTCATTCGGCCTATCCGCACCGCGCCAAGAACCCGATGAGCGCGCTGGTCCGCCTGATGACCCGGCTGGAGGCCGAGCCCCTCGACCGCGGCACGGCGCATTTCGACGCCTCGACGCTGGTCATCACCACCATCGACTGCGGCAATCCGGCGACCAATGTGATCCCGGCCAAGGGCGCGGCCACCGTCAACATCCGCTTCAACGATGCCCATACCGGGGCCAGCATCAGTGCCTGGCTGCAGGACCAGGCCAGCGCGGTCGAGGCGGAAACCGGGGTGAAGATCGGGCTGCGGGTCTCGATCTCGGGCGAAAGTTTTCTGACCGCGCCGGGGCCGTTCACGGCGCTGGTGGCGGGGGCGGTCACCGCCGAGACGGGGCTGGTGCCCGAACCCTCGACCTCGGGCGGCACCTCGGATGCGCGCTTTGTCAAGGATCACTGCCCGGTGGTGGAGTTTGGCCTCGTCGGCAAGACGATGCACCAGGTCGATGAGCGGGTCGAGGTGGCGCAGATCGTCAAGCTCAAGGCGATCTACAGCCGCATCCTGCGCGATTACTTCGCATGACCTTGCAGATCGTCGAAACCACCGACATCGCGCTTTGCCGCGCGCTGCGCCGCAAAGTCTTCATCGAGGAGCAGGGCGTAAGCGAGGCGGATGAACTGGACGACAAGGATGGCGCGGCGATCCACCTTGTGGCCCTTGACGGCGAGGAGGCGCTGGGGTCGGCCCGCCTGCTGATCCTCGAAGAGACCGGCAAGATCGGGCGAGTCTGCGTCCTGCAGGCGGCCCGCGGGCGCGGCATCGGCGCTGCCCTGATCCGCGCGGGCGTGGCGCGCTTTCGCGGTGTGCCGGGGCTGCGCCGGGTCAAGCTTGGTGCGCAGACCCATGCCTTGGGTTTTTACGAAGCGCTCGGCTTTGCGCCGGTGGGTGAGGTCTATGACGATGCCGGCATCCCGCACCGCGACATGGTTCTGACCCTCTGACGCCCGCCGACCACCGCGAGGCCCGACCGGCAAAGCCAGGGTCAGGCTGACAGGGCAAGATCGTGGTTGGCGCCCTCATCGGCAAATTCCTCCCGCGCGACTCCGGCGGTTGCGAGGCCGGACTTGCCCCGCCCGCCCGATGTGCGGGCTGGCAAGGCGCGGACCGTATGCGCGCTGTCGGCGAGGATGCTGAACTGGCCGACGAGGGTGCTCATCCCCACGGCGTCTTGGCTGAGCGCCTGGGTCGCGGCGCCGGACTGTTCGACCATGGCGGCGTTGTGCTGGGTCACCTGGTCCAGCTGGGCGACACCGATGTTGATCTCGTTCAGGCCCTGGGCCTGTTCCAGCGACCCCGAGGCCATGTTGGAGACCAGCCGCGAGATCTGCGCCACCTGGTTCACCACCACCGCCAGCGCTTTGCCCGCGCCATCGACCTGATGGACGCCGGATTGCACATGCAGGGAACTGGCGCTGATCAAGCTCTTGATTTCCTTGGCGGCGAGCGAGGATCGCTGCGCCAGCGCCCGCACCTCGGAGGCGACGACCGCAAAGCCGCGCCCGGCATCGCCCGCCCTTGCCGCCTCGACCCCGGCGTTCAGCGCCAGAAGGTTGGTCTGAAAGGCGATATCGTCGATCACCCCGATGATCTGGCTGATCTGGGCGGAGGAGGTTTCAATCTCGTTCATCGCGGCGACGGCGCCCTGCACCACCTTGCCGCTTTCCTCGACGTCGAGCCTTGCCTTGACGACCACGGCCTCGACCTCCTTGGCGCTGGCGGCGGCGGAATTGACGCTGGCCGTCATCTGCTCCAGAGCGGCGGCGGTTTCTTCCAGCGTCGCAGCCTGGGTTTCGGTGCGGGCGGCGAGGTCTTCGGAGGCGCGGCTGATCTCGGTCGAGCGGGCGCGGATGCTTTCGCTGGCCGTGACGACCTGCGCGATCAGCCCGCTGAGCCGCGCCACCGTGTCGTTGAAATTCTGCCGCAAGGGTTCGTAATCAGTCGCAAAGACCTCGTCAATCTGCTGGCTGAGGTTGCCTGCAGAAAGGTTGCGCAGACCCGCGCTGAGCAGTTCGATGACCCGGTCGCTTTGCTCCCGCAGGGCCGTCTGTTCATCCAGCGCAATCTTGATCCGTTCCGAGACGAGGTCGATATCGCGCGCAATCGCCCCGATGTCGTCATTGCGGGTGATCTTGCCGATCCGCACCCCGAAATCGCCCTGCGCCACCTCGCGCAGCGCGCCGCGCAGGCGTTCGATCGGCTTGGAGATGCTCATCGTCACCTTGCGCGCATTGATCACCACGACGAGGACGGTGATGCCCGACACCGCGATCAATGCGTAGATCAGCCACAGATCCACCTTCTCGGCATTGTGCGAGGTTTCTTCCCCCAGGCCTTCGATCGCGCTGCCAAGCTTGGCCATCCGGGTTTCCAGCGTGTCGAATTTCACCATGAAGTTCGACAGGCCCGCGCGACCCGCCGCCTGATCGCGCAGCGCCAAGGTGCTGAGCGCCGCGGCCGTCGTGGCATAATCCTCGACCAGGGGGGCGACGGCCAGCGCATCGGCGTGCATCTCGTCGGACAGCGGCATCTGCGTCAGCGTGGCGATCGATTCGCGGATCGAGGCGATATCGTCGGCGGTCTGCTGCGCCAGGGCGGTGCGGTCTTCGGGCAGTGCATCGGGGCCGAGGAGGATGGCATGCATCACATCGGCCTCGATCCCCTCGTGCATCATGTCGGCCATCATCTGCAGGTGGATCGCCTTGGTGGCGAGCACCTGTTTTTCCAGGCCGAGCCGACCACCGATCATGCCCCAGAGGCCGACGGAGGCGATCAGGATGACCGCAATGATGGAAATCACACCGGAAACGACGAGATGGGTCTTGATGGGCAGGGTACGGAACATGGGCTGTCCTGAAAGCATGAGTCGCGGACAGACTACCCTTGGAAGTCTTAAGATTCCGAAACGCGCCCAGAACCTCCGCCTCTGCCCCGGAGGCCTAGCGCATCAGCGCCTGCACCGCCGCCTCGCCCAGACCCTTGGCCAGATAGTGGCGGCGGGTCAGTTCCAGCTTGGTGAAGACATCCTCGTAGCCCTCGGCCACCCCCTCGGGCGAGACATAGACATAGCCGCCGGTGACGTGGAACAGGGTGATCATCTCGCTCACATCCTCGGGCACGACAAGGGTATGCGTCTCGCCCGGGGGTTCGAAGACGAAGGCGCCGGGGCTGGCCACCCAGTCATGTTCCAGATAATGCCAGCGCCCGCGCAGCACGAAGGCCTGCACCGCGCCGTTGTGGCGGTGGCGCGAGAGAACCCCGGAACGCCGCACCCGCAGAAGGTTGACGTAATAGCCCGCCGTCACGTTGAACAGAAGCGGGCGGAAGGAGACATCGGGCGACTGCGGCACCCAAAGCGCCTCGTCACAGTCCAGATCCAGCGCGCCGGGGATGATGAGATCGGGCTGCATGCCATAGGGTTGCGGCAGGGCATAGGGCATTTTGCGGGTGTCGGCGGGCATGGCGGCGTCCTTTGGTCAGATGTCGGTGTAATCGACGGGGGTGGCGTGCCAGCCCTCGGCGCGCTTGGCCCAGAACAGATCCTTCAGCCGGGTCGAGATCGGCCCCGGCCGGTCATTGCCCATGATCCGCCCGTCGATCCGTGAGGCCGGCATGATGCCGCCCGCCGTGGTGCAGGCAAAGATCTCGTCGGCCTGGCGGAACTCCGCGGCGGGGATGTCGCGCACCTCGAGCTTCAGGCCCAGAAGGTCGCAAAGCTCCATCACCGATTTGCGCGTCACCCCTTCCAGCGCACCGCGCTGCGGGGTCGCCACCACGCCATCGGTGATCGAGAAGATGTTGAAGCCCGGCCCTTCGGTGATGTTGCCATCGGCGTCCAGCAGCACGGCAGTATCGGCACCGGCATCCAGCGCCTCGAACTGGCCCTCGGTCAGGTCGCCCCAGTGGAAGTTCTTCACCCGCGGATCGAAGCTTTCGGGTGCGATCCGCCGCACCTTGGGGATGATCACGTGCAGCCCGCGCTCGTATTGCTCGGGGGTGACGATCGACACCCAGGGCACGGCAAAGCAGGACAGGTAGCTGCGGGCAAAGGCGGAATGGCGCGGAGAGCCGGGCGGCGGGTTGGCGCGCAAACAATCCATCGCGACATAGGAGGATTTGAGCCCCGACAGCGCCACGATCCGGTTGAGGATGCGGCGGATGTCGTCGTCGCTTTCCTGCGGCGTCATGCGCAGCCGGTCCATCGAGGCGCGAAAGCGGCGGATATGGTCGTCGAGCCGGAAGAAATTGCCCTCCCAGACGCCCACCACGTCATAGGTCACATCGGACCGGCGATAGGCGAAATGGGTGACGGGAATCCGCGCTTCGGCGATCGGCATATAGGCGCCGTCGAGATAGGCCGCCCCCTTGGTGAAATCCGGCATCTTCTGTCCTTCTGGCCCGGCCGGACGCGGGGCCCGGCCCCCCAGTTATGGCGGGCAGAATCAAGGACTGAAAAGCACGGCGCCGCCAAATGGCGCAAAAAGGGGTCGTTTTTGCCCCGTCCGGGGCAGAAGCCGGGGTCAGAGCGGCGGCGGCGCACCCTCCCAAGCCTCTTGCAGAAGGGCGCGCAGGGGTTCGCGTTCGATCGGGCGCGGGTTCCAGTAGGGGTTGCGGGTTGCAATCTCGGCAGCGCGGTCAAGGTCGGCTTCGGCGAGACCCAGATCGCGCAAGGCCAGCGGCGCGCCGATCTCTTGCGCGAAATGGTAAAGGGCAAGGCCGGGCGAAGTGCCGCCGAGAATCTCGCTCACCGGGGCGAGGAGGTCGGGCACGGCCACCGCGTTGAAGCCTGCCGAATGGGGTAGCATGATGGCATGGGTCTCGGCATGGGGCAGATCGAAGGAGCCGCCGAGCGTGTGGCAAATCTTGTGGTGCAGCGCCATGCCGACCTGACCCAGCACCGTGCCGCAAAGCCAGGCGCCATAGAGCGTCTCGCCCCGCGCCCGCAGATCCTGCGGATCGGCAAGGACGGCGGGGAGCGCGGATTTGAAGGCGCGCAGCCCCTCCAGCGCCATCAGGGTCGACAGGGGTGAGCGGTTTTGCGCGTAAAGCCCCTCGACCGCATGGGCCATCGCGTTCAGGGCGCTCGCGACCGTCATGCCGATGGGCAGGCTGCGCACCAGTTCGGCGTCGTAGAGGATGACCTCGGGCTGGATGCGGGGCGAGGCGGTGGTGGTCTTCACCCCGCCTTCGGTCTGGCCGAGGATGGCCGTGGCCTCAGAGCCGGCATAGGTGGTGGGCACCACGATCTGCGGCAGATCGCTGCGCAGGGCGATGGCCTTGGCCAGCCCGATGGTCGACCCGCCGCCGATCGCCACGACGCAATCGGCACCGCGTTCGAGGGCATGTTCGGTCGCCTCTTCCGAGACATCGACCGGCGCGTGCATCGTGGCCCGGCTGTAGACGCCGACCGATTTCGGACCCAGAAGGGTGGCAAACTCCTCCCCCTTGGCCGCTTGCCCCGGCGTGGTCAGGATCAGCGCGCGCGACAGGCCGAGCCGGTCCAGCTCTTCTCCCAGACGATAACGCACGCCTGCGCCGAACCGGACCCGGACCGCGGCGCTGGTGGCGATGAAATCTTCCTGAAACTGCGACATTGACCGGCCTTTCCCGTTTCGGAGTTGCCCATGGGCTGGCGCCGCGCAATCGGTTGCGGGCTTTCACGCCCTATATGGCGCGGGCAAAGAAAAATCGCCAGCGCCGTGGCGGCGTTTCTGGCGATGAGGGTAGGAAAGGGGCTTTGCGGGGCCGGTGGAACCGGGATACCCCGCGCCGGAAGGCCCCGGCGCGGGGTGCTGGGTCAGAGGGCGGCGTCCTGGGCCGCCTCCTTGGCCTCGTCGATCTGGGCCTTGAGCTTGCGGCCCACGAGGATCGGCAGAACGAAGCCGAAGGCGGCAAAGAGCCAGAGGCCGATCGACAGAGGCGAATGGACCAGTGCTGTCCAGTCGCCGTCCGAGATGGTCATGGCCCGGCGCAGGTTGGCCTCCATCAGATTGCCGAGGAGGACGCCCATGATGACCGGCACCAGGGGCACATCCAGCTTGCGCAGACCCCAGCCGACCACGCCGAACAGCACCATGACCAGAAGGTCGAAGGTGGAGCCGGACACGCCATAGATGCCGACGAAAGAGACCATCGCCACCATCGGCATCAGGTATTTCGATGGGATCAGCAGGACCCGGGCAAAGATGCCGACGAGCGGCAGGTTCAGCGCCAGCAGCATCACGTTGGCGATGAAGAGGGCGGCGATCAGGCCCCAGACGATGTCGGGGTTCTTGGTGAAGAGCAAGGGCCCCGGCGTCACGTTCAGCGACAGCAGAACCGCCAGCAGCACCGCTGTCGTCCCCGAACCGGGCACGCCCAGCGCCAGCATCGGCACCAGCGCCCCGCCGGCCGCGGCGTTGTTGCCCGCCTCGGGTGCAGCCACGCCGCGCGGGTCACCCTTGCCGAAGGTGTCGCCCTTGTTGTTGATCTGCTTTTCCGCCGCATAGGCCATGAAGGAGCCGAGCGAGGCCCCTGCCCCGGGCAGAACCCCGGCGATGAAGCCGATCACCGTGGAACGGGCCATGGCGGGGGTGCAGAAGCGAATCAGGCTGAAGGAGGCGACCGGACGGCCAATGGCGATCGGCGGGCGCGAGGTCTGCGCCGCGCGCGCCTTGGCCGAGGTGCCGCCGCTGTGCTCGAGGAAGATCAGCACCTCGGACAGGGCGAAAAGCCCGACGATGGCGACGAGGAAGTTGATCCCGTCATAAAGATGCACGATCCCGAAGGAGAAGCGCGGCACGCCGGTCTGGCCATCCACCCCGACCATCGCGATGCCAAGGCCGAAGGCCGCGGCCCAGGCCGATTTCGCCTGGTTGGTCGAGGAAATCCCGCCCAGCGTGGCAAAGGCCAGCGCGAAGAGGGCGAAATACTCCGCCGGGCCGAAGAGCAGCGCGACCTTCACCAGCTGCGGCGCCAGAAGCATCAGGCCGACGGTGGCAAAGAACGAACCGATGAAGGAAGCGATGCCCGAAATCGCCAGGGCCTCGCCCGCCCGGCCCAGCTTGGCCATCGGATAGCCGTCCAGCGTGGTCATCACCGCGGGTTCGTCGCCCGGGATGTTCAACAGGATCGAGGAGATCCGCCCGCCATACATGCAGCCGTAGTAGACCGAGGTCAGCAGGATCAGCGCCGGCGTCGGCCCGAGGCCGAGCGAGAAGGCCAGGGGCATCAGGATGGCCACGCCATTCGACGGGCCAAGCCCCGGCAACGCGCCGATGATCGTGCCGAGGAAACAGCCGATCAACGCCAGGCCGATGTTCTGGAAGGTGATGGCAACTTCAAAGCCATGCATCAGGTTGGTGATGGTATCCATCGCTCAGACCCCCCAAGGCCCGGTGGCCAGGCTGAGGCCCAGAACCAGATGAAAGACGACATAGATCCCGCCGGACGTGGCGAGACCCGCAAGGATGGCCGCCAGCGGCGCCGCGCCCAGACGCCAGCTGAGATAAGCCGAGGCGACCGCCGTGGTCACCAGAAAACCCAGCACCGGCAGGAGGTAGACATAGGCCACCATGACGGCGAGGCCGGCGCAGATCTCGGCCAGCTGGGTGAGCGAGGGCCATTCCGGCGGGGCATCGGGGCGCAACAGGATCGCGAGGCTCGCCAGCGCGAAGAGGCCGCCGATGATATAGGGGAAAGACTTGGGGCCGACCGGGTCCGAGATGAAGCTCAGCTCGATGGTCGAGGCGGCCCAGATGTAGAATGCGGCAAGCAACAGGCCAATGCCGCCGAAAATGCGATCTGACATCGCGCGTCCCTTCTGGATGGGTAGGGGGAGAGGGCAAGAGACGGGAGGCACCCTCGGCGCCGCCCGTCTTCCGTCGCAACCGGGATTACTTGATCAGGCCGATTTCCTTGGAGATCTTCTGGATGCTGGCGATCGAATCCGCCACATAGGCCTGGAACTCGGCCGGGGTCGCCTCGACCGGGGCCAGACCGTTCTGCGCCATCACGGCTTTCCACTCGTCCGAGGCATAGACCTTGGCCACGGCATCCTGCCAATAGGCGAAGGCCTCGTCCGACATGCCGCCCGGGGCGTAGAAGCCGCGCCAGTTGGCGCCGACCGCGTCGATGCCCTGCTCTTTCGCGGTGGGGAACTGGGCGAAGTCGCCGGTCAGACGCTCGGGCGCCAGAACCGCGATCACCTTGATATCGCCCGAATCGACGAAGCCCTTGGCTTCCGAGGCGTCACCGGTGAAGGCCTGGACCGAACCGGCCAGAAGCTGGGTCACCGCCTCGCCACCGCCTTCGAAGGCGACGTATTTGATCTTGCGCAGGTCCTCGATCCCGGCCTTTTCGGCGGCGATCAGCACCTTGAGGTGGTCCCAGCCGCCCACGGCCGAACCGCCCGCGACGGAAACCGAGGTCGGGTCGGCCTTGATCTTGTCCATCAGTTCGGGAAGCGTGTTGATCGGGCTGTCCTTGGCCACGGCGATGATGCCGTAATCGGCGCCCACGGCCCCGACCCAGCGGACCTGGTCCATCGTGTTGCCCGGGAAGGCGCCGGTCGCAAGCCGCGTCGCCGTCGCGGTCGAGGCGGCCACGATCAGGTTGTTGTCGGCATTGCGCTTGGAGACGACCTCGGCAAAGGCCACGCCACCGCCGCCACCGGCAAGGTTGGTCACCTGCATCGTGCCGGGCACCAGTTTCATGTCCTGCATGGTCTTGCCGACCTGGCGGCAGGTGAAGTCCCAGCCGCCGCCGGCATTGGCGGGGGCGATGCATTCGGACTGGCCGGGTTCGAAGGCAAAGGCCGGTGCGGCCATCAGGCCCGCGGCCAGGGTCAGCGCCGCCAGCCCGCGGCGCAGCGTCAGATAGGTCATGATCGTCCTCCCAGAGAATTGGTCCTTTTCGGCGCGGGCCACGGGTCCTCCCCGGCCGACGCTGACCCCGTGGTAACCTCCGTTCCTGTCACGAACCTGTCATCGCCCAATTTCTGCGCGCTTTGCAAAAGCCCTGCCGGTCGCGGCGTTTGCAAGCCCCTCGACAATCCCTATAGTCGGCCCTCAGCACATCTGACTTGGGAGGGTCGGCGGGATGCGGATGCTTCTGGTGGAGGACACCGAAGACGTGGCCACCGCCGTGGTCGAAAGCTTTGGGCGGCGTGGCGATGCGGTGGATTGTGTCGGCACGGTTGCCGATGCGCTGGCCAGCCTCGCGGCACAGGATTACGACATTGCCATCCTCGACATCCAGCTGCCCGATGGCGAGGGGACCGAGGTGCTGCGCGGCCTGCGCCGGGCCGGTCGTGCCGTACCCGTCCTGATGCTGACCGCGCGCAGCGAGATCGACATCCGGATCGCGACGCTGGACCTTGGCGCCGATGATTACATGGTCAAACCCTTTGACCTCGGCGAGCTGCACGCAAGGGTCCGCGCCCTCGCCCGCCGCAGCGGAAGCGGGCGCAGCTCGGCCATGTCCTACGGCGACATCACCTATGATAGCGCCTCGCAAGAGCTGACGGTGGCGGGCAAGCCCGTCGCCCTGACCCGGCGCGAATACAGCCTGATCGAGATCCTCTTGTCCAACCGCGGGCGGATCGTGGCGAAAGACCATATCCACGCCCGCATGTTCAGTTTCAACGAGGAAGAGGTCGGACTCAACACGATCGAGACCTATGTCGCCCGGCTGCGCCGCAAGATCGAAGGCTCCTGCGTGACGATCCGCACCCTGCGCGGCCTCGGCTATCAGATGGTGACCGATGGCTGATCTGGCGCAAGCCCTGCCGCGACGGGTGAGTTCGCTCACCCTGCGGCTGGCGGTGGCGCTGACCCTGCTTCTGGCGGCGGGCGGGGCGGCGGTGGCGCTGGCGGCCATCGCCTATGGCCATAACGCGGCCCGGCAATCCTATGACCGGCTGCTGATCGGCGCCGCCAACCAGATCGCCGAGGCGCTGACCCTGCAGGATGGCGCGGTCAACATCGACATCCCGGTCGCGGCCTTCGAGCTTCTGGCGCTCGCCCCTCAGGACCGGATCGTCTATGCGGTCTATGGCCCGCATGGCACGCTGATCACCGGCTATGAGGGCCTGCGCGGCCCGGCGCCGGACCAGACTTTCAGCGACGGCAGTTTCACCGGCGAGCCGATGCGCTTTGCCGCCGTGGACCGCCGCTTTGCCGAACGCTCGCTGTCAGGCACCGTGAGGGTCGTGGTGGGCCAGACCACCCGGGCGCGGGGCGAGCTGACGCGGTCGATCACCCGTTCGGCCCTGATCGCGGTGGCGCTGGTCGGCGTGCTGATGTCGGGGCTTGCGATCTTTGCCGTCCGCTCGGCGCTTGGCCCTCTGCGGCGGATCGAGCGGGCGCTGGCGGTGCGGGCGCCGGCCGATCTGACCCCGCTGGATCTGGCCGTGCCGCGCGAGATCGGCACGCTGGTGGCCACGCTCAACGGTTTCATGGCGCGGATCGACCGGCAGGTGGCGGCGACGCGGCGGATGATCGGCGATGCCTCGCATCAGCTGCGCACGCCGATCGCCGTGATCCGCGCCCAGTCCGAACTGGCGATCGGCGAAGATGATCCGGCCCGCCAGCAGGTCTATGCCCAGCGCATCCACCGCCGGGCCGTCTCGCTCGGCCGGCTGACCGACCAGCTGCTGAACCAGGCGCTGATCATCCACCGTGCCGATGCGGTGCCGCTCGACCTGATCGACCTGCGCCGCGTCGCCATGCAGGGGGTGGAGGAGATGGACCATGTCGCCCGCGACGAGGGCCAAGCCCCCGACACCGACCTGCGGCTGGATCTGCCCGAGGATGCGGTGATGGTGAAGGGCGACAGCCTCTCGCTGATCGAGGCCTGCAAGAACCTCGCCACCAATGCGCTGCACCACGGCGCCGCGCCGGTGGTGATCTCGGTCCGCGTCGAGGGGGCAATGGCCGTGCTGGCGGTGCAGGATTCCGGGCCGGGCCTGCCGCGCGACCAGTGGCAGGACGCCGGCAGCCGCTTTCGCCGCCGCACCAGCGTGTCGGCCACCAAGGTCGGGCTGGGCCTGTCCATCGTCGATGCCGTGGCCCGCGCCCATCATGGCGAGATGTCCTTTGCCCAGACGCCTGCCCGGAAATTCGAGGCGCGGGTGATCCTGCCGCTGGTCGGAGAGGGGCAAGGATGAGGTGGCGCGCCCTGATGCTGGCTTTATCCGTCCTGCCCTGCGCCGCCCTGGCCGAGGTCCGGCCCGAGGCCGAGCAAAGCTATGGCAGCCCGACCGCCGCCCAGCATCTTCTGGTGCGCGGCACGACCGATCTGGCGCTCTTCGACCCGGTGCTGCAGCTTTTCGTCGCCGATCATCCCGAGGTGCGGATCGACTATGAACAATGGGGGTCGAACGACCTTTACAACCGCGCCGTGGCTGCCTGCGCGGGAGAGGTCCAGGCCGCGGATCTGGTGATCAGCTCTTCGGTCGATCAGCAGGTCAAGCTGGTCAACGACGGCTGCGCGCAAAGCCACAGTTCCGCCGCCACCGCCGCCCTGCCCCCCGCCTACAACTGGCGCGACGAGGTCTTCGGCATCACCCGCGAACCCGCCGTCATCGTCTACAACCGCGCCCTTGTGCCGAAGGCGGATGTGCCGCAATCGCGCTTTGGCTTGATCGACATGCTGCGCACGCAGGGCGGCCGCTATGACGGGCGGGTCGCCACCTATGACATTGAGCAATCCGGCCTCGGCTATCTCTTCGCCTTCGCCGATGCGCAACAGGCCACGACCTTCGGCAGCGTGATCGAGGCCTTCTCGCGCGCCCATGCCGTGACGACCTGCTGTTCGGCCGAGATCATCGACGGGGTGGCAAGCGGCAAGTACCTGATCGCCTATAACATCCTCGGCTCCTACGCCTTCGCCCGCGCCGACAGCGACCCGAACATCGCCGTCGTGGCCCCCACCGATTACACGCTGATCCTGTCGCGTGCCGCGCTGATCCCCTCGCGGGCCAGCAATCCGGCCACGGCGGGCGTGCTGATCGACTTCCTGCTGTCGCAGGCCGGCCGTCAGGCCCTGGCGCGGGAGCATCTTTACCTTGAAGCCGCCGAGATGCGCGGCGAGGGCTTGCTGGACCTCGAGGACGGGGATTCTTACCTTCGGCCGATTTCCCTGTCGCCGGTCCTGCTCGCCGGTCTGGACCAGCAGCGCCGGGCGCATTTCATCGCCCTGTGGCGTTCGACCTTTTCAAAACACTAGCGGCGCGGGGGTCGGCCCCCGCGCCAGCCAGCCTATCTTGCAGCCCGCGCCATGGCCCGGCGGGCGGCGGCGGCGATGCCCTCGGCGCTGAGGCCGAATTCCTCGAACAGCCAGTCGACTGACCCGGTCGGCACGAAGCCCGGAAAGCCTACCCGCTCCACCGGCACCGGCCTGTTGGCCGAGGTCAGTTCGGCCACAGCCCCGCCCAGACCGCCGCGGACCGAGGCTTCCTCGACCGTGACGATCGCCCCGGTCTCGCTGGCGGCGGCCAGAACCGCGGTCTCATCCAAGGGGTTGATCGTCGCCATGTTCAGGACGCGGGCGGAAATGCCCTGGGCCCGCAGCGCATCCGAGGCGGCGGCGGCCAGATGCACCGTGGTGCCCGCGGCGATCAGCGTGACATCCTGGCCTTGCCGGACCAGTTCGGCCTCACCGGGGCGGAAGACGCGGTTGGGCAGGGCGAGATCGGGCACCGGCATCCGCGACAGGCGGATATAGACCGGGCCGTCATAGCTTGCGGCGAACTTGATCGCCTCGGCGGTCTCCCAGGGGTCGGCGGGGGCGATGACGATCAGCTTGGGGAAGACGCGGAGCCAGGCGAAATCCTCGATCGAATGGTGGGTCGGCCCCAACTCGCCATAGGCCACGCCCGAGGACTGGCCGACCAGCTTCACGTTGAACCCGGCATAGACGATATCGGCCTTGACCTGTTCCAGCGCCCGCCCGGTCAGAAAGCACGAGGCCGCCGAGACGAAGGGGATCCGCCCGCCGTTGGCGAGACCGGCGCCGACGCCGACCATGCATTGTTCGGCGATGCCGACATTGATCAGCCTTTCGGGGAATTTCTTCTGGAAACCGCCCAGCTTGGACGATCCGACCGAGTCATTGACCACCGCCACGATGCGGTCGTCCTCGGCGGCAAGCGCCTCCAGCGTGGCGACCCAGGCCTCGCGGCAATCAAAGAGGCCTTCGGTTTTCAGCGCGGGGGCCGCCATCACACAAGTTCCTTCATCGCGAGGGCAAATTGTTCGGCATTGGGCACGCCATGGTGCCAGCTCGCCTTGTTTTCCATGAAAGAGACGCCCTTGCCCTTGACCGTATTGGCGATCACGGCGCGGGGCCGGTCGCCGGGGGCAGCACCCAGCACCTTCAAGAGGGCGGCATGGTCATGGCCGTCGACCAGAACGGCCTCCCAGCCGAAGGCTTCGAACTTCTTGTCGAGCGGGTCGAGGCCGTTGGTCTCTTCCGTCCCGGCACCTTGCTGCAGGCGGTTGCGGTCGACGATCCAGGTCAGGTTGCGCAGACCCCGGTTGCCGGCGGTCATCGCGGCCTCCCAGTTGGAGCCTTCCTGCATCTCGCCATCGCCGGTGATCACGAAGGTGCGGAAACTGGCCCCGGTGATCTGGCCCGCAATCGCGATGCCGGTGGCGACGGGCAGGCCGTGGCCAAGGGGGCCGGTGTTCGTCTCCACCCCCGGCAGGTAATTGCGGTTCGGGTGGCCGTTCAGCATCGAGCGCGGCTGCATATAGGTGTCGAGCCAGTCTTCCGGGAAATACCCCGCCGCGGCCAGCACAGTGTAAAGCGCGCCGGTGGCATGGCCCTTGGACATGATGAAGCGGTCCCGTTCGGCCCAGTTCGGCTGGCCCGGGTCATAGTTCATCACGCCGAAATACAGCGTCGCCATCACGTCGATGGCCGAAAAATCGCCGCCCGGATGGCCGAGTTGCGCGTCAAACACCATCTTGAAGGCGCGCCGGCGCATCCAGAGCGCCTTTTCCTTGATCCGGGCGACGGGGTCGTTCTGCAGGGTCATCTCGGAAGTCCTTAAAAGCGGTTGGGCCAGGTCAGGCGCGGCTCTGGCGTGCCGCCGTGGCGATAGGAGGGATAGCCGAGGTAGCGGGTCACCGCCTCTTCCACGACATCGGCGTGATGGCCGCGCACCATGGCGACATGGTGTTCAAAGCCGTTCTGGGTGACAAAGCGCATCAGCTCGCGCAGGCGGGCGACCTTGGTCACGGCAATGCCGCCGTCCATCGGGAAGGGGTCCTCGGTGAACTCTCCCTCGCCGAGGTAGCATTTCAACGCGCCGGCCCGGTCGTCCGAGGACAGGCGGAAATAGGTCATCGGACCGGCCTTCACCTTGCCCTTGACCGCGCCAAAGCATTTCGACCGCCCGATGCTTTCGCCCAGAACATCCAGCTCGCCGATCTCGGGCGTGTCACCGATGAAAGATTTCGGGAAGTTGCCGCAGTGGGTGGCGACGCATTTGTCGGGCTCGTAGCCGTAGTTGTTGTTCCAGTCGAGGATCGCCGGCGGCGCGCCAGAGGCGAGGGCCAGCGCATACATCGACAAAGCGCCCATGATGTCGACCTCGCAGGCCGAGGGCATCAGCTCTTCGCCCATCATCGACATCGTGACACAGGTCGCACAGCCGAAATTGTCCTGCAAGCTGCGCCAGCACTGGATGGCGCTGGCGTCACATTCGTTTTCCTCGATCCAGCGGTTGACGGCGAGCGTCCATTTGGCCTGGGTGACGATCTGGCTTTGCTGAATATGGGCCGGGATGTTGCCATAGGCCTTGATCCGCGCCATCTTTTCCAGAAGCTCGGGCGCGTCGTCGCGGATCGCGGCGGCCTTGCCGATCATCTCGGACAGATCGACGGTCAGCACGGTGATCCCAGCGGCCTGCAGCAGCTTTTCCGAATAGCGCATGGTCTGGAAAGCCCCGGTCCGCGCGCCAATGGCGCCGAGACGCGCGCCGCGCATGCCGCGCACGGTGCGGCAGAGGCGGCCGAAGCGTTCCAGATCGGCGCCGAACTCTGCCCCGCCGACGTCGCAGGTATGCGAGGTGGTCTCGGTGAAGGGCACGCCATATTGCCAGAAGTTGTTGGTGACCGAGAGCTTGCCGCAGAAGGCATCGCGGCGCTGGTGGACGGAAACCTTGTCGACCTCGTCATTCGAGGCCTGCAGCAGGATCGGCACGTTCAGCTTGGCGCGGTTGACCAGTTCGGCAATGGCGATCTCGTCGCCGAAGTTGGGCAGGCAGATCACCAGCCCGTCGATGTCATCGCGCCGCGCCTTGAAAAGGTCGGCGTAGGCTTGCGCGTCCGGGATGCTTTGCACCGCGCCATTGGCGGTCGCCTCATAGGGCAGGATCACCGCCTCGATGCCAAGGCGGTCCAGATGGGCCAGCACCTCGGTTCTCGCGGCGAGGCAGGGGGCGGGGCTGAAAAAGGCCCGGCTTCCAATGACCACGCCCAGCGTGATCTTGCGACGGATGGTCAGCGGCATGGTTTCCTCCCTCAGGCGGAATCCTCCCGGAATCACGCCGTGTATGCTTTCGTTTACTTTCGCTTGTTGCGATTTTCATTGCAAGGGCTTTTGCGGTCCCCTGCTGAAAATTCCGGCAAGCCGTGGAAAACCTCTGTGTTTTCGACAGCAAATCGCAGAAATCGCGGGGCGATTCGGGTGTTTCGCCCGCAATGTCTTGCGGTTTCGCCGAGGTTTCACCGGAAAATTTAGGTTATTGACAGTAACCGAAAACATTTGTCACAAACATTCGGGAGGAATCGCAACCAATCCGGATGCGTATGGGAGGAAACACCATGAATCTGAAACGTCGCCTGCTTATGTCCGCCATCGCCATCGCCATGACGGGGGCCCTGCCCTCCTTCGCGGCCGCGGCTGACACCATCGCCATCATCACGCCCAGCCCCGACAACCCCTTCTTCAAGGCCGAGGCCGACGGCGCCGCCGCCAAGGCGAAGGAACTGGGCTATGACGTCATGGTCTTGGTCCATGACGACGATGCCAACAAGCAATCGGAGCTTTTCGACAGCGCCATCGCGGCGGGGGTCAAGGCCATCATCCTCGACAATGCCGGCGCCGATGCTTCGGTTGCCGCCGTGCAGAAGGCCAAGGATGCCGGCATCCCCAGCTTCCTGATCGACCGCGAGATCACCTCGACCGGCGTGGCCGTAAGCCAGATCGTGTCGAACAACTACCAGGGCGCGCAGCTTGGTGCCGAGGAATTCGTCAAGCTGATGGGCGAGAAAGGCACCTTCGCCGAACTGACCGGCAAGGAATCCGACACCAACGCCGGCATCCGCTCCAAAGGGTATCACGACGTGATCGACCAATACCCCGACATGAAGATGGCCGCCCAGCAGACCGCCAACTGGTCGCAGACCGAGGCTTATTCGGTGATGGAATCGATGCTGCAGGCCAATCCGGGCATCCAGGGCGTCATCGCCGGCAACGACACGATGGCGATGGGCGCCTATGCAGCGCTTGAGGCTGCGGGCCGCAAGGATGTGATCGTGGTGGGCTTTGACGGGTCCAACGACGTGCGCGACTCGATCAAGGCGGGCGGCATCAAGGCCACCGTGCTGCAGCCGGCCTATGAACAGGCCCAGCTCGCCGTCACGCAAGCCGACACCTACCTGAAAACCGGCAAGACCGGCGTGGACGAAAAGCAACTGATGGACTGCGTTCTGGTCAATGCCGACAACGCGGCCAAGCTGGAAACCTTCGCGCTCGCGAAATAAGCACCTCAACTGACCTGCGCGCCGGCGCGGCCCGAAGTCAGGGCCGCGCCGGGCAAAGCTTTGGAAATCATCATGCGTGCCACGACCCTGACGGTTGCCCTTGTGGCAGCCTTTGCGACCCTGTCCGCCTGCAAGATCGTCAAGAATGACGCGGCCAATGCGCCGAAGTCCGAACAGACGATAGAGGGCGATCACATCGCCCAGCTGGTGGCCGACAGCTTCGACGCGAAGCTTTTGCCGCTGATCAGCGAGAAGGCCCTGCCCGTGGCCGATCTGCGCGCCGCGATTGCCGCCGACCTCGATGCCGCTGGCAAGGCGCATGGCAACCGTGGGGCCGGCGAAGGCGCCGCCTGGGCCTTCGCGGTCAAGGGCAGCGGCAAGGTGATCTCCGCCAACCTGCAAAGCCGCGCCCGTGTCGCCGAACTTGACACCGATGGCGATGGCACCGCCGACCTGACCCTGGCGCTTGGCCCGGTGATCAAGGGCACCGCGCTGCGCGATGTGGCGCCCTTCTACAATTTCAACGACTTCCGCGACCAGATCGAGTTTGCAAGACTCGCCCGCGTGCTGAACGACAAGGTCAGTGCCAGCCTGACCCTGCCCGAGGGCGATCTGACCGGCAAGACCCTGACCTTCGAAGGCGTTGCCCCTTTCAAGACCGCGCAAGACCCGATGGTCGTCACCGCCACCAAAGTCACGGTCCAGCCATGAGCGGCGCAGATCCGATCGGCCTGTCGATCCGCGGCGGCGTCAAGGTCTATCCCGGCACTCGCGCGCTGAAGGGCGTGGATTTCGACCTGCGCATGGGCGCGGTCAATGTGCTGGTGGGCGAAAACGGTGCGGGCAAATCCACCCTGATGAAGGTCATCGCCGGGGTCGAAAGCCTGACCGAAGGCACGATCACGATGAATGGCGCGCCGGTGCATTTCCGGTCGAAGGCGGATGCGGTGGCCAAGGGCATCGGCATCGTCTTTCAGGAGCTGAACCTCTTCCCCAACCTGACCGTGGCCGAAAACATCTTCATCGCCCGCGAGCCGACCCGCTTTGGCGTGGATATCGACGCCAAGGCCCAGTCCGAGGCGACGGCCAAGCTCATGGCCCGGCTGGAGCAGGACATCGACCCCGATGTGCCGCTCGGCAACCTGCGGATCGGCCAGCAACAGGTGGTCGAGATCGCCAAGGCCCTGGCGCAGGACGCAAAAATCCTGATCCTCGACGAGCCGACCTCGGCCCTTTCGGCGGCGGAGGTCGAGGTTCTGTTCCGCGTCATCGCGGATCTCAAGGCGCAAGGCGTCGGCATCGTCTATATCAGCCACCGTCTGGAAGAGCTGATCCGCATCGGCGATTACATCACCGTGCTCCGCGATGGCGAGATCACCGGGGCGCAAAGCATGGCGGGCGTGGATATCCCCTGGATCGTCCGCGCGATGATCGGCGGCGGCTCGAAGGAGTTTCCCCGCACCGAGGCGCCGAACTTCGGCGGCGAGGTCTTTCGCGCCGAAAACATCTGCCTGCCGCGTCTGGGCGGCGGCTACAGCGTCGATCACGTCTCGCTCTCGGTCCGCGCCGGGGAGATCGTCGGGCTTTACGGCCTCATGGGCGCCGGGCGGACCGAGTTTCTGGAATGCATCATGGCGCAACATCCGCTGTCCACCGGGCATTTCTTCGTCGAGGGCCGCCCCCTGACCGAAAGCGACGTGCCCGGCCGGATCGCCCGTGGCATCGCCCTGATCCCCGAGGATCGCAAGCGCGACGGTCTGGTGCAGATCCTGTCGATCCGCGAGAATATCACCCTCTCCGCCCTGTCGCGCTTTGCCCGCCTGTTCCACCTCAACCTGCGGGCCGAGGCGGCGGGGGCGGCCGATTTCATCAAGCGGCTGGTGATCAAGGTCGCCAGCGCCGAAAACCCGGTGTCGAGCCTGTCGGGCGGCAACCAGCAGAAGGTGGTCATCGCCAAGGCGCTGATGACCGACCCGAAGCTCCTCTTGATGGACGAACCCTCGCGCGGGATCGACATTGGTGCCAAGGCCGAGGTCTTCCGCACCATGCGCCGTCTGGCCGCCGACGGCCTCGGCATCCTCTTCGTCACATCGGACCTTGAAGAGGTCCTGGCGCTTTCGGACCGCATTCTCGTCATGGCCGATGGCCAGCTGACCGGGGAATTTGACGGCACCGCCAGCGCCGCCGCGGTGATCGCCGCCGCCACCCGCCATAAAGCCAAGGGAAAATCCGCATGAGTACCCGCACCAATGACAAGACCTCGATCCTTCTGCTGCTGTTGCGGCTGCGGACCTTTGTGGCGCTGATCCTTGTTTTTGCTTTCTTTTCCGCTGCCGCGCCGAATTTCCTGTCAGCCGCCAATGCGGTGATCGTGTCCAAACATGTGGCATTGAACGCGCTTCTGGCGATCGGGATGACCTTTGTCATCATCACCGGCGGGATCGATCTGTCAGTCGGCTCCATCGTCGGGCTTTGCGGCATGGTGGCGGGCTGGCTGGTGCTGAACGGGGTCGACCTGGGGATCGGCTATACCATCTGGTTCAACACCTTCGAGATCATCGTCATCGTGGCGCTGGTCGGCATCGTCGTCGGCGCGATCAACGGGCTGTTGATCACACGGATGGGGGTGGCGCCCTTCATCGCGACGCTTGGCACGCTTTACGTCGCGCGCGGCTTTGCGCTGCTCTCCTCCGGCGGGCGGACCTTTCCGAACCTGACCGGCAACCCCGATTTCGGCACCAAGAGCTTTCCGTTGATCGGCACCGGCACCGTGCTGGGCTTGCCGGTGATGATCCTGCTGCTGGTCGTGATGGGGCTTCTGGCGCATTACATCTCTCGCCGCACCACGCTGGGCCGGCACATCTATGCCGTCGGCGGGAATGAACGCGGCGCCGCGCTGTCGGGGGTGAAAGTCAACCGGATCAAGATGTTCGTCTACATGTTCTCGGGCTTTTGCGCGGCCCTGGTCGGCATCGTCATCGCGAGCCAGCTGCAGGCGAGCCATCCCGCAACCGGCGAGACCTTCGAGCTGAACGCCATCGCGGCAGCGGTGCTGGGCGGCACCTCGATGGCGGGCGGGCGCGGGCGGATCGGCGGCACCATCGTGGGCGCCTTCGTCATCGGCATCCTTGGCGACGGGCTGATCATGATGGGCGTCTCCTCCTTCTGGCAGACGGTCATCAAGGGCATCGTCATCATCACCGCCGTCGTCATCGACCAGGCGCAAAGCAAGCTGCAGGCCCGCGTCGCCCTGCAGCAAGAGGCGGCGGTGGACAAATAGGAAGGGGCTTTCGCAGGGGGGAAGGTTTCACTACCCTGTAACGAAAGCAAACGCAGCCAAACCGCATCGTTTCCAGTTGGAGTCCGCCCTCGTGCAGCCACATCACAGCCCGGAACGCTCCAAATCGATGATCGGGCTGCTGTCGGAACCGCGCCGCCGCCGCATTCTGGAGTGGATCCAGGAGGAGGGCGCGGCCCGGGTCCGCGATCTGGCGCTGGCCTTCCAGGTCTCGGAAGCCACGATCCGCCAGGACCTGGAGCGGCTGGAGGCCGAGGGCCAGATCACCCGCGAACATGGCGGCGCCTTCCTGAACCCGGCCAGCGCCCCCGCGGGCGAGATGGTGCTGCACCATCAGGAAAACATGGAGAAAAAGGCCAAGATCGGCGCGCTGGCGGCCTCGTTGGTCGGCAATGGCGAGACCTTGATCCTCGACGCCGGCACCACCACGACAGAGATTGCGACCCGGCTGGTCAGCCGCAAGAACCTGACGGTCATCACCAATGCCCTGAACATCGCGATCATCCTTGGCGCGATCCCGGGCTTTGCCGTCCATATGCCGGGCGGTCAGTTCAAGGCGCCGACCCTGTCGCTGTCGGGCGACAAGTCGGTGGAATATTTCCGCAACATCTTTGCCGGCAAGCTGTTTCTGGCCACCGCCGGCGTTTCGCTGGAAACCGGCCTGACTTACCCGAGCTTTGCCGATCTGCAACTGAAAGAGGCGATGATCAAGGCGGCGAGCCATGTCTATCTGGTGGCGGATTCCAGCAAGATCAACAAATCCTCCTTCACAAGGCTCGGCTCGATCGAGGTGGTGCATACCTTCATCACCGACGACGGGATCTCCGACGCCGATGCCAAAGAATTTGCGGCGCGTGGCATCAACCTGATGGTCGCGACCTGAGGCCTCAGGCCGGCAGCAGGATCGCCGCGGCCCCCGGGCGCAGGCCAAGGCCGGCCTTGCTGCCCTGACCGGGCACCGCAGCCGTGGCGCTGCGCGGGATGTCCAGCACCAGCTCCGCCCCATTGGCCAAAGCGCCAATCACCCGCAGGCTGCGGCCGTGAAAGACCGTGGTGCGGACCTCAAACGGCGCGCCTTGCCCTGCGGCCACCAGATCCAGATCCTCGGGGCGCAGGCCCAGCGTGACCGCCGCGCCCCTGACCAGAGCCTTGGCCCCCGCCACCGGCAGGCTGAAGCCCGGCACCTCGACCCGCCCGTCACCCGTTGCGTGACCGGGCAAAAGGTTCATCGTGCCGATGAAGCTGGCCACAAAGCGCGTCGCCGGGTGGTCATAGAGCGTGGCTGGCGAGGCGATCTGTTCGATCCGCCCGCCGTTCATCACCGCGATCCGGTCAGAGATCGACAGCGCCTCGGTCTGGTCATGGGTGACCATGATGAAGGTGGTGCCAAGCCGCGATTGCAGGCTTTTCAGCTCCATCTGCATCTGTTCGCGCAGGCCCGCATCCAGCGCCGACAGCGGTTCGTCCAAAAGCAGAACCTTCGGTTCGCAGACGATCGCCCGCGCCAGGGCGACCCGCTGCCGCTGCCCGCCCGACAGCGCCGCGACGGGGCGGGTCGCCTTGTCGGACAGGCCCACCAGCTCCAAAGCCTCGGCCACCTTGCGGCGGATCTCGGGCTTGGGCGTGCCGCGGACGGAAAGGCCGAAGGCCACATTCTCTGTCACGTTCATATGCGGAAAAACGGCATAATCCTGAAACACCGTGTTCACCGGCCGCAGGTTGGGCGGCAGGTGGGCGATGTTCTGGCCCGAGAGCAGGACCTTCCCCGCAGTCGGCGCCTCGAACCCGGCGATCACCCGCAAGGTCGTGGTCTTGCCGCAGCCCGAGGGGCCGAGGAGGCTGACGAATTCGCCCTGGGCAATGTCCAGGTCAATGTCGATCAGGCCGAAATTCCCGCCGCCGAAATCCTTGCTGACGCCGCGCAGGCTCAAGAGCATGTCATTCGTCATCGCGCGGCCCCGCCGGTTTGGTGGTATTGACCCAGAGGATGACGCAACGCTCGGTGCCATCGTTCCGGAAGGAATGCTGCAGGGTGCTGCGGAAGGCGAAACTGTCGCCGGTGCGCAGCCGGTAGGTCGAGGCGTCGATCATCAGCTCGACAGTGCCTTGCAGGACATAGCCGAATTCGTTGCCCGAATGGGCATAGGCCTCGGCGGTGCCGCCGCCCGGCTCGACCTCGACCGTCATGCCGGTCAGGGCCGCACCGGGCGGTGAGAGAAGCTGCTTGCGGATGCCTTCCGACCGCACCGGAAGGTCGCGGCGGTTCTGGGCGCGGACACAGTAGATGTCGTTGGCCTCCGCCCCCTCGGCCAGAAGCTGCGAGGCGTCGATGCCAAGACCCGCCGCAATCGGCCAGATCGTCCGAACGCGGAGCGACGAGACCCCGCGTTCGATCTGGCTGAGCGCGCCGATGGACACCCCGGCCAGCGCGGCCAGATCGGCCAGCGACAGCCCCGCCTCCAGCCTGAGCGCGCGCAGGCGCCGGCCGACCCGCACGTCGGCCTCGTTCGGCGCGGCGCGCTTTGCGGTCAGCATCTGGTCGGGGCTTTCGTCTTCCATCGGTCCTGTCCTTCGCAATCCAACTGCCGTTTTGGGCGTTCAGCCGCCAGCCTTGACGCGTTCAAACATCTTGGCAAGCTCCGGCGCCTGCTTCATCGGCCCGGTGAAGACCGTGGTTTTCAGCATCACTTCCGGGTCGGCGGGCAGCTTCAGCTCTTCCAGCTTTTCCTTCGGCACCTCGGCAAAGGCCGAGGAAGTCGAGGCGCCATAGCCGTAAGCCTCGATCAGATGCTTGCCCGAGGCGGGCTCCAGCCGGCTGTTGATGAAGTCATAGACCTGATCGGGGTTCTTGGCGTCCTTCAGCATCACGAAACCGCAGGTCCAGGTCAGCATCCCCTCTTTCGGGTTCATGAACTCCACCGGCACGCCCTGCGCCTTCAGCGCCACGGCAGAGGCGTTCCAGGTCATCGCCGCCACCAGCTCGCCCGAGGCAAGGGCCTGTTCGATCGAGGTCATGTCGGTGGTATAGGACGACAGCAAGGGCCGCTGCTCGCGCAGCTTGTCGGCGACCTTGTCCATCTCGGCAGGGGTCATGTCGAAGGGATTCACGCCCGCAAGCAAGGCCGCCACGACCGGCGTGTCATGCACCGCGTCGATCGTCGCCATCCGCCCGGCATATTGCTTGTCCCAGAGGAGGTTCCAGCTCATCTCCGCCGGTTTGACCAGATCGGTGCGGTAGAGGATCGAGGTATTGCCCCAGTCCCACGGCACCATCCAGACCTTGCCATCGCCGGCCTGCAGGTCGGGCAGGTTGCGGAAGACGGGGTAGATGTTGTTCCAGTTGGCAATCCGCGACGTGTCGATGGGCTGGATCAGACCCTCCGCACTCCACCTTGCGATCTTGTCATAGCAGGGATGGGCGACATCGGGGTGAAAGCCGGCCTTGACCTTGGTGAAGGCGTCGTCGTCATCGCCGAACATAGAGATATCGATGCCTTCGGGATGGGCGGCCAAGTAGCTCGGGTTGAACTCGGGCAGCTCGTAGCCCGACCAGGTGAAATAGCTGAGCTTGTCGGCCGCAAAGGCCGGGGCCGCCAGCAGCGTCGCAAGGGCGGCGATGGCGGGGATCAGACGTTGGGTTTTCATGTCTTCAGTCCTCCTGTTGGTCTTGTTATCGGTTAAACGCGGCTGCGGCGGCGCAGGGCCTCGGCCAGGATGGCCAGGGTGACCGAGGCGATCAGGATCAGCGTGCCCAAAGCCATCACCACCGGCAGGGATTTGGGGAAACGCAGCTGGCTCCAGATGTACAAAGGCAGGGTCGGCTGGGTTCCGGCGAGGAAATAGGCCACGACGAATTCGTCGAAAGAGGTGAGGAACCCCAGGGTGAAGGCCGAGGCGATGGCCGAATAGGCGAGCGGCAGGATCGCGCGGCGGAAGACGGTGAACTCATCCGCGCCAAGGTCGGATGCTGCCTCGGCCAGGCTTTTCGGGATGGCTGCGAAGCGGGCATGCAGCACGGTGACGGCGGCGGGCAGGCAGACCAGCACATGGCCCATCACGATCGAGGCGCGCGAGGGGCCGAGGCCGATCATGTTGACGAAGATCAGAAGCGCGATGCCGACGATGACCCCGGGAATGAGGATCGGCAGCCGCGCCAGCCCCGCCACCAGCCGCGAAAGGCGCGGGCGCGGAAAGACATCGAGGTAAGAGATCGTCGTGGCACACAGCGTCGCAATCGCCGCCGCCGTCACCGCGATCATCACGCTGTTGCCCAAAGCCTCGCCAATCGCCGGGGTGGCGTAAAGCGTGCGGTACCAGTCGAGCGTCAGCCCCTTGATCGGCAAAGCGGCCTGGATCGAGTCGTTGAAGGAAAACAGCGGGATAAGTGCCACCGGCAGGTAAAGGAACAGGATATAGAGGGCCACATAAAGGCCAAGGCTGCGCTTGGCCGTCATGTCCGGCTCCCCCAGCGGCGGTTGGCCTGGGCGACCAGCGCCACGGCCAGCAGGATCACCAGCATCGTCGCCACCGCCAGCGCCGCGCCAAAGGGCCAGTCATTGGCCTTGCCGAACTGCGCCTGGATGAGGTTGCCGATCATCACGCTCGCCGGCCCGCCGACCATCGAGGGCGTGACGTAATCCCCCAGCGTGGGCACGAAAACCACCAGCGCCCCGCCCAGCACACCGGGCATCGACAGGGGCAGGACGATCCGGCCGAAGACCTGCAACCGCGTAGCACCCAGATCCGATGCCGCCTCCAGCAGGGATTTCGGGATCGTCTGCAGGGCCACGAAAATCGGCAGGATCGCGAAGGGCGCATAGGCATGGGCCAGCGTGACCAGAACCGCGCCCGGCGTGTTGAGCAGCGCCGTCGAGGGCGCGTCCCAGACCCCGAGCCACAAGGCGGCCGAGTTCAGCACGCCGTTGAAGGCCAGCACGACCTTCCAGGCGAAAACCCGCAGCAAATAGCTGGTCCAGAACGGCAAAGTCACCAGAAACAGCACCAACCCGCGCCGCTCGCCCGCGTGAAAGGCCAGGTAGAAGGCGACCGGATAGGCCGTCACCACGGTCAGAATCGCCACCAGCCCGGCAATCGCCAGCGACCGCAGCATCACCACCTGATAAAGGCTGTCCGTCACGATGGCGAGGAAATTGGCCCCCGACAAAGGCCCGAACAGCAGGGAGCCGTCATTGCTGCGAAAGGCCAAAAGGACGACCAGCCCCAAGGCAAACAGCGCCAGCCCGAAGGTCACCGCCACCCCGGGCAGCGACAGGGCCGCGCGGAAGCCGGGCCCATCCGTCACACCTCGACTCTGTCGCATCTGGCCCCCCTTGGATGCAAGACAGCTTTGCCCTCACTTCGTGAAATTGCAATGTCTATTTTCATTATTGAAATGCAGATGAGGTGTATTTCACGAAATCCACGGGATTCCTCAGATCCCCAGCGCATCCCGCAGCCGGAAGGTCTGCACCGTGGCCCAGACCGCCGGCTTGCGCAGAAAGTGAAACGGAATCGGGCGCGGCGGGGTCACCGGGAAGTCCAGCTCGGCCGCGGGCCGGCCAGAGGCCCAATCGGCCATCACCCGCCCCATTGCCGTGGCCAGCGCCAGCCCGCGCCCGTTGTAGCCGGTGGCCGACAGCATCGCGCCACCGATCGGCACCAGATGCGGGTAATGGTCCGCCGTCATCGCGACATAGCCACCCCAGGCATGGTCAAAGGGCACGTCCCCCAACTGCGGGAACATCTTGCGGGCGATCCGGCGCAGATTCTCCATCAGGGCCGCTGTGGCGCGCGCGTTATAGTCGCCGCGCCCGCCGATGATGAAGCGCCCCGCCGCATCCATCCGGTAGTAAACCATCACCCGCCGCCCGTCCGAAGCGGCCTGCCGCCCGGGCAGGATGCTCTGCCGCAGACCCGCGGGCAGAGGGGCGCTGGCCACCTGAACCGACTGCACCTGCACCAGCGTCCGTGCCAGGGGCGGCACCAAAGCGTCGGTATAGGCATTGGTGCACAAGAGCACGCGGGTCGCGCGCACCCTCCCGGCAGAGGTGGTGAGGACCTGGCGATCCCCCTCAGATCTGATTGAAATAACAGGATTTTGCGCATATATCCGCGCCCCGGCCCGCTGCGCCGCCGCGGCAAGGCCCAGGGTGAAGTTCAACGGATGCAGATTGCCGCCACGCGGGTCGAGGATACCGCCGGAGTAAACATCGGTGCCGATCAGATCGGCAACTTCGGCCCGCGACAGGCGCCGGATCTCCACCCCGCGCCGCGCCCATTGCTGCACCCGCGCCTCCTGCACCGCGGCAGAGGCCGCGTCATGCGACGGCTGGATCCAGCCCGGCTGCACCGCATCGCAGTCGATGCCCAACCGCCGGACCAGCGACATCGCAAAGGCCGGCGCCTCTCCCGTCAGGCGCAGCATCCGTGCCGCTATGTCGGGCCCAAAACGCGCCTCGATCGCGTCGGGGTCATGCTTCAGCCCCGGGTTCAACTGACCGCCATTGCGCCCCGAAGCACCCCAGCCAAGCGGCCTGCCCTCCAGCACCACCACCGACAGCCCGCGTTCGGCCAGATGCAGCGCCGCAGAAAGCCCGGTCACCCCACCGCCGACAATAGCCACATCCGCCTCGACCTCGCCCCGCAAAGCGGGCGCCGGCGGTGCGGCATGGGCCGTGGCCGTCCACAGGGAATTGGCAAGGACGGGCACTTCATCAGGGATCATGATCGCTCTTTCCGCAGGGAGATTGCGACAGGATCACCGAAATTATGAAAAATGAAAAGCCATTTTCATTTTTCTGCGGCAGGTTTTCACCATTTCACACTTCGCGCCGCAGGCCTGAGAGGGCTTGGCTGGGCAGACCCGTTCAGAAGAAGATATCGTCCAGTTCCGGCTGCTTGACTGGCTCCGGCACGGAAATCTCGCGCCCGATGAGGCGGTCATGGGTGTCACGCTCGGCCTGAATCGTATAGGTATCATAGACTTGCGCCATATCCGGCCAGACCTTGGGCACCGCAACCCCGCTGGCGAGCCTTGCGCTGAAGGCCGCCATCGCCTGCACGATCCCCTGCAGGGATTGCGCGGTGCGCTGACACTCCTCCAGCATGATCTGCGAGCGGTCGATCAAGGCGGAGACCTCGGCCAGGGTCAAGGAAAGCCGGGCCGCAAGATCCTCCGAGGCGCGCAGACCGTTTTGACAGGCCTCGAAAGCGGACGAGAACCGCGCGACGCAGTCGACCAGCCGATCCAGCATGTCGGCGCTCTGCAGGTTCGCCACCTTTTCCAGCCCGGCCGAGGACTTGGACAGAACATCGCGGCAAGTGCTCGCCCCCTCGGTCACGGCGCCGGAGAGGAAGGCCATCGCCGCACGGGCGCGATCCTCGCGCGAGGCACGGATCCGGGCATTGATCGCCGCAAGATCCATCACGCCGCTCATCTCGACCAGCCTGGCAAAGCTTTCGTTGCAGAGGCCGATTTCCCCGAGCACGAGGCGCGACGAGGCGACCGATTTGGCGATGACCGGCAGCGCCTCATCGCGCGAGATCATGACGGATTGGAAAATCCCCTGCAATTCAGTGTTGACCGCAGCCGAAAGTTTGACCTGCGCGGCAAAATCGGCGGTGAAGTTTTCCACGGTCCCCGATTGGGTCCGCAAGGCCGCTTCGATATCGCGAACCGTTTCGCGCCCATCCTCGGCCAGGTCAGAAAGTTGCCGCGCGGCGAGCAAGAGAACCGCGGACCCGAATTCCTCTTCGCGGCCCAGCATTTGCGCCACATGGTCGAGGCGTTGTGCAAAGAAATCCGAATACTGGAAGCCGCGCACCAATACTTTGGTCTGCGCCTGACTCTGGCTCAGGAAGGCGGTGCCGATGCTCCCCATTTCCTCGCGCGACCGCGCCGCCTGCAGCAGGATCTTCGCCGTCGAATCCGATTGGCCATGCATCTGGTCGCGCGCCGTTCCCAGCGCATTCAGCCCGATCTTGGCGGTCTGAACCGCATCCAGAACGACGACATCGACCTTGGCGAGCCGGGCCAGAAGCGTGTCCACGGCCGCACGGATCTGAACCGGAACCGCCCGCAACTCCTCGATAAAACCATCCATCGACGTGGTGTTGGAGGTTGCGTTGACCGCCGTCAGCGTGGCCACGACGCGGAACCGGATGCCAATCTTGTATATATCCTCCAGATCTGCGCGCACCCGCCCGAAATTCTCGCGCAGGGCGGTTGATTCGGCGCGTCCGAGCCAGGTTTCCAGGTAGTGACACAGCTCGTCGATCACCTGGCTCAGGGTGCCCAGATGGCCAGAGGCGCCCTCGGCATCGTTCAGATCCAGAAGCGTGCGGCAAAGCTGGGCAACCTGATCATTCGCGGCGCAAAGCGTTGAAATCCTGTCCGAAAATTCGGACATGGCCTCGACACCTTCCGCCTGCATCCGGATGGATTCTGACTGCCAGGACAATTTGCACCCCGCTGGTTCGTCGTGTTGGCGCCCTTGAGGCCGGGCCACGTGGAACCGCGAATATGTCGGATCTCCTTGAAGATAAACTTAATTAAGCCAGTCAAATTCTACCGACTAATTCCAAGGCATTAACGGGTTTGGAAAGGAGTTTGCCTACCCTCGCCATCGACGTGTCATGGGTTTGCGAACGGGGGCCGCGATTGGAAACTGATAAAATCCTCTTCATCCAGTCCGAATTGGATCTTCAGAACGCGGGCGAGGCCTGCACGGGTTTCGCCGCACAGATCGCCCGCAAGACCCCGCTTCTGATCGAATTCGATGAACCCAATGCGAATGTCTTCGCGTTGCAGGTCGCGATTGCCTGCAAGCTCAGCCTGCAAAGCCAGGATGGCTTTCTCGGCTTCGGCCCGATCGCAGAGCGCGAACTGGGCCAGCTTCTGAAAGACACGTCCACCTATCCGAGCGAGACCTTCCAAGGCAGGGAACCCCAGTGATGGCCAAGACAATTCTGACGATTGATGACAGCAAGGCCATTCGCGACATGGTGGGCCTTACCCTGCGCGGGGCGGGCTATCGCGTCATCGAAGCCGCCAATGGGGCCGAGGGCATTGCGCAGTTGCGCGCCGATACCGTGTCTCTGGTGATCGTCGATCTGAACATGCCGGTGATGAACGGGCTCGACTTCATCCGCAACGCCCGGCGCGACCCGAAGGGCGGCGGCGTGCCGATCGTCATGCTGACCACCGAAACCAAGGCCGACCTCAAGGCCGAGGGCAAATCCGCAGGGGCCACCGGCTGGCTGAACAAACCCTTCGACGCCGACATGCTTCTGGCGGTCACCCGGAAACTGGTGGGCTGAGCGATGGTGAACCTCAACCCCGCCGTCGAAGCCTATGTTCTTGAATCGCAAGATATCCTTGAGGGTCTGGAAAGCGCCCTCCTCGATCTGGAACAGCACCCTGACCCCGAGATGATCGACGCCGTCTTTCGCGGCCTGCACACGCTGAAGGGCGGCGGGGCGATGTTTGGCTTCCGCCTCATGTCGGGGTTCATCCATCACTTCGAGGATGCCTTTGACCGGATCAGAGCCGGAGACCTGGCCGTCGACAAGGCGATCATCAACGTGGTCCTGCGCGCGCGCGACCAGATGATGGCGATGCTGGATTGCGGTGGAGACACGCCCGAGGCGGAGGCTTTGGTGAAATCCGCCCCGATTGCGGCGCTTCTGTCCGAACTCGAGGCCTGCCTTGACGCCGGGCGACCCGCGATACCGGTCGCGGAGAACCAGCGCCGCTGGCAGATCACCTTCCGTCCGGCACCCAATGCGCTGCACAACGGGATGCGGCCCGAAAGGTTGATCGAAGAGCTGCTGGCCCTCGGTAGCGGACGGGCGCAGATCGATGCCAGCGACGTGCCCGGCCTCGATGCCTTTGATCCGTCGATCTCCTATCTGACCTGGCAGGTCGAGCTGACGACAAGCCAGCCGCGCACCGCGCTGGAGGCCGTCTTCATCTTTGCCGATGATGCCGAACTGGACATCAGCGAAATCGACGCCGCCCCCGTCCCTGCGGTTCAGCCGGAACTGGCAACGCCCGTGGAAGGCACGAAGACGGTAGCCACAAAGCCCGCCGCCGCAAAACCGCCGGAGCCGCCGACCGGGCACAAGGCCGAGGCCGCCAGCGACAGCGTGCGCGTCTCCTCCGGGAAACTCGACGAGATCCTGGATCAGCTGGGCGAACTGGTGATCGCACAGGCGCGGTTGCGCCAGATTTCGGATGGCATCGACGCCCCCGCGCTGGAAGGGCTGGTCGAAGAGGTCGAACGCCTCGTCACCGGCCTGCGCGATGCGACGCTTTCGGTGCGGATGCTGCCGATCGAGATGGTCTTCGGCAAGTTCCGCCGTGTCGTCCGGGATCTGTCGACCGAGCTTGGCAAAGAGGTCGTGCTGGAAACCCTCGGCGGCGATACCGAGATCGACAAGAACGTGCTGGACCGTCTCAGCGAACCCCTGGTCCACATGATCCGCAATTCGATGGATCACGGGATAGAGGCAGCCGGGGCGCGCGCCGCCTCCGGCAAGCCGGCCCAGGGTCGGCTGCGCCTATCGGCCCGGCAGGAAGCCGGCGAAATCCTAATCTCGATCGAGGATGACGGCAAGGGACTCGACGCGGCGGCGATCCGTCAGAAGGCCGTCGAACGCGGGCTGATCGGTGCCGAACAGGATCTGACCACGGGCGAGCTGCACAAGCTGATCTTTGCGCCGGGGTTTTCGACGGCGGCGACGGTATCCTCCGTCTCGGGGCGCGGGGTCGGGATGGATGCGGTGCTGACCACGGTCACGGCGCTGCGCGGCTCGGTCGATGTGCAATCCTGGCCGGGACAGGGCACGCGGGTCACCCTGCGCCTGCCGCTGACCCTTGCCATCATCGACGGGCTTCTGGTCCGTCTGGGCACGTCGCGCTATGTCATCCCGCTCGCCTCGGTCGAGGAATGCGTCGAATTCGACGCGCTGGAACGCAGCCGGGACAGCGGCCGCACCATGCTGCAGATCCGCGAAAGGCTGGTGCCTTTCATCGACCTGATCGACGCTTTCGGCGCCCCGCCCAGCAATGAGACCCGACGCCGGGTCGTGATCGTCAAGGCGGAGGGGGCCCGGCTTGGCCTCGTCGTCGATGATATTCTTGGCCAGAATCAGACCGTTATCAAATCGCTCGGCCCCTATCACGACCGGGTCGAAGGCTTTGCCGGGGCCACGATCCTCGGCGATGGCTCCGTGGCCCTGATCACCGATGTCAGCCGATTGTCCCGCTTGGCGACGGCGAAGGACCAGACCCGTCATGCCGCTTAGGGAGGGCGCGCTTTGAATCTTGAGACCACATCCCAGGGGCCGGTGACCTCCGCCCTGGCCGAGGGCGCCGAAATGGCCCTGATCATGCGCCTGTCGGGGGAAGCCTTCGGCCTACCCGTCAGAATCGTGAACGAGATCATCGACCCGATCCATATCACCCGCGTGCCCAACGCCCCCGCCTTCGCGCCCGGGCTGATCAATGTGCGCGGCGCCGTCGTGCCGGTCCTCGACCTGCGCCACCGGCTGCGGATGCAGCCCTCCGAACCGCAATCCACCGCCCGCATCGTGGTGATCGAGACCACGCTCGATGGCGAACCCTTGCGGCTCGCGATCATGGCCGACGCGGTGGAAGAGGTGGTGGACGTCGATCTCGGCAAGCTGGAGGCGGTGCCCGACCTCGGCGCCCCCTGGCCCGACATCTATGTGCTGGGCGTCCTGCGCTATCCCAAGGGCCTCGTCGTTGTGTTGAACGGTGACACCCTGTTCCGCCCCGAGCCCGCGCCTACCGGCATGAACTGACCTCAACGATCTTTCGCAAGGACCGCACCATGCGCCTTACCATCAAGACCAAACTCGCTGCCACTTTCGTCGCCATTCTGGGTCTTCTGTCCGGGCTGGCCTATATTTCGGTCACGGCACTGGCCACGGAAAATGCCCAGATGCAAAGCATCGTCGACCAATCCGCCGAAAGCGTGCGGATTGCGGGCGAACTTCAGCTTTCGCTGGTGTCGATCGAGAGCATGACGAAAAGCCATATCAACTCCCTCTCGGACGATGAGATGACCTCGATCGAGGCGGCCATCAAGGGTGCCGAGGATGACCTGGACAAGGACATCGTCGATCTGCGCAACGTCGCCGATGACAAGACGGATCAGGCGCTGGCACAGATGGCGCCGCTGACCACCAAGGTGCGCGATATCCTGACGCAGATCATCGCCATTTCGCGGTCCAACACCGATCAGAAGGCCGCGGATCTGTCGACCGGCGATGGCCGGCGCATCCGGATCGAGATGGAGAAGCTGGTCGATCAGGTGCGTGCCGATGCCGTGGCCTCGGGCTTGGTGCCGATGATCGATTTCGAAGACGCGATGGACCAGTTCGAAAGGTCGGAATACAAGGCGCTGATCAGCGAAAAGAATGCGATCATCACGCGCAATCAGGACGAGATCGCCAAGGAGATCGCCAATGCCACCGCCAATCTGAAGTCGGCGGACGAGGCCTTGAGCAAGCTCAAGGGCCTGACCGGGCTGGGCACGAACACCAATGTCGACGCGCTGATGGCCAGTTTCAAGCAATGGTCTGACGTGATGAAACAGGTGCTGGACCTGTCCATGCAGATGTCCAGCGTCAAGGCCTCGGACATGCTCAACGGCGATTTTGCGGCAGAGCAGGCCAAGCTCATGGATCTGTCCGGCAAGATCGTCAGCATGGCCCGTGAGACGATGGCGCAGAACGTGGCCAACACCCAGGCCGATTACAACGCCAAGCGCAGCCTGTTGCTGGCCATGGCGGGACTTGCCCTCATCGGCGGTTCCATCGCTGCGATCTGGCTTTCCGTCACGATCAGCCGCGGGCTTGGCCGCGCGGTCTCGGTCGCCCGCAAGGTCGCGATCGGCGATCTGTGGTCGGACACGACCACCAGCGCCAAGGACGAGGTCGGCGATCTGCTGGCAGCCATGGGCGAAATGAGCCTGTCGCTGCGCGAAATGACCACGGTGGCCGAACGGATCAGCAAGGGCGATCTGACGGTCACCACCGAACGGCGCTCGCAGGATGACTCGCTGGGCATTGCCTTCGAGGTGATGGTTTCGAAACTGCGCGCCGTCGTCTCTGACATGAACGCCGCCTCCAATGCGGTGGCCAACGGGGCCCATGCGATGAATGCGACGGCGGATCAGCTGTCCTCTGGGGCGACCGAACAGGCGGCGGCGGCGGAACAGGCCTCCAGCGCGATGGAGGAAATGACGGCGAATATCCGGCAGAGCGCCGACAATGCCGCCCAGACCGAAAAGATCGCGACGCAGTCGGCGCAGCAGGCCATCGACAGCGGCAAGGCGGTGGATGAGGCGATGGCCGCGATGAAGACCATCGCCGACAAGATCACCATCATTCAGGAAATCGCCCGCCAGACCGACCTTCTGGCCCTGAACGCGGCGGTCGAAGCGGCCCGCGCCGGGCAGCATGGCAAGGGCTTCGCCGTCGTCGCCTCGGAAGTGCGCAAACTGGCCGAGCGCAGTCAGCAGGCCGCGGGCGAGATCAACGCCCTGTCCGGCAAGACGGTCGAGGTCAGCCAGAAAGCTGGCGAGATGTTGCAGGTTCTGGTGCCGAACATCCGCCGCACCGCCGATCTGGTGCAGGAAATCTCGACCGCGATGCGCGAACAGAACACCGGGGCCGATCAGATCAACCAGGCGATCCGCCAGCTCGATTCGGTCATTCAAAGCAACGCCTCCGCCGCGACCGAGGCCGCCTCGGTTTCCGAGGAACTCGCCTCGCAGTCCGAGTCGCTGCATGGGGTCATCGGCTTCTTCGATCTTGGCACCGAGGCGGACCGCACGGCGCATCATCCGCTTGGCAAATCCGCCAAGCGCCCGGTGGCTTCGGCCAAGCAAGGCCGCTCCGGCGCGACCGTGACGCCCTTGAAGCCGAAGGCCGCGGAAATGCCGGTCGCCTCCACCGCGCGGCGGACCGGGACCAACGGGATACTGGTGGATCTGGGGCCGGACCAGGTCTCCGATCAGGATTTCGAGCGTTACTGAAAACGGCATCCCCAGCGGGGGGCCGATCCCGGCACCCCACTCTGTCCCCGAAAACCTTGAGGTGTCTTGATGGCCCTGGCCAAAGCAACCACCGCGACGCCCCCTGCCGCTTTCATGGGTTTTGATGAACCAGGTGAGGTGGAGGTGGCACAGGCCAATCAGGCCGCGACCTATGTCACCTTCGACATGGGGGCGCAGACCCTGGCAACCGATGTCCGCGATGTCCGCGAGATCCTGGACATGCAACCGGTCTCCCCCCTGCCCAATGCCGGGATGGAGCTTCTGGGCATGATCGACGTGCGCGGCCAGGGGCTGGCCGTCCTCGACCTGCAAAGCAAGCTGGGCCTCGGGTCCGACCCGAATTCGCCCGACCGGCGCATCATCGTGCTGGAAATCGGCGGTGCGACCAAATCCGCCATCGGGATCATTGCGGACCGGGTGCGTACGGTGACCGAGATTCCCCCGCAACGGATCGAGGCGGCGCCGACCGCGCTTGGCACCTGGAATTCCTCTGTCCTGGAAGGGGTTGCGCGGCTGGAGGGTCGCCTCGTCTTCGTTTTGTCCTTCAGCAAGCTTTTGGCGGACGACCTGCGAGGCCCCTTTGATTTCGAGTGACCCATGCGCAATTCAGCAAATCGAGCCATCGTAGACCTGCTGGTTGGCACCAGCGATCCGACCGAAGCCATAGCGCCGCGCGATGCTGCCCTGATCGTCGAAACGGTCAAGCGCCTGTCCGGCATCAATGTCGATTCCGGCAATCTTGGCTTTCTGTCCCTGCGGGTGAACCGCCGCCTGCGCGAACTCGGCATGGCCGGGGTCGGCGACTACATCCGGCGGCTGCAAAGCGATGATGGCGGCCGCGAAGCCCAGCATCTGGTCGAGGCGCTGGCCACCCATACGACGGATTTCTTCCGGGAAAGCGGGCATTACGAATTTCTGCGCACGGTTGGCCTGCCCGAACTGGTCAGGCTCGGTGCCGGCAAGGAATGGCCCCTGTTCGTCTGGTCGGCCGCCTGTTCGATCGGCTCCGAGCTTTGGACCGCGGGCATCGTCCTCGACAAGTACAGCCAGGCCATGCCGGGCGGGTTGCGCTGGGGCCTGCACGGCACCGACATCTCGCGCCGGGTTCTGGTGCGGGCGGCAAACGCGGTCTTTGCCAGAAGCGAACTTTCCGGCCTGAGCGAGGAGCTGCGGCGCAGCTATCTCTTGCGCTCCAAACCCGGGGCGGCAATCGGCGCGCTTGAACCGGTGTTCCGCATCGCGCCCGATCTGCGGCGCAGGGCCCAGTTCGAATGGGCCAACCTCGTGGACCTGTCACCGCAATTCAAGGTGACGGCCGATGTGGTGTTCTTGCGCAACGTCCTGATCTACTTCGAAAACAGGGACAAGATCGCCGCGATCGGCAATGTGCTCAGCCGCCTGCGTCCCGGCGGCTACCTGATCACCGGCCATGCCGAGGCGATCTCGCCCCTGCCGGCCGATCTGACCCAAGTTGCCCCCTCCGTTTACCGAAAGTCCAGCCATGCTGCATGAACCCGGCTTAGCGCCGCGCAAGAAAACCCGGGTGCTGATCGTGGATGACAGTGCCGTCGTCCGCCAGAGCCTGACCGAGATCATCAACTCCGACCCGGCGATGGAGGTGATGGCCGCCGCGATGGACCCCTTTGTTGCCGCGGAAAAGATGCGCCAGGAGCGGCCCGATGTCATCGTGCTGGATGTGGAAATGCCGCGGATGGATGGGCTGACCTTCCTGCGCAAGCTGATGGCGCAGCACCCGATCCCGGTGGTGATCTGCTCTTCCCTCGTCGCCGACAAATCGGCCACCTATATGGAGGCGATGGCGGCGGGCGCGGTGGATGTGATCTGCAAGCCGCAGATGGCGGTGAAATCCTTTCTCGACGACAGCCATCGCACCATCATCGAGACCATCAGGGCGGCCAGCAAGGCCCGCGTCTTCCTGCAGCGCCACACCGCCGTCGAGGCCAAGCACAGTGCCGATGTCATTCTGGCGGCGCCCGGCAATTCGGGCGCCATGACCCAGACCACCGAGAAGATCGTGGCGGTCGGCGCCTCCACCGGCGGTACCGAAGCCTTGCGGATCTTTCTGGAGGCGATGCCGCCCGACTCCCCCGCCATCGTGATCGTCCAGCATATGCCCGGTGCCTTCACCCGCGCCTTTGCCGACCGGCTGAACACCACCTGCGCCATCAGCGTTTCCGAGGCGAAGCATGGCGACCGCCTTCTGCGCGGCCATGCCCTGGTGGCGCCGGGCAACCACCATCTTCTGGTGCAGCGCAGCGGCGCCAATTACATGGTCGACATCAAGGACGGCCCGCCCGTCTCGCGCCACCGGCCATCGGTCGATGTGCTGTTCCGCTCGGTCGCGCGGGTGGCGGGGCGAAATGCGATCGGTGTCATCATGACCGGGATGGGCGACGACGGCGCCCGCGGTCTGAAGGAAATGCGCAACGCCAATGCCCGCACCTTCGGCCAGAACGAGGAAAGCTGCGTCGTCTATGGCATGCCCAAAGAGGCGAAGGCCGCCGGCGCGGTGGAGGAGGAACTGCCGCTGGAACGTCTGGCAGGCGCCGTGATGCGAGTCAGCAAGACCGACCACCGCTGAAACCCGCAAAGGAGCAGGCAAGGACGCTGCCCCATCCCGCGGGCCGGGCAGGGTTTGGCGGGGCCTTGGGCCGCCGCCTCACCGCCACGGGCATTCAACGGACGCACAGGCGTCTGGAATCATTACATTAAATTCCAACCCGCGCCCTTCCCTCTGACACCCTCCAATAAAATTCTTGACGTAGGGGATTCGTCATGCACAAATGAGAACGTTCTCAGGGAACGTTCTCACACCGAACGCGGCTTGAGGAAGTGGGGGGAGACCACGATGAAAGAGGCCAGACTGGGCGCGGCGCAGGCCGTTCCCGAAGGGCGCCGTATTGCGCTTTGCGCGAACGGACTGCGCAAGACCTATGGCGCCACCGTCGCGCTGGAGAGGGCGGATATCGCCCTTGCCGCCGGGCAGGTTCATGCCCTTTTGGGCGAGAATGGCGCCGGAAAATCCACCCTCGTGCGGGTTCTGACCGGGGCCGCGCAGCCCGATGCCGGCACGATGGAGCTTGGCGGCGCAAGCTATCTGCCACGCTCGCTCACCGAAGCGCGGGCGCTTGGCGTCGCCACCGCCTTTCAGGAGTTGAGCCTGGTCCCCAACCTGTCGGTGGCGCAGAACCTCTTGCTGCCCAGCCTGCCGCGTGGCCCGATCGGTCTGGTCTCGACCCGGCGGGTGATGGAGGTGGCCAGTGACATCCTCGCCCGCCACGACCTCGGGCGGATCGATCCGGCGGCCCAGATCAGCGCCCTGCCCCTCGCCGAACGCCAGCGCATCGAGATCGTCCGCGCCATCGAAAAGGGCGGCCGGGTTCTGATCCTCGATGAGCCGACCGCTGCCCTGGCGGAGACCGACTGGCTGTTCGAGCGGATCAGGCGGGCCACGGCCGAGGGCGTCGCGGTGCTTTACATCTCCCACCGGCTGGCCGAGGTGCGCCAGATCTGCGCCGAGGCCACCGTGCTGCGCAACGGCAGTTCGATCGCCTCTGTCAGCCTCGCCGCGGCCTCGGATGACGATATTTTCGAGATGATGGTGGGCCGCAGGGTCGATCATTCCGCCCGCAAGAACCCGTCCTCGGCGCGGGTTGCCGGTGCGGCGCGGCTGTCGGTTCAGGGTCTGGGCGGGCAAGGGCTGCGCGAGGTGTCGTTCGATCTGCGCCCCGGCGAGCTTCTCGGCCTCGCCGCTCTGGAGGGCCAGGGCCAGCGCGGGCTGTTCCGCATTCTTTCCGGTCTTGCCGCCCCCGAACGGGGGAGCCTCGCCATCGACGGCCAGCCGGCCCGGATCACCAGCCCGCGCCAGGCGTTGAAGGCGGGCAGCGGCATCGCCTATCTGCCGGAGGAACGCAAGACCGAGGGCATTCTCGCGGGCCTTTCGGCGGCGACCAATGTGGTCCTGCCGATCCTGCCCAAGGCCGGAGTGGCCACGCTGATCGGCCCGCAGGCCGAGTTGCGCGCCGCCCTGCCCGCCGCCCGCGCCGTCGAGATGAACCCGCGCTACCTGGGCTTTGCCATCGGCGATCTGTCCGGCGGCAACCAGCAGAAGGCCTTGGTCGCCCGCACCCTCGCCACCGGGGCGCGCACGCTTTTGCTGTTTGACCCGACGCGCGGGGTCGATGTCGGCACCAAGCAATCCATCTACGCCGCGATGCGCGCCTTCGTGGCGACGGGGGGATCGGTGCTGTTCTACTCCTCGGAACTGCCCGAGGTCGTGCAACTGGCCGACCGCTGCCTTGCGCTTTACGACGGGCGGATCTGCCAGGAATTCGCCGGCGCCGCGATTTCCGAACAGGCGCTGGTCACCGCGATCCACGGCCGCAGCACGCCGGTCGGGGGGCCTATCCAATGAGCCTTGTCCAGACGGAAAACAGCATAGCGCCGGCCTGGCAGGGGCTTTTGATCCGGCTCACCAAGGGGGCGGGGCTGATCCTTGCGATCTATCTGATCCTCTATGCGCTTTACGCCTATCAGCAGCCGAGGGCGCTGACGACGGCCTCCTTTGCCTCGCTGATGAACAACACGGCGCCCCTGGCGCTGGCGGCCGCCGGGCAGGCGCTGGTGGTGATCAGCCGCGGGTTCGATCTGTCGGTGGCGGGGGTCATCTCGATCTGCAATGTCACGATGGCGGTCTATCCACTCGACGGTCCCGCCGGTGCCGTGCTTTCGCTGCTGATGTGCATCGCCATCGGGCTGGCGGTGGGGGCGGTCAACGGCCTTCTGGTCGCCGTGCTGAGGCTGCAATCCATCGCGGCGACGCTGGCCACCATGATCATCTGCCAGGGCATCGCCCTGGTGATCCTGAAGGCGCCGGGTGGAGCCGTGGCGAACTGGACCGCCGATCAGATGACCGACCGGCTGTGGAAGACGCTGCCCGTCTCTGGCCTCGTGGTGGCGGCGGTGGTGGGGATCTGGCTCTTGATCCGCCGCACCAACTTTGGCCTGGCACTTTATGCGATCGGCGCGGATGAGGCTTCGGCCCGGCTTTCGGGGATCGACACGCTGCGGGTGCGCTTTCTCACCCATATGCTGGCGGGCGCGCTTTACGGCATCGCGGGTTTCATGCTCAGCGCGCAGACCGCCACGGGCAACCCCAATGCCGGGACGCCGCTGCTGATGCTGTCCTTTGCCGCGGTGGCGCTTGGCGGCACCTCTCTTTCCGGCGGGCGGGGCGGGATCTTCGCCTCGGTCATGGGGGCGGCGCTGTTGATGCTGCTGCAGAAGGTTCTGTTCTCCTCCGGTGTCTCATCCTTCTACACCGGCATGTTTCAAGGCGTGGCGCTGATCCTCGCCGTGGTCTTCAGCGGCGTATTGACCCGGATCGGAGACAGAAAATGACCGAGCAGATCGGCCAGACCAAGGGGCAATTCGCCCAAGCCGGCGACAAGCGGGCCAGCGCCCGGATCAGCCGCGAGACGATCAGCGCGGTGACCGTGGCGGTGCTTTGCGTGCTTTTGCTGCTGAGCGCGCGGTTCGTCAGTCCGGCGCTCGGCTCTTGGTCGCAGGTGGAAACCGTGCTGGTGCTGGGCTTCTTTCTGGTGGTCCTGTCCTATGGTCAGGGTCTGGTGATCCTGTCGGGCGGGCTCGATCTGTCCTTGCCCGCCGTCATCACGCTGGGCGGCATCCTCGCCACCAGCTGGGTGGGCGCCAGCGACCCGGGGGCCTGGTATCTGCTGCCGGTGGTGCTGGTGATCTGCGGGCTGGTCGGGCTGGTGTCGGGCTGCGGCGTGGTGTTCCTTAGGGTGCCGCCCTTCATCATGACCATGGCCATGTCGATCATCGTGGCCTCGGCGCTTCTGGGCTATACCAGCGGAACGCCGCGCGGGGCGGCGCCCTTTGCCGCCGTGGCCCTGATGAAGGCGCGCCTCTTCGGCCTGCCGATGCCGGTGGTGGTTCTGGTGGGCTTCGTGGGGCTGGGCTGGCTGGTGCAAAGCCGCTCGATCTTTGGCCGCTACCTCTATGCCATCGGCACCAATCTGGAGGCCGCCCGCATCGCCGGTGTGCCGGTCACCGCCATGCAGATCCTGCCCTATGTGCTTTCTTCCATGTGCGCCGGTTTCGTCGGCATCGCGCTGGTCGGCTATTCCAACGGCGCCACGCTGCGGATGGGGGATGACTACCTGCTGCCCTCGATCGCGGCGGTGGTGATCGGCGGATCGTCCATCCTGGGCGGCAGCGGCACCTATCTGGGCACCGTCGGCGGGGCAATCCTGCTCACCACGCTGGGCACGATCATCTCGGCGCTCGGTCTCGAATTCGGCCTTCGGACGGTGATCGAAGGCTCGATCGTGCTTTTTGCGCTGCTTTTGCTGCGCGAGGAGCTGTTTCAGAAACTGCGGACGATCTGGCGCTGAGACAAGGCGCGCCGCAGCCAACCCCAACGGAGGAGGAGACGACAATGCACTTCAACTGGCTGAAGAATTCGGTCGCCACGGCTGCCCTGGCCGCGTCTGGCCTGATCTGGGCGGCAGAGGCCCAGGCCAAGGATGGCGACAAGTTCAAGATCTATCTGAGCCTCAGCTATTCGGGCAATGCCTGGCAGTCCGAGGCGGCCAATATCGTCAAGGCGCTGGCCGCCACCGCCCCCTATGACAAGGAGGTCGAGCTGATCGAGAATATCTCGGGCACCGATCCCCAGGGGCAGATTTCGGCCTATGAAAGCATGATAGACGCCGGGGCCGATGCGATCATCAGCTTCCCGATCTCCTCCACCGCGCTGAACCGCACCATCAAGCAGGGCTGCGAGGCGGGCGTCCTGTTCTTCATGTACGACGCCACCGTGACCGAAAGCTGCGCCTATAACGTCAGCTACCTGTCCTCGGGCTTTGGCGAGAACACCGCCCAGGCGCTGGTCAATGAACTCGGCGGCAAGGGCAAGATCTTCCTGTCGCGCGGCGTGCCCGGCAATTCGGTCGACCAGCGGCACACCGATGGCGCGATGAGCATCTTCAAGCAATATCCCGGCATCGAGGTCGTCGCCGAATATTATTCTTACTGGGATGACCGCACCACGCAGCAGGAAACCGCCAAGGCCCTTGCCGCACATCCCGATGTGCAGGGCATCTGGGCGCAGGCTGGCGAATACGGGGCGATCCAGGCGCTTCTCGACGCGGGCCACCCGCTGGTGCCGATGACGGGCGAAAATTCCGCCGGCTTCCGCCTGGCGCTGGCCGATCCGGACATGCAGGCCAAGGGTCTGAAGGGCGTCTCGGCCGGCTCGCCGCCCGCCCAGGCCGGCTATGCCTTCAAACTGGCGATGGAGGTCCTGACCAAGAAGCGCGATCTGCCGCCGCACAACATCGAATATCCGCTGCCCTGGGTTCCGGCCGACAAGGTCAAGGTCTGCACCGGCGACAGCTATACCGATGGCTGCAACGTCTTCCCGCCGTCCAAGGTGCCGTCCTCCTTTGTCAGCGAGGTCTTGAACCCGGTGCTGCTGCCCGAGGTCAATGTCGAATCCGCGCTGAACGGCACGCCGGTCGCCGGGGCGACGATCCAGCCCCTGCCCGCCGAGGTGACCGAGGCCAGCAACCAGCCCGGCATCAACTGCGATCCCTGCGAGGCCTCGCCCGACATCTACAAGCTGACCAAGGTCGAGGCGACGGTGAAGCCGTAAGCCCAAGCTGCGGCCCGGGCGATGCTCCCTCGGCCGGGCCGCGGCCCCTCGTTCCGATTGCCTAAAGACAGATCATGCGCATTATCGCGGCTTCCGACCCGTTCGGCCCGATGCAGCAGGAGAGACCCGATGGACCCGCAAAAACCCAATCCCAGAGCCCGCGTCACGGTCAAGGACCTTGCCCGCGATCTGGGCATGTCGGTGTCCACCGTCTCGCGCGCCTTCTATCCCGATGCGGTGATCGCCCCCGAAACCCGCAAGACTGTCTTGGAACATGCGGCAAGGATCGGCTACCGCCCCAATCCCTTTGCGCAAAGCCTGATCACCAAGAAGACCCAGATCGCCGGCATGGTCGTCTCGGACCTGACCAACCCCTTCTACCCCGAGGTCATGACCCGTCTGACCAGCCTTCTGCAGCAGGCCGGCATCAACCTGATGCTCGCCGCCGCCGAGCAGCCCGAGAAGATCGACGAGGCGGTCGAGCTTTTGCTGACCTACCAGCCCGACCTGATGATCGTCCTGGCCACCAACCTCGATTCCCACGCCCGCGAGAAATGCGAGGCCGCCGGCGCGCCGGTGATCTTCTTCAACCGGCTTTCGGCGGATGGACTGGGCTTTGGCGTCTCTTGCGACAATGTCGAAGGCGGGCGGCGCGCCGCGGCGCATCTGATCGACCTCGGCCATCGCGAATTGGCCTATGTCTCGGCCTTTCCCGGCGCTTCGACCAATGTCGAACGCCAGCGCGGCTTCTGCGAGGGGGCGGTGGCGCGCGGTCTGGCCCCGCCGCAGGTGATCGAGGCGGGGATGTTCTCCTACGAGGCCGGCTATACCGCGGGCCTTGGCCTGAACGCCCTGCCACGCCGCCCCGATGGCGTGCTTTGCGCCAACGACATCGTGGCGATCGGCTTCATCGAGGCCCTGCAGGAAGGCCTCGGGATCAGCGTGCCCGGCGATGTCTCGGTCATCGGTTACGACAATATCGCGATGGCGGGCTGGCCCTCGCACCGGCTGACCACGGTCGCCCAACCCTTGGAGGAGATGATGGCCGCCACCGTGATCCTGGCCCGCGAACTCGCCGCCGAACGCCAGATCCCGCAGCGCATCCAGCGGATTGCCCCCGGCCCGCTGGTCGAACGCAGCACCGTCCGCGACCGCCGGCAAGGAGCGTCCAGATGACCGGCACCGACCTCTTCACCCGCCTTGCCGCCAGCCACAAGCCGGACTGCATCCTCTCCCTCGACGGCGCCCTGCCCGAAGCGGCGCCCGACCCCGAGGAACTGGCCCGCACCCTCGGCAGCGATGCGGTGGTGGCCTATGCCCGCGCCTGCAAACCGATCTACGAAGACCTGCGCCGCGTCATCGGCCAGCTGTCGGGCCTGCTGATCCTGGCCCGTCTGACCACCCGGACCGAGGTTGCCGACCTGCCCGAACTCGCCCAGTGCCGCGCCCGCTGGCAGGATGCGGCGGAACGGCTGGCGGCGCTTGCGGCCCCCTCCGGCCTGCAGGGCCACAAGGCGCAACTCGACCAGGCGCTGGCTTTTTCCGGCCTTGTGCTGAGAACGTTCCCGGCCCTGCGCCCAAGCGCTGACCCCGGACCACAGCTCGACCGGATGACGCTGCAGATCAAGCGCGCCTACGCCCATCTGGAGGCCGCGACCGCACCCAAGGCCGGGCTGCAGATGGTTGATTTCACACATGCCTGCTGCGCCTGCACGCAGGCCAAAAGCTGATCACGAAGGGGAGGAAACGATGGCGGATTATTCGATCTGGGTTCTGGAATACAGCTATGTCAGCCAGTACCACAAAAGCGGCGTTCTCTATGGCGCGCATAACCAGGGCTATGTGAAGCTGCCCTATTGCTATGTCGTCATCAAGGGCAAGGGCCATGTCGCGATGGTCGATGTCGGCTATAACGACAAGGCCTATGGCAAGACGCTGGGTGACCGCTTCGGCGTGGAAAACTGGCGCGACCCCGGCGTGGTTCTGGCCGAAGTGGGCCTGACGCCGGCCGATGTCGACACCTGCTTCATCAGCCATGCCCATTTCGACCATTTCGGCAATGTCGAGGACTTCCCGAAAGCCAAGTTCTACATCCAGGAGCGCGAGATTTCGAAATGGGTCTGGGCCATGTCCCTGCCCGACCGGATGCGCTGGATGATGGTGGCGGTCGATCCCGGCGACATCGTGCGCGGCGTGGGTCTTGCCGCCGAAAAGCGGCTGGTGACGGTGGATGGCGCGCTGGAGGATGTGCTGCCGGGCATCGACCTGCATTCTGCGCCCGACAGCCACACCTGGGGCTCGATGTGGGTGACGGTGCGCAACGACGGGCAAAAGCCCTCGCAGGACACCTGGGTTCTGGCGGGTGACCTGGTCTACCAGTTCTCCAACCTCAGCAATTCGGGCGCGGTGGTCGATGTGGACACGATGTACACGCCGGTCGGCCTTGCCGTCGGCAGCCAGACCAACCTGATCCTTGCGACCGAAGAGATGATGAGCCAGGTCGGCTACGAGGCCCGCCGGGTGATCCCGATCCATGAAGAAGGCCTGCGCGACGCCTTCCCCTCGCGGATCAGCAAGGAAGGCCTGCGCATCACCGAAATCTGCCTCGCCGATGGCGAGAAATCGAAGGTGTCGTGATGCAGGACAGGCGTCCGGTTGCGATCATCGGGGCGGGGCTGGTCGGCTCGGGCTGGGCTTTGGTCTTTGCCCGCGCCGGCTACCGGGTGCAGGCCCATGACCCTTCGCCCGAGGTGCGCGCCCGCATCCTGCCCTGGGCGCAGGAAAGCCTGGCCGAATTGCAGAGCGCCGGCCTGATCGAGGCGCCCGACGCGGTTCTAGCGCGGATCACGGTGCATGACCGGCTGGATGATGCGCTGGAAGGCGCCTTCTATGTGCAGGAATCGGTCTATGAGACCGTCGCCGCCAAGACCGAGGTCAGCCTGGCCATCGATGCCGCAATGGCCGCGGATGCGGTGGTGGGCTCCTCCTCCTCGGGCATCCCGGCCTCGAAGTTCACCGAAGGCTGCGCCAACCGCGCGCAATTCCTGATCGCCCATCCGGTCAACCCGCCGCATCTGGTGCCGGTGGTCGAGGTCGTGCCCGCCCCCTGGACCGATCCCGCCACGGTGGACCGGGTGGCCGAGCTGATGCGCGCCGTGGGCCAGGTGCCGGTGCGGCTGAGCCGCGAGATTGACGGCTTTGTCCTGAACCGCCTGCAGGGCGTGCTCTTGAACGAGGCCTGGGCGCTTTATCAGGACGGCATCGCCAGCCTGGCCGATATCGACGCCACCATCGCCCATGGCCTCGGCCTGCGCTGGTCCTTCATGGGGCCTTTCGAGACGATCGACCTCAACGCGCCGGGCGGCATCGCGGATTACGCCGCCCGCCTGCGCGGCCTTTACGCCGGCATGGTGCGCCAGCCGCCGCCAGGGCCCTGGCCGGAGGCGCTGGTCGCCCAGGCCACCGCCGACCGCCGCGCCGTCTTGCCGCAAGCCGACCTCGCCCAGCGCCGGGCCTGGCGCGACGCGATGCTGGGCCGCCTCGCCGCCTTCAAGAAATCCAACGATCTGGCAGGCTGACCCGCCTGCCGCCGCCATGCCAAGAAAAGGACCGGACCATGACCGTCACGCATTTGAAAAACGGCAAGCCAGAACAGGCCCGCTCGGAGGAGGACGCCAAGGTCCGCGCCTCGGTCGAAGCCATCCTGAAAGACATCGAGACCCGTGGCGATGCCGCCCTGCGTGACCTGTCGGAAAAGTTCGACAGATATTCGCCCCCCGCCTTCCGCCTGTCGGAGGGCGAGATCGAGGCGCTGATGAACCGCGTCGCCCCGCGCGACATGGAGGATATCAAGTTCGCGCAAACCCAGGTGCGCAACTTTGCCCAGGCCCAGCGCGATTCCATGCGCGATATCGAGGTGGAGACCCTGCCCGGCGTGATCCTCGGCCATCGCAACATTCCGGTGCAATCGGTCGGCTGCTATGTCCCCGGCGGCAAATTCCCGATGGTCGCCTCGGCGCATATGTCGGTGGCCACCGCCTCGGTCGCCAGGGTGCCGCGCATCATCGCGGCCACCCCGCCCTTCAAGGGCGCGCCGAACCCGGCGGTGATCGCGGCCATGAAGCTCGGCGGCGCGCATGAGATCTATGTGATGGGCGGCATCCAGGCGATCGGGGCCATGGCGCTTGGCACCCAGACGATCAAACCGGTCGACATGCTGGTCGGCCCCGGCAACGCCTTCGTCGCCGAAGCCAAGCGCCAGCTCTTCGGCCGGGTCGGCATCGACCTGTTCGCCGGCCCGACCGAGACCATGGTGATCGCCGATGACACCGTGGATGCCGAGATCTGCGCCACCGACCTTCTGGGTCAGGCGGAACACGGCTACAACTCGCCCGCCGTGCTTCTGACCACCAGCCGCAAGCTGGCCGAGGCCACCCTGGTCGAGATCGACCGCCTGCTGAACATCCTGCCCACCGCCGACACCGCCCGCAAAAGCTGGGAGGATTACGGCGAGGTCATCCATTGCGACAGCCATGAAGAGATGCTCGACACCGCCAATTTCATTGCCTCGGAACATGTGCAGGTGATGACCGACCGCGACGACTGGTACCTCGAACACATGCACAGCTATGGCGCGCTCTTCCTCGGGCCGCGCACCAATGTGGCCAATGGCGACAAGGTGATCGGCACCAACCACACCCTGCCCACCAAGAAGGCCGGGCGCTATACCGGCGGGCTCTGGGTCGGCAAGTTCCTGAAAACCCACAGCTATCAGCGCATCACCACCGACGAGGCCGCCGCGATGATCGGCGCCTATGGCTCGCGCCTCTGCTTGCTTGAAGGGTTCGTCGGCCATGCCGAACAATGCAACGTCCGGGTGCGCCGTTATGGCCATCAGAACCTCGCCTATGGGGCCGCGGCGGAATGAGCGTGCCGGCCCCGAGCTTCCGGCTTGACGGCAAGCGGGCCCTCGTCACCGGCGCGGGGCGCGGCATCGGCCTCGCCATAGCACAGGCCTGTGCCGCCTCGGGCGCCGAGGTCACGCTCTGCGCCCGCACCAGCGCCGAGGTCGAGGGCGAGGCCGCCTCGCTCCGCCGCGCGGGTCTGCAGGCGCAGGCGCTTGTGGCCGACGTGACCGACGTGCCGGGCTTTGCCGCCCGCATCGCCGCCCTGCCCGCCTTCGACATCTTCGTCAACAACGCCGGCACCAACCGCCCGAAGCCCCTGTCCGAAGTTACCGAGGCGGATTACGACGCCGTCCTTGGCCTGAACCTGCGGGCGGCGCTTTTCGCGGCCAAGGCGGTGACCGGGCAGATGATTGCGGCGGGCAAGGGCGGCACGGTGATCAACATGTCCTCGCAGATGGGCCATGTCGGTGCGGCCAACCGGACGCTCTATTGCGCCTCGAAATGGGCGCTGGAGGGGTTCACCAAGGCGCTGGCGGTCGAACTCGGGCCCCACGGAATCCGTGTCAACACGATCTGCCCGACCTTCATCGAAACCCCGATGACCAAGGGCTATTTCGAGGACCCGACCTTCCGCGCCGCCGTCCTGTCGAAGATCAAGCTCGGCCGGCTTGGCACGGTCGAGGATATCACCGGGGCCGCGGTCTTCCTGGCCAGCGACGCCGCCAGCCTGATGACCGGCAGCGCGGTCCTGCTGGATGGCGGCTGGACGGCCGATTGAACCTGTCCTGCCCTTCACGCACCGCGCCGAACCGTAGGACGGAGCGGCTAGTACCGCGTCAGCGAGGTGACGTCCGAGGTCTTCTCCAGCCCGGCGATGGCGCTGCCGAAATTGCGCACTGCGTAAAGCGAATAAAGCACGTCGATCACCTGCAGCTGCGCGATCTTCGAGACCATGGATTCCTGATAATCCGCCGACCCGGCAAAGCCGGAAACGGTTGGGGTGAACAGCCTGATATCGGCATGGCGCACGATGGGCGAATCCGGGAAAGAGGTGATGCACATGGTCACCGCGCCCTGCGCCTTGGCGGTCTTCAGGCTGTCCACCGTCGAAATCGTCCGGCCCGAGTTCGACACCGCAATCGCCAGCGACTTCGGCCCGAGGGTCGAGGTCGAGATCTGCCGGATCCCCAGATCGCGGAAGAACTGGCAGGACTTGCCGACCCGCATGAAGCGCAACAGCGCGTTCTCGACACAGATCAGCGAGGCGCCCATCGCGAAGAAGGCCAGAGTCTCGGCCTTTTCGATCGCCGCCACCGCCTTTTCCAGCTCTTCCGAGGACAGGCCCGCCCGCGTGTCGGCAATCGTCATCGCATAGCGCGCCGTGACCTTGGAGAGGACCGAGGCCGTGTCATCGGCATCGGTGATATCCTCGTAGACATGGCGGTCCGACAGCGGCGGCGCCACCGGGCGACCGTTCTGCGACAGTTCCTCGGCGATCAGGATCTTGAAATGCTGAAAGCTTTTCACCTCGATCTCGCGGACAAAGCGGGTGACGGTGGATTCCGACACCTCGCATTGGGTGGCGAGGTCCTTGATCGAGATCGACTTGACCTCTTCCGGCGCCTTGAGAACCCGGTCCGCGATGCGGCGAAGGGCGGGGTTCATATAGGCCGATTTCCAGCGGATCCGCGCCAAAAGCCCCTGGCTCACTTCTGCCGGCGTGTTCATCGCGCGCATCCCTCTGGCTGACCCGTCCCCGCAATTCTATAGCTTGCAGCGGGTATGAAAAGGAATTTCTTTTCTCAACCGGGGGCAACGCCGGCTTTTGCCGCAGCCACGCCGGCCTGCAGCGTGGCCAGCGCCATTTTCGCCGGCTGCACCGGGTCTTCCCAGCCCGAACGCCACAGCCGCAGCCCGCCGACAAGCCCGGGCGTCAGCATGCGGGGAGAGAAGCTTTCCACCGTGTAATCGCCCTGATAGCCCGCCGAGGCCAGCGCACGAAGATAGCCCTTCAGGTCGAAATTCCCCGCCCCAAGCAGCGCGCGGTTGTTGTCGGCCAGATGGGCATAGCCCAGCAGGTCCGCAGTGCGGTGGATGGCGGCGGCGAAATCACTTTCCTCGATGTTCATGTGGAAGGTGTCCATATGCAGGAACAGGTTCGTGCCCCCGGCGGCGCGGATCAGTTCCGCCCCCTCGTCCAGCGTGTTGACCATATAGCTTTCATAGCGGTTGACCGGCTCCAGCCCCAGCCGCACGCCCAGCTCCCCCGCCCTGCGGTCAAGCCGGGCAAGACTCGCCACCACCTGCGCGCGCTGCGCCGCGGTCGGGGGCGCGGTGTAGCTGTTGAAGGCGGCATAGGTGATGCCGCTGACCGCCGGCGCGCCAAGATCGGCGGCAATCTCCAGACAGCGGGCCACCGTCGCCTCGCCCCGCGCCGCCGTGGCAGGGTCGGCGGAGGAGATGTCGCTGTCCGCCCCCAAAGCCATGCCAAGCCGCAGGCCGATGCCCGCCTCACGCGCCACCCGGGCCGTCATCGGCACGTCCAGCGTGGCCGGGTCAAAGACCAGCACCTCGATCAGGTCATAGCCGATCTCGCGCGCGCTGCGGCAGGCGGCTTTGGCGTGGGCTTCGTCCCAGATGTCGCCGAAGACAAGGGAATGGATGCCAAATTCGGTCATTTCACCCTCTCAGAGGATCGAACGGACGGTGCCGCCATCGGCGCGGTGGGTCACCCCGTTCATCGCCGCATTGGTGGCCAGCTGCACCACGCCGCGCCCGTGCATCGCCGGGTCGATCAGCTTCTGCGTCAGGTTCGAGGGCTGCACATCCTTGTAGAAATCGCGCAGCGCCTCTTCGACGCTCTTGCCCTGCTCCTTGGCCAGTCCTGCGAAATAGCCCTGAACCGAGGCGGTCGCCGTGCTGCCGGGCATGTAGCTCGTCACCCGCACATCGGTGCCCCGCGTCAGTTCGGCAAGCGACCGGCTCAGGCCCAGCATCGCCGTCTTGGTCGTCGAATAGGGCGTCATGTTGCCGATCGACCGCACGGCCGCCTCGGAGGAGATGAAGACCACGCTGCCCTCGTTCCGCGCCAGCATGTCCTTGAGGATCAGCCGCGTGATGCGGACGGCGGTCATGATGTTGCTTTGGAAATATTCGATCCAGCGCTCGTCGCTGACCTCGAAGAAGTCGCATACATCGAAGATGCCGATGTTGTTCACAAGGTAGGAGACCGGGCCGAAGCCCTTGGCAAACTCGGCCAGCGTTTCGGCGCCTTCGGCGGTCAGAAGGTCGGCCACGACCCCATGCGCGCGCGGGCCGATCTCGGCGCAGGCGGCGTCAAGGCGGGCCTGGTTGCGGCCGTTGATGATGACCACCGCCCCCTCGTCGTGAAAGGCCCGGGCGATGGCCTTGCCGATCCCGTCATTGCCGCCGGTGACGACGACGATCTTGCCCGTCAGTCCGAAATCCATCGCTCTCTCCCTTATGATTCAAGTCCTTGGCCGCAGGTGATAGGCGACCTGCGGCTGCACCAGATTTACGCTTGCCTTGGGCGTCAGCCGCGCCAGCCGCGCCATGCCCTCCGCCCGGTCCAGCGTGTTGAAGTCGAACAGGCCGAAGTGATGGCCCAGCATATGGGCGGCACCGATCGCATCGGTCAGGCCGACCGCCTCTTCCAGCGTGAGGTTTCCCGGCACGCCATTCGCCGCCCGCCGCGCATCGCGCCCGTTGACCGGCAGCAGGGCCAGATCCACCGCCAGAGGGCGCAGCGCTGGCACCAGCCCGTCATGCGGCACCGTGTCGCCGGAATGCCAGAGCGTCACGCCGCCACCCGTCAGCGTATAGCCAAGGTAAAGATGGCCGCTCGGGGTGATCTTCAGTTCCTCATGGGCGGAAGGGGTGGCGGTGATCAATACGCCCCCCAGATCAAGGCTTTCCCCAGCGTCGATCAGGTGCAACCGGTCCTCCGGCACGCCCCGCTCCAAAGCCTTGGCGCGTTCGGCGCGCGGGGCCAGAACCTGGGCTTTGGGGTTGGCGGCCAAGAGGGCCGGGATGGTGCCGGGGTCCATATGGTCGGTATGGGCATGGGTACAGAGGAGCCAGTCCACGTCCCGCAAGGCGCCCGGCGCTACCGGCGGCGGCATCATCCGCAGGTGGGGAAAGGTCTTGCCACGGTATTTCTCGGCCAGACTGTCGGACAGGTAGGGGTCGATCACGATGCGCAGACCGCCCTGCGCCACCAGAAACCCCGCCTGCCCCAGCCACCAGACAGCGGCACCCTCCGGCGCGGCCAGATGGTTCACATCTTGCAGCGGGCGGGCGTCCAGCATTCAGGCCTCCAGCACTTTGAGCAGGTTTTCCACCGCGACCCGCGTGGCGCGCTCGACCGATTCCTGGGTGAAGCCCCCGGCATGCGGCGTCAGGATCACGCGGTCATGGGTCAGCAGGGGCGAAAGCTCGGGCGGTTCCTTGCGGAAGACATCGGTCGCCAGACCGCCGACCTGGCCGGAATCGAGGGCCGCCAGCATCGCTGCATCGTCGATCAACTCTGCCCTCGCGGTGTTGACCACCACGACGCCCGGCTTCATCCGCGCCAGCATTTCGGCATCGAGGATCGGCGCGGCACCCGGCGGGCAGTGAAAGCTGACGGCATCGGCCTGGGTCAAAGCCTCTTCCAGCCCGGCAAAGCGGAAACCGGGCCGCGCGAAGGAGTTCGAGGGGTAAGGGTCATAGCCCACCACCCACATGCCAAGGCCCAGGGCCAGGTCCGCCACCTCACGACCGATGGCGCCACAGCCGATCACGGCGAGGGTGCGGCCCTGCGCCTCGATCCCGATGCGGCGTTGCCAGTCGCCCTGGCGCAGCTGACCCGCCGACCAGGGGACCGAACGGAAGGCCGACAGCATCAGCGTGATGGCGAGCTCCGCCACGCCCCGCGCATTGGCGGCCATCGCGCGTTCGACCGCGATGCCCTGCGCCCGGGCCACGCCAAGGTCGATGTTGTCGACCCCGGTGCCATTGCGGCTGATCACCCGCAGGCCGCGTGCCGCCTCCAGCACGCGGGGGCTGATCGGCTCCACGCCCGCCAGCCAGCCGACACAGCCGGGCACGGCGCGCAGAAGGTCATCCTCGGACGGGGTCTTGCCCGGCGCGGGATAGACGATCTCGTAACCCCGATCGGTCAGCAGGGACAGCGCGGGGTGGCCCGCAGCCGACAGCGACCGCGGGGTGATGGCGATTTTGCCTGACATCGGGGTTCAGCCGTGCCAGCGCGGGTTGTCGACCATGACGGGCTGGCCGTCGCGTTCCACCATCAGCTTGCGGAAGCCCTTGGTGGCGATGGTGCCGTAGTCATGGCCGGCATGGCCGGGGAAGGCGAAGAACATCACGAAATTCTCGGTCTTCGAGATGTTGATCGACCGATGCGCCCAGCGGCCCGGCACATAGACCACATCGCCGCTTTTCATCTCGCGCCATTCGACCTTGCCCTCGGGCGTCTCCATCATCATGCCGCCATGGCCGGAGAGGCAGTAATAGACCTCGGCCGTGTCCAGCACGGTGTGGAAATGTCCCTTGGTCATGTAATATTCCTCCCCGATCTTGCCGGGTTTGATCGAGGTGGTGCCGTAGGCCACGTTGCCATCGGTCTCGGGCACGCCCATGTCGAAATATTCGTAAACCATCGGGTCGCCGGCCGCCAAGGCGGAGTCAAAGGCGGCTTCGTCGCTGAAATAGCCCTTCAGCGTGGACAGGGGCCGCGCGATCGGCGTGGCTGAGGTCGAAGCGCCGGTCACGGTGTTGAAGTCGAATTTGGTCGGGGTCATGTCGGTCATCTGGGCACCTGTTCAGGAGGTTGCGTCTTTGGCGATCCGGCTGAGGGCATCGAAGGCGGGGCCGGACATCGGAATGTCGATGTCGAAGACCTCGGCCACGACGCGGGTCCAGCCGTGGATGAAATAGACCCAGCCGTCATGCACGGTCAGGTCGCGGGCGGTTTCCTGCGCACGGGCCTGGTCGAGAAAGACCAGATCGCCGCGGTAGTTGAATTCCCAGATCAGCCCGCCTTCGGGGAAGCGGATAGCCGAGGTGAGAGGAGACCCCGGTCCGTCCTTGCCCAGCCCCGTGGCGTTCACGACCATGGAGCGGGCCGGGAGGGCACCCACCACCATGTCGGCATCCTCTGGCCTGGCCGCCAGTCGGTAGTCGATCGGAATGCCGAAACCGATCTGGGAATGAACATGGCGCATCTCGGCCAGGGAGGCCTCACGCCGGGCCGTGACGACGATGCGCTGTGGCACCTCGCCCCCGGCCCGTTTCTTGTTGTGCAGATAAAGCGTCAGCGCCAGCGAGGAGCCCCCCGAGCCGAGGATGCAAAGTGCCGCATCCCCCGCCCAATGGCCCGCGGGCACCACGGCCTCGAAACTCGCGCCAGCGCTGATCGGGTCCTTGGCATGGCCGATCAGCCGGGCCCCGCGTTTCGAGATCGAGCTGATCTCGCCCAGTGTCTGCGCATAGGGGTCGAGGGTATCGAAGAGGTCTTTCGACGCCTTCAACAGGTTCACCTTGTGCGTCGTGATCAGCCCGCCCAGCGACAGGGGATCGCCCTTGATGAACTCGACCACGCCGCGATAGGCCTCGGGTGGAGAGTTCGGGGCGAAGTCCACGCCCTTCATCACCGCGTTCAGGCCCAGATGTGCGGCCCAGGCCGGAAAGACCTTCATGATCGAGGATTTCTGTGTCGTCACGCCGATGAAATACATCGTGCGGGCGGTTGCGGGGGAATAGGTCATGGCATCCTCAATCATGTTCGGCCCAGTCGCGCGCCCGGTCGAGCGCGCGGGTCCAGCCGGCGTAAAGCCTGTCCGCGCCCGCCCGGTCGGGCGAGGGCAGGAAGGCGCGGTTCAGCGCGAAGGCATCCTTCAGTTCGGCCTTGTCCTTCCAGTAGCCGACGGCGAGGCCGGCCAGGAACGCCGCCCCCCGCGCCGTGGTATCGACCACTTCGGGCCGCATCACCGGCACGCCCAGCTGATCGGCCTGGAATTGCAGGACGAAATTGTTCATCACCGCCCCGCCATCGACCTTCAGCTCGGTCAGTTCGATGCCGGAATCGGCGCGCATCCGGTCGATCACGTCGCGGATCTGATAGGCCATCGACTCCAGTGCGGCGCGGATGATGTGGTTGCGGTTGGCCCCCCGCGTGATGCCGACAATGGCGCCGCGGGCATATTGATCCCACCAGGGCGCCGAAAGGCCGGTGAAGGCGGGCACCACATAGACGCCGTTGGTATCGGGCACCTCCAGCGCCGCCCCTTCGGTTTCCGAGGCCGAGTGGATCAGCTTCAACTCATCCCTCAGCCACTGGACGACCGAACCCACAGTGAACAGCGTCCCCTCCAGCGCATATTCGATCTTGCCGTCCAACTGCCAGGCCACCACGGTCAGCAGGCCGTTCTCCGACCGCATCATCTTGTCGCCGGTATGCATCAAAAGTGTGCCGCCGGTGCCATAGGTCGCCTTGACCATCCCCGCCTCGAAACAGGACTGGCCGAAGAGCGCGCCATGCTGGTCGCCGCAGCAGGCCGCAACCGGGATCGGCCCGCCGAAAAGGTCGGGGTCGGTCGTCCCGTAAACCTCGGAGGAGTTGCGCACCTCGGGCAGGATCGCCCGCGGCACCCGAAGCGCCTCCAAAAGCGTCTCATCCCAATCGCCGGTGCGGATGTTGAACAACAAGGTGCGCGAGGCGTTGGAGGCGTCGGTCACATGGGCCTGCCCGCCGGTCAGGTTCCAGATCAGCCAGGTGTCGATGGTGCCGGCCGCAAGCTCGCCCCGTTCGGCGCGTTCGCGGGCGCCCGGTACATGGTCCAGCACCCAGGCCAGCTTTGTGCCCGAGAAATAGGCGTCGATCACGAGGCCCGTGTTGTCCTTGACGTAAGCCTCCAGCCCCTTGTCCTTCAGCCCGTCGCAGATGCCGCAGGTGCGGCGGTCCTGCCAGACCAGGGCATTGTGCAGGGGCTGGCCGGTCTTGCGGTCCCAGATCAGGCTGGTCTCGCGCTGGTTGGTGATGCCGATGGCCGCGATGTCGGAGGCCTGGGCGCCGACCTTCTGCATCGCCTCCCGCGCGACCGAAAGCTGGACCTGCCAGATCTCGGTCGGGTCATGTTCGACCCAGCCGGGCCTGGGATAGATCTGCCGGAACTCGCGCTGCGCCAGGGCCGCGATATTGCCCGCCTTGTCGAACAGGATGGCCCGCGCGCTCGACGTCCCCTCGTCCAGCGCCATCACATAGGTCTGTGCCATAGTCTCCCCCCTCAGGTCGCTCAGCCATTCGGCTTGAACAGGATTTTGTGGTATGGGCCGAAGCTGCGGCCCTTCAGGGCCTTGAATATCCCCGGCGCCTCCTCAAGCGCCGCCCGGTGCGAGATCAGCGGCCCCATAAGTAACCGATTGGTGCGTAGAAGCTCCATGATGTCAAACCATTCCTTGCCCGGAAACGGCAGGGAGTAGGAGTTCCACGAGCCCACCACTTCCAGCTCTTCGCGCACCATGCGGGCGAAGGCTTTCTCGGCAAAGGTCACGTCGCCATAGGCCGTGCCATAGAGCATGACCTTGCCCTGCTTGGCGGTGACCAGGATGGACAGATCGCGCCCGGGGGCGGAGCCTGCGCATTCCAGCGCGATCTTCACCCCCCTGCCCCCGGTCGCGGCCAGCACGGCGGCCACGGCATCGACCTTGGCCGGGTTGATGCACAGATCCGCCCCCATTGCGCGGGCGAGGTCCAGTTTCGTCTCGTCCACGTCGATCGCGATCAGCGGCTGCGCGCCCGAGAGTTTGGCGAATTGCAGGGCAAAGGCGCCCAGCGCGCCACAGCCCACCACCGCCACCGCATCGCCAAGCGACAGGTTCAGCTTGTGGATGCCATGCAGGATGATCGCCGCCGGTTCGATCATGGCGGCCTCGTCCAGGCTGACGCCCTCGGGCACTTTCAGCACATTGCGCGCCGGAGCCTTGAGGTATTCGGCAAAGGCGCCGTCGCTGCGCGAACCCATGAAATCATAAGTGTCACAAAGCGAGAATTTGCCCGCCTGGCACCATTCGCAGGCAAAGCAGGGCAACAGCGGCGCCACGGCCACCTTGTCGCCGATGGCGAGGTGGGCGACATGCGCGCCGACGCCTGCCACCAGCCCGGCAAACTCATGGCCCGGGATGGTCGGGAAATGATAGGTCCCCGTCACCATCACCCGGCCGATGTCGGACCCGCAGATCCCCGCCGCCATGACGCGCACCAGCACGTCATCGGGGCCGATCTCGGGCATCGGCACCTCTTCGACCCTCAGGTCGCCCGGCGCATGCAGAACAGCGGCTTTCATGCGGCTTCTCCCGGCAGGATCACGGTTTTCATCCCTTCGCCCGAGCGGGCAAAGTCGAAGGCGGCGTTGACCTCGCTCAGCGCGAAACGGTGGCTGATGATGTCCTTCACGTTGATCTGCCCATCGGCCACCAGCCGCATGGAGCGGTCATAGTCCTGCACCGAGGACCCGGTGGTGCCCAGAACCTTCAGCCCCCAGTAATGGATGCGGTTGGTGTCAAGCTCGACCAGCGTGCCCTTCTTCAGCCCGCCAAAGAAGTTGACCCGCCCGTGCCGCGCCAGACACTGGATCGCCAGCGGTTGCAGATCGGGGGTGGAGGCGGCGGTGACCACCACATCCACGCCGCGCCCCTTGGTCACGCGCATGACCTCGGTCAGGACATCGACCTTGCTGCTGTCGATCAGGATATCGGCGCCAAAGCGTTCCGCCTCGCGCAGGCGGCTTTCGCGGCGGCCGACCATCAGGATCTGCTTGGCGCCCCAGGCCTTGGCCAGTTGCACGAAACAGGCGCCGATCGGGCCGGGGCCGATGATGAGGACGGTATCCTCGGGCGTGACCTCCAAACCCTTCCAGGCGTTGAAGCAGCAGGACAGGGGTTCGACCACCGCGGCCTCTTCCCATCCCATGCCATCGGGCACCTCGACGATGTTGCCGCCCGACAGCGCCGTCGCCGGCACCCGCATGTAGTCCTCAAATCCGCCGTCGATGCTGATGCCGAAGGCCTCATACTCGGGGCACATGTTGTTGAAGCCGTGGCGGCACATCTCGCACCGCCCGCAGCCGACATTGGGCACCACGGCGATGCGCTGGCCCTCCTTCCAGCCCGAGACGTAAGATCCGACCTGCACGATCTCGCCCGCAACCTCATGGCCCAGAACGATATTCGCCGGGTCCGGGATCTTGAAATGCCCGATGCGCTGGATCTTGAGGTCAGTGCCGCAGATCGAGGCGGCGCGGACCCGGACCAGAAGCTCATCCTCGCGGATCGCCGGGATCTCCCGGCGCTCCACGGTGATCTTGCCTATGCCGTGATAGACGGCGGCCTGCATCGCTCAGACCTCCATGCCGTAGCGGTGGGCCTTGTGCGTCGGGTAAAGCGCCACGGTCGGGATTGTCACATCCGGGGTGCGGGTGGCGACGAACAGCGCCAGCCAGGCCACGCTGTCGACCTCGATGCAGGAGGCGTGGATGCCTTCCTTCAGCTCTTTCTCGTCCAGCCAGCCATCGGTGTAGGCCTCGAGGTTGCCGTCATAAAGGCCCTTGTCGATGATCTCGGTCATCGGCGTCTTCACATGGCTGGGGTTCAGCACCGTCACGCCGATGTTCTTGCCGACGCCTTCCAGCAGGATGTTCTTGGAAAAGCCCAGCATCCCGTGCTTCGATGCGCGGTAAGGGCTATGACCCGGGCCCGAGGCGACGCGGGTCGAGGAGGAACCCATGTTGATGATCCGCCCGCCGCTGGCCTGCTTTTCCATGTAAAGAAAGGCCTCGCGGCAGCAGAGGAACACCGCCGTCAGGTTCGGGCCGATGGTCTTGTTCCACTCCTCCAGCGTCACCTGCGTGACCGGCGGCGCCAGGCTGTCGCGCCCGGCCGAATTCACCACCACGTCGATCGACCCGAAGGCATCATGGGTCTGCTTGAAGAAGGCGCGCACTTTGTCTTCCTCGCAGACATCGGCGAAGATCGGCAGGACGATCCCGCCCGCCGCCGCGATCTCGGCCGAGATGCGGTCCAGCCTGTCGCGGTCAAAGTCGATCATCGCGACATTGGCACCATTCGCCGCATAGATCCGCGCGACGGCCTCCCCGATGCCCGAGGCGGCGCCGGTCACAATGCAGGTCTTGCCCTTGAGGGAGAGGCCCTCTGACAGGGTAGTGTTCGACATTCCAAGTCCTCCGTTAGACTGTTCTTCGGGATGCAGTCAGGCCTTGTGGGTCAGCGCCACGGCCTCTGCGGTCAATTGCGTGATGCGGGCGAAGTCGCCGGCGCGGATCAGCGCGGGGTCCACCATCCAGGAGCCGCCACAGGCCAGAACCGCCTTCAGCGCCAGGTAGGCATCAAGGTTTTTCGCCCCCACACCCCCGGTCGGGATGAAGCGCATCGCGCCATAGGGGCCGCTCAGCGCCTTGAGGAACGGCACGCCGCCGCTGGGTTCGGCGGGGAAGAATTTCACGAGGCTCAGGCCAAAGGACATCGCCTGCTCCACCCCGGTCGGGTTGTTGATGCCCGGCACGATCGGCAGGCCCAGCTCCTGCGCCCGCATCACGACCGAGGGGTTGAAGCCCGGCGTGACGAGGAACCTCGCCCCCGCCGCATGGGCCGCATCGACCTGCGCCACGCTCAGGACGGTGCCCGCCCCGACGAGGATCTCCGGCACTTCATCCACCATGCGGCGGATGGCATCGGCGGCGGCTTCGGTGCGGAAGGTGAGCTCGGCTACCGGCAAGCCCCCCGCCACCAGCGCGCGGGCCAGCGGCACGGCGTCTTCGGGCCGGTCCAGCACCACCACGGGCAACAGGCGCGCGGCGCCGATCAAGGCTTCGATTTCGGTCTGTCCCATCAGGCTCCCCTCCCCAGGATCTGGCTGGCGGTTTCAAATTTGATTCCACGATTCTGTTGTAGAAGTTATTTTCTTCTATTACAAGAGGCATCGAAATGAATTTCAGGGGCGGGAGGAAAAATGCGCCGAGGGAAGAGAATTTCATGGGAGCGGTGACGCCGGCGATCCTCGCCCTCGACATCGGCACGGGATCGGTGCGCGCCGGGGTGATCGACCTCAAGGGCCGCATCCTGGCCCGCAGCGCCGTGGCGCATGACACGCATTTCCCGCGTCACGGCTGGGTGGAACAGGCGCCACAGGCGTGGTGGGCGGGGGTCAAGACCTGTCTGCGCGGGCTTTTGCAAGGGCTGGAACGCGACCACCCGGAGGCCGCGCTGCAGGCGCTGGTCTGCTGCGGCCAGATGCATGCGCCGGTTCTCGTCGATGCGGCGGGCGATCCGGTGCAGCACCGCGTACCTTTGTGGAACGACAAGCGCGCCTTTGAAACCGCGGCCGAGATCAACGCCCGCATCGCCGCGGGCGACTTTCCCGCCGCGATCAACTCGGCGACGACGGCCTGGCCGGGGATCAAGCTCCTGTGGCTGTCCCGACACGACCCTGACGCCCTGGCCCGCGCCGCCACACTTTTGATGCCGAAGGACTATGTCAACCTGCGCCTGACCGGCCAGCACGCGATGGATTGGAGCGAGGCAGGCTCCTCCTTCCTTTCCGATCCGTCGCGCGGCAGCTGGTCGGAAGCGGCGGCGCAAAGCCTTGGGCTCGACCCTGCCCTGCTGCCGCCGTTGCACGCCGCCGATAGCATCCTCGGCACGGTCACCGCAGCCGCCGCCGCCGAGACGGGCCTGCCCGAGGGGCTGCCGGTGCTGACCGGGACCGGGGATTACCCCTGCGCCCTTCTTGGTTCGGGTGTCACGCAGCCCGGTCAGGTCAGCGACATCACCGGCACCTCTTTCCTGCTGACGACGCTGACCCCGCGGCCGCTTTGCCATCCTCAGGTGATGAACCTGGCCATGACGCCCGCCCATTGGGGCGCCTTCGCGGTGGTCGATGCGGCGGGTGATGCGATCCGCTGGGCTCAGCGGACGCTGGACCGTGGCCAGCGCGATTATGCGGCGCTGTCGGAGGAGGCCGCCACCGTGCCCGCCGGCGCCGATGGGCTGATCTTCCTGCCCTATCTGACCGGCGAGCGGCTGGGCCGGGGCGAGGCCTCCCGCGCAGGCTTTCTGGGCCTGACGGCGGCGCATGGGCCGGCGCATCTGCACCGCGCCGTGATGGAGGGGGTGGTTCTGGCGATGCAGGATGCCACCCGCCCGATCCGCGAAGCTTTCAACGCGCCGGACCAGATCATCGCGGCGGCGGGCGGGGCGCGGTCCGACCTTTGGCTGCAGATCAAGGCCAATGTCTTCGACGCCGCGATCCTGCCGACGGTGGAGCCGGAATCCGGCCTGATCGGCTGCGCCTGCCTCGGCTTTGCCGCCTTGGGCCATTTCGCCTCACCGGTCGAGGCGGCGGGCGCCCTCGTCCGCCACCGCGAACCGATCCTCCCCGATCCGGCCGAGGTCGCCCGCTATGCCGACCTCGCCGCCCTTTTCACCCGCCTCCGCCTTGCGATGGAGCCGGTCAACGACCTGGTAGGAAAGAACCCAAATGATTAAAGCCCTGCTCTGGGACATGGACGGCACGCTCGTCGACAGCGAACATATCGCGGTAGAGGCGCTGCGGCTGGCGCTGACCGAGGCGGGCCTTGCCGTGCCCGACAACCTGATGGAACGTGTGATGGGTCGCGCCGCGGATGACCTTTACCGCAGCTTTTGCGCCGATCTGGGCCTGAAGATGGACCCGATCGCCTGGGAAAAGCGCAAGCATTACCATTACTTCGCCGGGATTTCCGCCCTCGCCAGCTTTGCACCCGCGCTTGCCGTCTGGCGGCAGGTCGAGGCTTTGGGGCTGGCGCAGGCCGTCGTCTCCAACAGCGACCGGGCAATCGTCGATGCCAATCTGCGCGCGGTGGGGCTGGCGCGGCCCGGCCTCGTGACGATCAGCCGCAACGATGTGCGCCAGGGCAAGCCCGCGCCCGAAGGCTACCTGCGCGCCGCCTGGCTTCTGGGCGTGGCGCCCTCCGAAGCCCTGGTTATCGAGGACAGCGCCAGCGGGGCCGCGGCGGGGCTGGCGGCGGGGATGCGGACGGTCTTCGTGCCCCATGCGATCGGCACGGCGCCTGCGGGCACCCTGCCCCTGGCCGATATGTCCGAGATTCTGGCGCTGCTAGGTTAAGACCCTGCGCCGGTAGATCATCAGCGCAAAGCCCGCCAGCGCGGGCAACAGCGCGAGGGTCCAGGCAAGGCCCTCGCGCCGCGGCTGGACCACGACGACCTGCCGCGCCAGACTTGCGCCCGAACTGTCCTCGGCCGCAAAGCCGCCGCGCGACAGCTTGGCGTCCTGCGGCACGGTTACGGCAAAGGCGGTGAGGTCCGGCGGCTCGGAGGGTTTGGCGGGGCGGACGACATAGCCGAAGCCCGCGCCTTCGGTCTGCTGCACCTTCAGCACGGTCAGGGCCAGATCCTGCGCCGGGCTATCTTCACCCCAACCCAGCCGCACCGACCTTGCATCAGCCGCGCGCCGCCTGACCCAGATCTGCCGCCCCGCGACCGCCTCGGCCTGGGGCTGCACGACCCGCAGGTAAGAGGCGGCGTCGAAGCGGCTGGCATAGGCGAGGGTCAGGTAGAAGGTGGTGCCGGGCCGGGCATAGACCTTTTCGGCCCCGTCATTGGCCGTCAAGGGCCGCGTCCAGCGCTCTTCCGGGATGATGTCGGCGGTGATCACATCGCGTTCGGAAGCTGCCGTGATGTGGAGGGTCTTTTGCGCGCCGGGCACCGGGCCGCCGTCCAGCCACAGCGCGATCTGATAGTCGCCGACCGGCAGGTTGACCCGCAGGCCCGGCACGGGGCGGGTGACCAGCTTCAGGCTTGGCACCGGTGGCGCGGGCGGCGGGGTCACCTCCTGCACGCCCTTGCCGGCCAGCCGGGCGATGGCGGCCTCTTTCAAGCGGCGCTCGTATCCGGCCTCTGCCTGCTGGCTGGCCGAGAAGGCCACGGCGAAGGCCTGCGCATCGGCCTGATATTCCGCAAATTCGGCCAGCGCCGCATCGCCCCAGATGAGATGGCCCTCTCCTTGCGCGGCGCCCTTGGGGTAGACCATCGCATAGGGCGCCACCGCCACCTCGGCCACCTGCCGCCCGCCTTGGCTGATCCGCAGGGTGCCCGCCACCGGCTCTTTCTCGCGGTCGAAATCGACATAGGTCTGGCGGGAGAGCGGCCAGTAATATTCCTGCGTCCGCACAAAGCTGATCGCATTGTCCTGCCCCGCCAGCAAGGTCATGTCCGTCTGGGCGGAGGGGACGAAATTCTCCTGATAGACATAGCCATCCCAGACCCGGTTCGAGGTGACGATCACCTCGCGCCGCGCAGGCTCCAGGGCCAGGGCGGGCAGGCTCAGGCCGAGGGCCAGCACGGATGCGATCCAGATGCGCCTCATTCTCCGGCCCCCCGTTGTTTCAAGGCCATGACCGCCGCGACCAGCGTCGCCAGCGTCAGGCCCGCGGCACCTGCCACATCGCGCAAGGACAGCAGCGTCTGGTTGGCGATCTGCATCACCAGAAGCGCAAGATAGGCAACGCCCGAGACCAGATGCGTGACCAGCGCCACCTTCTGCATCCCCGCGCGCAGATACAGCATCGTCAGGCTCATATCCTGCGGCGGCGACAGGGTCAGCCAGGCCAGGACCGCCTCGAAGGCGACCAGCGTCCCGGCAAGCGCCAGAAACACCACCACCGCCCCCCGGACCGAGGCCATGAAGGCCGAAACCAGCAGCCCGAGCGCCATGACCGGCAGCACCATGACGACCAGAAGCCAGACCGGCGCGGTATCGGCAAGGCCCAAGACCTCCGCGCCAAGGGGCTGGCCCAAAAGCAGATAGGCCCAGTAAAGCGCCACGATCAGCAGCAGCACGCAAAGCTCGGCCAGGAACTTCGCGGCAACCACCGGGCCCTGGGTCACCGGGCCCGCCAGCAGCACCGCGAGCGTGCGATGCTCCCTCTCCCAGGCCAGGGCCGAGGCGAGGCGCAGGCCCAGAACCAGCCCCAGGAACACCACGACCAGCACGTTCAGCACCTGCAGGGGATCGGCGGTGACCACCACGGTTTCTGTCTCGAAACTGTGCTGAAAGCCGCTGCCATAGGCCAAAGCCATCAGGCAGACGGCAGAGGTGACCAGAAAGAACCAGACCGAGGCGAGCCGCGCCCAGACCTCCCGCCCGGTCAGCAGGAGGGTCACGCGCAAAGGGCCGGGCAAGGCTCTGGGCAGGTCGGGGGTCATGTCAGACCACGCTGCGGATCAGGCCGCCGTCGATCTTCAAGGCAGCGCCATTGACGATCCCGGTGCGGTCCGAGGCGAGGAAGGTCACGAAATCGGCCACTTCCTCGGGCAGGGAGAGTCGCTGGATCAGCGAGGTCGGGCGGTTTTCGGCGACAAAGCGGCGCTCGGCCTCCGCCGTCGGGACACCGGGGTAAAGCCCCGCGATCAGCGCGGCCACGCCTTCGGTGCGGCAGGGGCCTGGCAGGACCGAATTGACCGTGACCCTGGTGCCCTTGGTCGTCTCGGCCAGATTGCGCGCCAAGGACAGCTGCATGGTCTTGGTCGCCGAATAGGCCGGCATTTCCGGCGCCGGGTTGATCCCGGATTCCGAGGCCATGAAGACCACGCGCCCGGCGTCGCGGGCCAGCATCTTGGGGATGTAATGGCGGCTGAGGCGGACGCCGCTCATCACATTGACCTCAATCAGCTCGTGCCAGCGGTCATCGCCCGCCTTGTAGATGTCCATCGCCTCGTAGATGCCGAGGTTCACGATCAGCACATCGACATCGGGGCAATGGGCGATCAGCTCGGCGCAGCCCTCCGCCGTGCCGCTGTTGCCCAGGGCGCCCACCACCTGCGCGCCGGGCACCTCGGCCTTCAGCCGCGCCACGGTCTTGTCGAGCGAGGCCGCCGAACGGCCGTTGAGGATGACGCTGGCCCCCTCGGCCGCCATCGCCCTGGCAATGGCAAAGCCAAGCCCCCCGGTCGAGGCGGTGATCAGGCAGCGTTTGCCTTTGTAATGAAGATCCATCTCAGTTTTCCTTTGCTTTGCCCTGCGCGGTCAGCGCAAGGAACACGTCTTCCAGCGACCTCTGGCCCTGCCCCACCGAAAGGACCGTCAGCCCCAGCCCGGCCAGCCTTTGCGCCACCAGCGCCCGGCGGGCCCGAGGCGCTGCGGGGGCAGAGTCCCGCAGAGTGACCGTGACCGAAAATTCGCCCGCGGTTTCAGCGCTTTGCACCTCGGCCACGGCGCGGAGGGCGGGCAGATGGGCGGCCACGGGTTCGAAAAGCTCCACCGTCAGCGCATCGCTGAGGCCGAGGGCGGGCAGGATCTCCTCCTGCCGGCCCTGGGCGACCACGCGGCCACGGTCCATGAAGATCACCCGGTCGCAGACCCGCTCCATCTCGGCCAGCTGGTGCGAGGAGAAGAGCAGCGTCACCCCCTCGGCCTGCATCTCGCGGAAGATCCGGCGCATGTCGGCCACGCCATTGGGGTCCAGGCCCAGTGTCGGCTCGTCAAGCACCAGAAACTCCGGCTGGTGGAGGAGGACACGGGCGAGGCAAACCCGCTGCTGCATGCCGCGCGAGAAGGCCCCGATGATCCGGTCGGCGGCAGAGGTCAGCGCCACCCGGTCCAGCACCTCGGCCACCCGGGCCTGCGGCCGGGCCACGGCATAGAGCCGCGCGAAGAGGGTCAGGTAGGCGCGGGCGGTCATCTCGGGGTAGAGGCGCGGCTTTTCCTGCAGATAGCCGATCCGCGCCCGCACCTCCTTCAGCCTTGCGCCATCGCGCACGCCCAGAAGCGTGATCTCTCCGGCATCGGGGGCCACCAGCCCGGTGATCATGTTCATCACCGTGGTCTTGCCCGCGCCATTGGGGCCGAGAAAGCCCACGATCTCTCCCCTCGGCACCACGAAATCCACCCCGTCCACCGCTTGCTTGTCGCGAAAGGCTTTGCGCAGGCCGGTGAGGGTCAGGGCCTCCATCGCTAGACCGCCACCGGCAACAGGGCGAGGCGGATCAGGTTGACCACGATCATCGTGACGCCAGCGGCCAGAAGAAACTCCATCGGCCAGGCCAGAAGCTTGAACCGGTCATTGGCGATCTTGGCCAGCACGATCAGCACCACGGCCACGAGGCAGGCGGGCCAGGGCGAGAAATCCCCCGCCATCACCGTGCAGGAGGAGAGGAGAAACGCCAGAATCCCCAAGAGTACCATCCAGGATTTCATTCAGTCCTCCACGGTGCTGGCGGCGGCATGGGCCAGCGTCTCGCCATTGGTCTTGTCGAACAGGTAAAGCCAGGCCGGGTCGAAGCGCAGGAAGAACCCGGTGCCCTCGGTCTTGCCCAGATGCGCGGTCTCGGTCGTCGAGGTGCGGGTGGTGATGAGCGTCTTGCCGCAGCGCAGGATGTAGAGGTTCTCGGCCCCGGTCGGCTCGAAGGAATACAGCGTGGTGGCGATGCCGTGGTCGCCATCCGCCCGGTCGCGGATCGAGATATGTTCCGGCCGCACCCCCAGCCGCAGAACCTCGCCGACATACCGATCCAGCCGGTTGGCTTTGACCCATTCGGGATCGAGCGGCACGGTGAAGCCATCGACCTCGGCCACCAGACCCCGGTCAGAAGGGCGCAGCTTGCAGTCATAGACATTCATCTGCGGCTCGCCCACGAAGCTGGCGACGAATTCGGTCGCCGGGCGTTCGAAGATCTCGCGCGGGGTGGCGAATTGCAGCATGCGGCCGTCTTTCATCACGATGATGCGGTCGGCCATGGTCATGGCTTCCAGCTGGTCATGGGTGACGAAGATGGTGGTGACCCCCACGGTTTTCTGGATATGCCGCAGCTCGGCCCGCATCTGGCCGCGCAGCTGCGCGTCAAGGTGCGACATCGGTTCATCCATCAGGAAGACATCGGCATCGCGCACCAGCATCCGGGCGATGGCGACGCGCTGCAACTGCCCGGCCGACAGCTGATCGGGCTTGCGGTCCAGAACGTCGGTGATCTGCATGGTCTGCGCCACGGCGCACACCTTGGCCTCGATGGCGGGGCGCGCCATCCGGCGCACCTCCAGAGGGTAGGCCACGTTCCCAAAGACGGTCATGTGGCGGTACAGGCCGTAGTCCTGAAACACCATGCCGACATTGCGGTAGCGCGGGCGCAGGAAGGTCACGTTGCGCCCGCCGATCGCGATTTCGCCATCGCTCGGCATCTCCAGACCGGCGATCATCCGCAGCGTCGTGGTCTTGCCGCAGCCCGAGGGGCCGAGCAGGAAGACGAACTCGCCATCCTTCACCGCGATATCCACATCCGACACGGCAGTGAACTTGCCGAAACGCTTGGCCAGCTGGTTGATCCGGATCTCAGCCATTGGTCTTTCCTCCCATCACACGGGTCATTCCTTCACCACCCCCTGGCTGAGGCCGCTGATCAGCTGGCGTTGCAGGATCAGGACGAACAGGATCAGGGGCGCCGTGATCAGCACGACGGCGGCGCCCAGCACGTTCCACTGGATATCGGCCCCGATCGAATAGGCCATGATGGCGGGCGGCATGGTCTTGGACTTGACCGAGGTCAGGAAGGTCGCGAAGGCGAACTCGTTCCAGGACAGGATCATCACGAAGATCGCCGTAGCGGTGACCGAGGGCATCATCAGGGGCAGCGTCACCTTGCGGAAGGCCGCGGCCCAGGTGTCGCCATCGACCATGGCGGATTCCTCGTAGCGCCTTGGAATGTCGCGGAAATATCCGGTCAGCATCCAGACCACGAAGGGCAGCTGCATGGCCGTGTAAAGCAGGATCAGCCCGACTTTGGTGTCCAGAAGCTTCATGGTCTGAAAGGTCACGAAGATCGGCAGCAGGATCGCCACCGGCGGCATCATCCGGTTGGTCAGCACCCAGAAGGACACGTCATCGCGGCCGACAAAGTCATAGCGGGCCAGCGCATAGGCGCAGAACATGCCGATCGTCACCGAAAGGAAGGTCGAGGCCAGGGCGATCACGGTGGAGTTGAGGAAGTTCTTCAAGATCCCCTTTTCCACGATCAGATAGCGGAAGGCCTCCAACGTCGGGGTGAAGATCCATTGCGGCGTGGGCGATCCCGCCGCGCCACCATCCATGAAGCCGGTCATCACCATCCACATATAGGGCACGAAGTTGATGAGGCAGACCGCAATGATCACCAGATAGACCCACCCGTTGCGCTGCACAGGCGGGGCTGCAGGCGAGGTCATCCTCTGGGCGTCGTTGATGTTCATGGGAGCCTCCTATTCCGCGACTTCGGTGCGCGAGCGGAATACGCGGATGAAGATGAAGCTCATCACGATGATCACCATCATCATGATCAGCGAGAGCGCCGCTGCCTTGGAGGCGTCGAAGAACTCCAGCCCGGTCTTGGTCAGAAGGACGTTCAGCGTCGTCGTCGCATTGCCCGGCCCGCCGCGCGTCATCACCAGGATCAGCTCGAAGGTGCGGAAGGCGTCCATCGTGCGGATCACCACGGCGATCATGATGGCGGGGCGCAGCAGCGGCATGGTGATCGACCAGAAGACCTTCCAGGCCCCGGCGCCGTCGATCTCGGCCGCCTCATAGGGCTGGCGCGGGATCGAGGCGAGACCGGCCGACAGCATCAGGAACATGAAGGGCGTCCATTCCCAGACATCGACGAAGATCAACGTCTGCAGGGTGATGGTCGGGTCCGACAGGAAGGGGATCTCGCCCCAGCCGAAGAAATCGGTGATGGCGCCGATGTAATGGGTGGCCAGACCCGCGCCGGGATAGAACATGTAGCGCCAGATCAGCGCGGCCACGAGGGGCGGCAGGATCATCGGGATCAGGATGAAGATGCGCAGCACCCCCTGCCCCTTGATCTTGCGCTGGAACAGCAGGGCGAGGCCAAGGCCAAGCCAGAATTCGAAGAACACCGCCTCCAGCGTGAAGATCAGCGTGACCTTGAGCGAATGCCAGACCTCGGGGTCCTGGATGACGCTCTGGTACTGGTAGAGGCCGACGAAGAAGCGCGGGATATAGGGTTTGGACAGGATGAAGTTCTGCCCCGCGACGTAAAGCGCGTAAAGGAAGGGATAGATGCCGATGCCGAACAGGATGATCAGCGTCGGCGCCATCAGAACCCAGGGGAAGACCGCCTTGTTCGAAGGCCCGAGTCTGGCAAGAAGTCCCCGGCGCGACGGGGCCCGGGCCGGAAGGGTTGCGTCTGTCATGATGGGTTCCGAAAGATGCGAGGGAGGGGGTCGGCAAGCGGGGGTCCGGGCGGCGGGCGCCCGGACCGGGGCTCACCTCAGTTCCAGGTCGAGGGCAGCCGGTCGTAATAGCTCAGATCACGCCATTGCTGCTTGGGCAGGTCGGTGCGGCCGGGGATGTAGTAGCCGCCCTTCTTCATCGCAGCCGTCATCCGGGTTTCCATGTTGGCCGCGGCGGTCTTGGCGTCGATCTGGCCGATCCAGACCTTGTTGCCCTCCTCGCCCATGATGTCGGAAATCTCGGCCCATTCCGGCACGCGGACGCGTTCATCCGGGTTGGTGGTCTTCAGCATGTAGTCATAGACCGGCAGCCACCAGGGTTCGTACTTGGCCAGCTGTTCGGACTTGAAGGTCGAATGCCGCGACGGGCCGGCGCCGAACTGCGTCGCCCGCGCCTGCACGTCGGCCGAGGTCAGCCACTGGATGAAGACCCAGGTCGCATCCTTCTTCTGGCTGTCCTTGGAAATCCCGAGGCTCCACGAGCCGAAGAAGGGGTCGATCCGGCCATCGGGGCCTGCCGGGGTGTGCAGGTGGATGTTCTTGCCCGCCACGGTGGCCTGGGCAGCCGGGTCTTCGAAGAAGCCGTTGACGAAGTCGATGTAGTTCCAGGTGCCGAAGGCCTTGCCCTGCTGGTAGACGGCGGTCGCCTCGCCGATGCCCCAGTTGGCGCTGTCGGCGGGCATGAACTTCTTCAGGCTGACGAAATAGTCTATCGAATCAACCGTATGCTGGTTGTTGATCGAGACTTTCCAATCCTTGTCGAGGTATTCATCGCCCACGCTGTCCTTGCTTTGGAAGGCGTAGAGATAGGGCAGATAGGTGACGCCCCAGAACCAGCGGCCGGGGATATTGGCAAAGCCCATGATGCCGCTTTCGGGCTTGTTCACCTTGTCGGCGGCCTTGAACATGAAGTCGGTGGTGAACTCGGGCGAGAAGCGCTCGGGCATCTGGATGCCGGCGGCATCGGCCAGATCCTTGCGGAAGGTGGTGCCCACCGGACCGGCGCCGATCGGGATCGTGTAAAGCGTGTCATTGTAGACCCCGGCCCCGCTGATCACCCGCGGCAGGAAATCGTCGATGTTGTAATCAGCGGCGGTCAGGTCGGCGTTCTTGACATAGGGCATCAGGGGGTCAAGAAAACCGGCGGCGGCATATTCGGCCAGCCACATCACATCGACCGCGTAAAAGTCATAGGTGCCGGTGCCCTGCTGCATCTCGACCAGGGATTTTTGTCGGTATTGGTCAAAGGGCACTTCATCGACGGTGACCTTGATCCCGTATTTCTGTTCGAACTCGGGGAAGAATTTCTCCAGCGCCGCGAATTGCGGCATCGAGGGCGCCAGGAAATGAAGCTCGGTTCCGGCAAGGGCTTTCTGCGCGTCGGTCTGCGCGAAGGCAGAGGGTGCGACCAGCAACGACGACATCAGCATCGCGGCCAGGGCACTTCTTCTGTGCAGTGTGGACATGTGTTCCTCCTCTATTGGTTTTCCACGGCACGTGACCGCCCCCATGCGGAGCAGAGTTCAGGACGCCTTCCGGGTGAAACAGGCCTGACGGACCGTCTCGCCCGTGGTGGCGTCAAAAAGGTAGACAAAGGCGGGATCGACCCGGAAGCTGATCGCGGCGCCGATCTCGCGCGGGTAACCCCGCGCCCCGTCGACCGAGGTCATGACGCGGACCATCTGCCCCGCCACCTCGATGTCATAAACCACCCGCGAGCCGAGGGTTTCGACCGCGAAGACCAGGCCATCGACCCGCCCCTCCTCCGGGCTGCCGGGGGCGGCGAGGCTCAGGTGCTGCGGGCGGATGCCCAGGGTATAGGCGGCCTCGGGGTGCAGGACCGGCCCCACATCGGACCAATCCGAACCCATCCGGATCGCCGAAGCGCCGATGCCGATGGTCAGAACCCCACCCTGCCGGACCAGACGCGCCGGCAGCGTGTTCATCGCAGGCTCGCCCAGAAAGGTCGCGGCAAAGAGCGTGGCCGGGCAGTCGAACATCACTTGCGGCGGGGCGATCTGTTCGATCTTTCCCTTGTTGATCAGAACGATGCGGTCGGCCATGGTCATGGCCTCCAGCTGGTCGTGGCTGACGTAAAGCATCGTCGCCTTGAAATCGCGTTGCAGGCGCTTGAATTCCACCCGCATCCGGGCGCGCAGCTGCGCGTCGAGGTGCGAGATCGGCTCGTCCAGCAGGAACACATCCGCCTCGCGCACCAGGGCCCGGCCGATCGCGACCCGCTGCATCTGCCCGCCCGACAGCTGGCCCGGCAGCCGTTCCAGCAGCTTTTCCAGCTGCAGGGTCTCGGCCACCGAACGGATGCGCGCCGTCATCGCGGCTTCGGGCAGTTTGCGGATGCGCAGGGGATAGGCGAGGTTTTCAAACACCGTCATATGCGGAAAGAGCGAGTGCTTGTCATAGACCATCGCGAGATTGCGCTCGCGCGGGGTGAAGTCGGTGACATCGCGCCCGCCGATCCGGATGCGGCCCGCCGAAGGGTCCTCCAGCCCGGCCACCAACCGCAGGGTCGTGGTCTTGCCCGCCCCCGAGGGCCCCAGAAGGAACATCGCCTCGCGGTCGGCCACGTCGAAAGAGATCCCCCGCAGCGCGTCACTGCCGTTCTTGAAGCTTTTCCTCAGGTCTTGGATATGCAGGTTCGCCATGGGTCAGCTCAGCTTTCGGCAAAAGGTCAAAGTGCGGTGCGGAGCCTCCCCCTGACCGAAGCCCACCGAAAAGAGTGACATTGGCGCCAGTGCGCCGCAGACCCGCCCAGCCGGTTTGCGCAGGCGCACCCGGTGCGGCCGCTTGGGGCCGCCTTGGTCCTGTTCCATGTTCTCTCCCGGCTTCCCCGTCTGACCTGGGTCAGCACCCGCAAGCAGCAGGTTTTTCGGGAGCCCCTTTCAGGCAGTTCAGAGAATCTCCGCTCTCTTGAGCCATAGAAGTAATTTCTCTGCGCACAAATTGCAACGGAAAAAATTTCCTACCATCGAAAAAGCGAGGAAAGTTCCTTGCGGCCATGCTGGGCCCTGTGTGCTGCGAAAGGTGGTGTCAGAGGGCGAAGGACCGCGCCTGCCGGTGCAGACGCGGTCCAAGTCTTGACCGGAAATTCAGGGGGAAAGCCGTCTCAGCAGACGGCGTAACCGCCATCCACCGGCAGAAGGACACCGGTCACATAGGCCGCATCCGGCGACAGAAGAAAGCGGATGACCGAGGCGACCTCTGCCGGCTTGGCCCAGCGCCCCATCGGAATCCGGGCGTTGATCTTGGTCACACGGGCCTGATCCTCCCGCGCGCGGGCCGACATGGCGGTTTCGACCCAGCCCGGCGCCACCGCATTGACCCGCACGCCCCTGGGCGCCCAGGCCACCGCCATCGACCGTGTGACCGCCGCCACCGCGCCCTTGCTGGCGGTATAGGCCGGCGCCCCGGCCGACCCGAAGATCGACCACATCGAGGCGAACATCACCACCGATCCCCCCGCCGCCTCCAGCCGCGGCAGAAGGGCGGTCGACAGGGCAAAGCCCGCGGTGACATTGACGCGCAGGACGGCCTCGAAATCCTCGGCCAGCCATTCGCGCTCATGGCGCAGGATGCCCGCGGCATTGACCAGGCCGTCGAGCCTTTCGACCCCCTCCAGCGCCTGCAGGACAAGGGCGGTGTCGGTGACATCGGCCTTGTGAAAGGTGATGGCGGGGTCAAGGTCGGCGTCGCGGTCCAGCCCCGCGGCGATGACGCGCCAGCCCTCACCGGCCAGCCTTTCAGCCACGGCGCGGCCAATGCCGGTGCCGCCCCCGGTGATCAATGCGGTTTTCATCTGGCTCATCCTGCGGACCTCTCCCGGTTTGGTGCGACGGCTGCGCGCGCCGCCCTGTTCATGACCCTATCGCGGCAAGGACCACCTCGGCGATCCCGGCCTCGTCCAGCTTGTAATGGGCGTAAAGATGGGTCGGCGGGGCAATCAGGGCAAATTCGTCGCGGATGCCGTGGCGGATCAGGCGCTTGCCCACCCCTTCGTCAGCCAGAACCTCGGCCACGGCGGCGCCAAGACCGCCGATGATGTTGTGTTCCTCGATCGTCATCAGTTTCGCGGAGCGTGAAGCCGCCTCCAGCACCGCCTCGCGGTCCAGGGGCTTGACCGTCGCCATATCCAGCACGCCAACCGAGCGCCCCGCCGCATTCAGCCTTTTGGCCACCTGCACTGCCGGATGAACCGGCATGCCGCAGGCGATGATGGTCAGCTCCTCGCCCCGCACATGTTCGATGGCCTTGCCGAAGGTGAAGCCTTGCGAAGGGTCGTACAGATCCGGCTCCCGGCCCCGCCCGGTGCGGAAATAGATCGGCCGGTCATGGTCGACCGAGGCGCGGATCGCCGCCTCCAGCTGCGGGCCATCGGCGGTGGAGACCACCGTCAGATCGGCGATGGAGCGCATGGTGCCGATGTCTTCCGTCGCATGATGCGAGGTGCCGTAAAAGCCCATCGCGATCCCGGTGTGATGCCCGATCATCCGCACCGGCAGCGCGCAATAGGCCACATCCATCCGGATCTGTTCCACCGTCAGCAGGCCCAGGAAAGAGGCGAAGGTCGCCACATAGGGCATCATCCCCGTGGTGGCGAGGCCCGCGGCGGCCGAGATCATGTTCTGCTCGGATATGCCGAATTGCACATAGCGCTCGGGAAAACGCGCCGCAAAACGGTTCAGCCCGTTGGAATATTGCAAATCGGCCGAGCCTGCGACGATGGGATATCCCGCCTCGGTCAGGGCGATCAGCCCGTTGGACAGATGGTCCAGCCCGGGGTTCTTCTGGTTCAGCTCGCGGTAGTGCCAGGAATTGGGGGATTGCGGTTGGGTCATGTCAGATCACCTGCGCCAGAATTTCCTGACGCGCGGCCTCGGCGTCGGTGGGGTCAAGATAGCCAAGGTGCCAGCCGGGTTCGGTCTCCATGTAAGACACACCCTTGCCTTTCACCGTCCTCGCGATGATGCAGCAGGGCGTGGTGCGGTCGGCGTCGGCCTTGACCTGCCGCAGCAGGGCGGTCAGGGCGGCGATGTCGTGGCCATCGACCTGATGCACCTCCCAGCCGAAGGCGCGCCATTTGGCGTCCAGAGGCTCCACCCCCATCACGTCATCCACCGCGCCGTCGAGTTGAAAGCCGTTGCGGTCGACGATGGCGACCAGCCGCGACAGGCCCTGATGGGCGGCGAAAAGCGCGGCCTCCCAGACCTGACCCTCCTGCATCTCGCCATCGCCGAGCATGACGAAGGTGGTAAAATCGCGGCCCTGCATCCGCCCGCCCAGGGCCATCCCGGCGCCATTGGACAGGGCATGACCGATCGAGCCGGAGGAGAAATCCACCCCCGCCACCTTGCGCATGTCCGGATGGTCGCCCAGCGGATTGCCCAGCCGCGTATAGCCGTTCAGCACCTCCATCGGGATATAGCCGCGCTCGGCCAGGATCGGGAAAAGCCCCACCGCCGCATGGCCCTTGCCCATGAGGAACCGGTCGCGGTCGGGCCATTTCGGGTCAGCCCCCAGCCGCATCACGTCGTAGTACAGCGCCGCAAAGATCTCGGCCGCCGAAAAGACCGAGGTGTAATGGCCGACCTTGGCAATCTCGATCAGGCGGATGGTTTCCAGCCGGACGAACTGCGCGCGGTCGCGCAGATGCGCGATCTGCTCTGCCGTGGGGTCAAAGTCATTCTGCCGCATCCGCCCGCCTTTTCACTGTCTGGATTCGCCGTTGCTCGTTATTGATATATGATATATCTTCACGGCAAACAAGGGAGCTTTTCCGTGACCAATCCGCCAAACTATACCATCGCCCTGCCGACCAAAGTCATCTTCGGGGCGGGCAGCCTCGCTCGGCTGGCCGAACTGGCGCGGCCTTTTGGCGATGCGGCCTTCGTGATGATCGACCCTTTCCTGAAAGGCTCCGCTTTGGAGGCTTCGGTTCTGGGCCAGCTTGCGGCGGCGGGGATCAGGGCCGCGCTTTGGCATGACATCGTGCCGAACCCGCGGGCGGAAACCTGCGACCGGGCGGCGGCGGCGGCCCTTGCTTTCGGGGCCGGGATGATCCTCGCCATCGGCGGCGGCTCCACCATGGATGCGGCAAAGGCGGTGGCGCTGGTGGCGACGAATGGCGGGCAAAGCTGGTCCTTAACCGCCCGCGCCAAGGCCGAGGTGCGGGTGCCCGAACGGCGCGGCCTGCCCTTGATCGCGATCCCGGCCAATGCCGGAACCGGGGCGGAGGTGACGCCCTTTGCCGTCCTCTCCAACCCGGATCTGAAGATGAAGGCGACGATCATCCACCCTTTCTGCTTTCCCGATCTGGCCATCTTGGACCCCGTCCTGCACCTGACCAAGCCGCGCCGTCTGACCGCCTCGACCGGGGTGGACACGTTCCTGCATGCCTTCGAAGGCTTCATCGGCACCAGGCCCAACAGCTGGACCGACCTCTTCTCGATCCGCGCGATGGAGCTGGTGGCGGAACATCTGCCCAAGGCCTGCGACAATCCCTCCGACCTTGAGGCGCGGACGCGGATGGCAGAGGCCTGTTACATGGCGGGCATTACGCTCGGCAGCATCGGCGTCGGGATTCCCCATGCGCTTGGTCAGGCGATGGGCGCGCTGAAGGACACCCCCCATGGCGAAAGCTGTGCCGCCTGTCTGATCCCGACAGTCCGCTGGACAATGCCGCATGCCGAGGATCGTTTGGCCCGGGTCGCCACGATCTTCCGCCCGGATCTTGCCCCCCTGCCCCAAAAGGCGCAGGCCGGGGCCCTGCCCGAGGCTCTGGCACAGTTCTGTGCCAGCATTGGTCTGACCGGTGGCTTTGGCGCCCTCGGCCTGCGGCGGGATGAGGTGGAGCGGCTGCTGGACGTGGCGGAAACCAACTACGGCTTTGACATCGCCTGTTCGCAGCGCCCCGCCACACGCGATGATCTGCGCCTTATCATCACCGAAAGCCTATAGGCTTTTCGCGGCGAGCCAGTCCACCAGAACCTGGCTCCAGGCGATATCGGCCTGGATGGCGGCCTTGGCGGCGGCCCCATCCCGTGCCTTCAGGGCGCGCAACACGGCGTAATGCTGATGCGTGCCGCTGGTCAGGTCGCGCACCGGGACCGTCATGTGGAAGGTGCGCAGCAAGGGGCCCATCAGCACCCACATCGTCTCTACCGTCGCAAAGATCAGCGGCATCCGCGCCCCGGCGACCAGACCGAAGTGGAACTGACGGTTGAGGGAGGCGGCCTGTTGCGGGTCGACGGCGGCGGCATGGCGGAAGCGGTCCTGCAGATCCTCCAGCGCCGCGACCTCGGCCTCGGTCATCCGCCCGGCGGCGAGGGAGGCAGCCTCGCCCTCCAGCAGATGCCGCATCAGAAGGATCTCGCGCAATTCGTCGGCGGTCAGGTTGCGGACATGGATGGCGGTGGCGGCCTTCATCTCCAAAGCGTGTTCGCTGACCAGCCGGAAGATCGCCTCGCGCACCGGGGTGATCGAGACGCCCAGCTCCTCGGCCAGGGGATTGATCCGGAGCCGCGCGCCGGGTTCATATTTCCCCTCGATCAGCGTGTCGCGAATGACCGAGTAGACCTGTTCGGACAGGTTGCCGCGTTCAATCTTCTTCAGGCCCGTCACGCGCGATCCTTTCGCTGCTGCCGCCCTTTCTTGCCACAGGCCGGGCGCTGCTTCCATGGAAGGTTTGGCGCCGGGGGCCAATTCGTGCCGCGAATTCGTGCCGCGCGCGGGGGGGCGCGCGCGGCACCGCGTCTTATTGCAGCGGGGCTGCGGCGGCGAGGCTTACGTTGACATAGCTCGTCGCGTAGTCGCGCACGGCCGAGGCATAGGCGGTCCGCGCGCTCAACAGCGAGCGTTCCGCCTCGAGCACGGTCAGGATATCGGCCTGCCCGCCGCGCATCGATTCCCGTGCCAGGGTGACGGTCTGCTCGGCGATCGACACCAGCTTGCGCTGCGCCTGCACGTTGGTCGCCCCGCGGTTATAGGCGCTCAACCCGTCCTCGACATCCTGCACGGCATCCAGAACCGTGGCGCGCCAGGCGATCTCGGCCTGGGCGGCGCGGCTTTCGGCGCCGCTCAACCGGGCCTGGTTCGCCCCGCCGGTGAACAGGGGCAGGTTGATCTGCGGCCCGAAGCCCCAGAGCGTCGGCGCGCCGCCGCGATGGATGTTGGTCGGCGTGATCGAGCCTGACAGCGTGACCGAGGGCCAGAAGGCGGCCTCCGCCACGCCGATCCGCGCGGTGGCGGCGGCCAGCTTGCGCTCGGCGATCTGCACATCGGGGCGGGCGCGGATCACATCGGCCGGGATGCCCACGCTGGGGCGGAAGCGGGCGACGGGCTGGGCGCTGCCCTTCTGCAGCTGGCTGCGCAGGTCTGCGGTGCGCAACGCGGTCAGCGTCGCGAGCCGGTTGATCGACTGGTCAAAGCCGATCTGCAGCGCCGGCAGCCCCGCCTCGGCCTGGGCCACGGCCTGTTCGGCCTGCAAGACGTCCAGCTGGTTGACCTGCCCCGCATCCTTCATCCAGCGCGTCAGGTCCAGCGTCTCGCGCCGGCTGTCGATGCTCTTGCGGGTCAGGGCGATGCTTTCCTGATAGCCGCGCAGGTCGATATAGGCATTGGCGATGGCCCCGGCCACCGCCCGGCGCGAGGCCTCGGCCGAAAGCTTGGCGGCATCCAGCTCGGCCAGGGTCGCGGTGCGTTCGGCGCTGTTGGCGCCGAAGAGGTCGATCAGCCAGGTCCCCGACAAGGAGGCGGAGGTGCTTTGCGAGGTGCCCGTGCCCTGCGCATCGCCGCGGGTGGCCGCGGCCCCGGCCTGCAGCGAGGGCAACGCGGCGGCCCCGGCAATACGGGAGCCGGCCTCGGCCTCGTCGATCGCGGCAAGGGCCTGCTGGATCGTCAGGTTGCGGGCCTGACCCTGGGCGATCAGCTGGTTCAGGGTCTTGTCGCCGAAGCTCGCCCACCAGGCGCCACTGGCGCTGCGCTGCGGGGCGGGGGCGGCAAAGCTGGCGGCGAGGTCGGGCTTGGGCTGGGTGTAAGGCGTGGCCATGCACCCCGCCAGCAGGATCGCCAGCGGTAGGGTCAGGGCCAGGCGCCCGGAGTGGGGGCGCATGTCGGGGAAGGACGCTCTGCTCATGATGTTCTCTTTTGCGGTCTTGAAGAGGTCCGGCGGCCTAGGCTGCCGGCGGGGTCGCTTTCGGGGTCAGGGGGGCCGGCGCATCGCCCTGGCCCAGTTTGAGGTGGGTGCCGGTCAGCTTCATCACGAAGACGAAGAAGACCGGCGCGAAAAGGAGGCCCAGCACGGTGGCCGAGATCATGCCCCCCACCACGTTGATGCCGATGGCGTTCTGGCTGGCGGCGGAGGGTCCATGCGCCACGGCCATCGGCAGCACGCCCATGGTGAAGGCCAGCGAGGTCATCAGGATCGGCCGGAACCGCAGGCGGCAGGCCTGGATCGTGGCCGGGATCAGCTCGGCCCCCTCGGCGATCATGTCCTTGGCGACCTCGACGATCAGGATGGCGTTCTTGGCCGACAGACCCACGATGGTGATCAGGCCCACGGTGAAGAAGACGTCATTGGACAGGCCCGCGAACTTGACGGCCAGCGCAGACCCTATCGCCCCCATCGGCACGATCAGCATGACCGACAGCGGAATCGACCAGCTGCCGTAAAGCCCGGCAAGGCAGAGGAAGACGAACAGCACCGACAGGCCGATCAGGATCGGCGCCTGCGCGCCGCTGTCGATCTCCTGCAGGGATTGGCCGGTCCATTCGAAGGCAAAGCCCGGCGGCAGCTGGCCAGCCAGCCGCTCCATCTCGGCAATCGCCTCGCCCGAGGAGTGGCCGGGCGCCGCAGCGCCGTTGATGCGGACCGAAGGATAGCCGTTGTAGCCCACGATCTGCGTCGGCCCGAAGCCCCATTCCGCCGAAGCGAAGGACGACAAAGGCACCATGCCGCCCTGCACATTGCGCACGTTCAGCTTCATCACGTCTTCGATGTTCATCCGGGCCGAGGCCTCGGCCTGGACCATGACGCGCTGCATCCTGCCGTTGTTGGGGAAGTCGTTGACATAGCCCGACCCCAGCGCGACCGAGATGGTGCGGTTGATCTCGCCAAAGGTGACGCCGAAGGCATTGGCCTTCTCGCGGTCGATCTTCAGGGCCAGTTCGGGGCCGGGGGGCAGGCCCTCGGTATACATCTGGCCCAGGACCTTGCTGGCGGCGGCGGCCCCCAGAAGCTGCTGGCTTGCCGCCTGCAGCGCCGCATTGCCAAGGTTGGCGCGGTCCTGCAGCCGGAAGGCAAAGCCCGAACTGGTGCCAAGCCCCGCAATCGGCGGCGGCGACAGGGCGAAGGCGATGGAATCGCGGATCGCGAAGAGCTTGCCCGACAATTGCCCCGCCAACGCCGTGGCCGACAGATCGGGCGTCCGCCGCTCCTCCCAATCCTTCAGGGTCACGAAGGCGAGGCCGGAATTCGGCCCCTGACCGGAGAAGGAAAAGCCCTGGATCGTCACCATGCTGTTCACCCCCGGCATCGCCAGCGCCGCCGCCTCGGCCTGTTTGGTGACCTCGCGCAAACGGAAGCTGGTGGCGCCGGGCGGTGCCTGGATATTGGCCAGAAGGAAGCCCTGATCCTCTTGCGGCAGAAAGGCCGCCGGGATCTGGACGTAGATCCAGCCCAAGCCTGCCACCAGCGCAAGATAGACCACCATCATCCGCCCCGCGCGGCGGACCAACCCGCCGACCACGCCCGAATATCCGGTCGAGGCGCGGTCGAAGTTGCGGTTGAACCAGCCGAACAGCCCCTTGCGCCCCTGCGCATGGCCCTGTGGCACCGGCTTCAGCAGGGTCGCGCAGAGGGCCGGCGTCAGCGACAGCGCAAGGAAGGCCGAGAAGGCGATCGAGACCACCATGGTCAGCGAGAATTGCTGGTAGATGATCCCCACCGAGCCAGGAAAGAAGGCCAGCGGCACGAAGACCGCGATCAGCGCCAGCGTGATGCCGACAATCGCGCCCGAGATCTGCCCCATCGCCTTCTTCGCGGCTTCCTTGGGCGAAAGCCCCTCGTGCGACATGATCCGCTCGACGTTTTCGACCACGACGATCGCGTCGTCGACCAGGATGCCGATGGCGAGGATCATCGCGAACATCGTCAGCACGTTGATCGAATAGCCCGCCGCCAGCATGACGGCCAAGGTGCCGGACAAGGCGATGGGCACCACGAGGGTCGGGATGATCGTGTAGCGGAAGTTCTGCAGGAAGAGGAACATCACGACGAAGACCAGCGCCACCGCCTCCAAAAGCGTGTGGAGCACCTTCTCGATCGAGGCAGAGACGAAGGGCGTCGTGTCATAGGGGATCGTATAGGTGACGCCCTTGGGGAACAGCGGCGACAGCCGCTCCATCACCGCGCGCACGCCCTTGGCGGTGTCCAGCGCATTGCCGGTCGGCGACAGCTGCACCCCGATGGCGGCGGTCTCCTGCCCGTTCAGGAAGGATTTGAAGGCGTAGAGCTCGGCATCGATCTCGATCCGGGCGACATCGGAGAGGCGGACGAGGGCCCCGTCATCCTTGGCACGCAACACGATATTGCCGAACTCCTCGGGCGTGCCGAGCTGGCCCGTGACGAGAAGCGAGGCCTGGACCTGCTGGCCGGGCAGCGCCGGGTCCGCCCCGATCGAACCTGCGGCCACTTGCGCGTTCTGTTCGGCGATGGCGGCGGTGACATCGGTGACCGACAGGTCAAGCCCGACAAGCTTGGCCGGGTCGATCCAGACCCGCAGCGCGCGCTGGGTCGCGAAAAGCTGGCCGCGGCCGACCCCCGGCACCCGGCGCACCTCGTTGATCACATTGCGCGAGACGAAATCGCCCAGGTCCACGGCATCGAGGCCCGACTCCGGTGCCGCGGTCAGGGCGATGAACATGAGGAAGCTGGACGAAGCCTCCTCGACCAGGACACCCTGCTGCTGCACCTGTTGCGGCAGCGCGGCTTCGACGCGGCGCAGGCGGTTCTGCGTGTCGACCACCGCTTGTGCGATCTTGGTGCCGGCCTTGAAGGTCACGTTGATCGTGACCGCCCCCGTCGCCTCGGAAGTGGATTCGAAATACAACAGGCCCGGCAGGCCGTTCAGCTCTTCCTCGATCGGCTGGGTGACCTGGCGGTACAGATCCTCGGGCGAGGCGCCGGCGAAGAGGGTCGAGATCGTCACCTGGGGCGGTGCGACATCGGGATATTGCGAGACCGGCAGGCTGGGCAGCGACAAGGCCCCGGCCAGCACGATGAAGATGGCGATGACCCATGCCAGCACCGGGTTGTTGATGAAGAACTTTGCCATGGTGCCGGTCTCAGTTCTTCACGGGTTCTGCGGCGGGCGCCGCAGGGGCCGGTTCTGCGGCACCCGCCGCAGGGGGCAGGCGCTTGGTGCAGACCTCGGGCGCCGCAGCCTGCGGCTGCGACGGGTCGAACCAGCAGACCGGGGCGACCGGCGCGCCGGGGCCGATCTTCTGGAAGCCGTCGACCACCACCATGTCATCGGCCGCAAGCCCGGACAGGACGATGACCCGGTTGCCGACGCTGCGGCCCAGCGTCACCGGGCGCAGGTCGACGGCCTGCTTGTCGGTGACGACATAGACCAGCGCCGCCCCCGAAGCATCGCGCTGCACGGCCTGCGCCGGGATGGCCAAGGCATCGGCCTCGGTCGCCTGTTCGACCATGACGCGGACATACATGCCGGGCAAAAGCACCCCTTCGGCATTGGGAAACTCGGCACGCAACGTGACCTGACCGCTGGAGCGTTCGACGAAAGCCTCTGCGAACAACAGCTTGCCCGGATGCTGGTATTGCGATCCGTCATCCAGATGCAGCACCACCCGCGCCACATCGGGTTCCACCATCACCAGCTCGCCCTTGGCCAGCGCGGCCCGCAGGCGCAACAGCTCGGACACCGGCTGCTGCATGTCGACATAGACCGTGTCCAGACGCTGGATCGTGGTCAGCACATCGCCTTGTGCTGCGACCAGCGCGCCTTCGGTGATCAGCGCGCGGCCGATCCGGCCGGAGATCGGCGCCTTGATATCGGCGTAGCTAAGGTTCAGTTCGGCAGCGCGGACCTGGGTACGGGCCTCGGCCAGACCGGCCTCGGCCTGCAGACGGGTGGCGGTGGCGGTCTCGAAATCGGATTTGCTGGTGATGTTGCGGGCATTCAGCGCGGCCAGCCGCTGGGCGTTCTGCTCGGCCTCCAGCAGGACGGCCTCGGCGCGGGCGACATTGGCGCGCGCCGCCTCTGCCGCGATTTCGTAGCTGGCCTTGTCAAGCTGGAACAGCACGTCCCCCTCCTTGACCAGGGAACCCTGCTCGAACAGCCGCTTCTCGATGATGCCGCCCACCCGCGGCCGGACCTCGGCGATCTGGGTGGCGCTGACCCGGCCCGGCAGTTCCGAGATCACCGGGATCGTCTCAGGCTCCAGCACGATCACGCCAACGCCCGACGGCGGCATGCCTTGTGCGAATCCCGCACCGGAGGCGGCGGCAAGCAGCGCAATCGCCGCGGACAGGGTGAAGCGCCGAAAAAGCAGGGTCATGGGCAATCCGTTGCAGCAGGATGGTTGCGGTATCACAGGTCAAATCTGGGCATATGACCAACTTGGTCGGGCGTCCAGTTTTATTCCCGGGAAATCTGTGCTACAGAGTGCAAAATGAGATTCCGGGGGGCAGGAACGTGGCATATTTGGCACGCGACGCAAGACGCGAGCAGATCATGAACGCTGTCATCGACATCGTCTCGCGCGAAGGGCTGTCGGCGGCGACCGTGCGGCGCATCGCCCAGACGCTGGACTGTTCGCCCGGACAGATCCACCACCACTTCGCCTCGGCCGAGGCGCTGCGGGCCGAAGCGGTCCGTGTCGTCTGGCAGCGGATCGAGCCGCGGATGCTGGAGGCCCTGCACGAAATGCCCCCGCGCGAGCGGCTTCTGGCGATGCTGGTCGGCTGCAAGGTCAAGTCGCTGGGCACGCTGGAACCGGTGATGGACCTCGCCGAACGGCTCTGGCACGAGGCCTGGGACATCCGCCAGGACCCCGCGGTGCGCGCCGCCCTCAGCGAGGGGATGAACAAGCTGCACCACGAGATCATCTGCGCGCTGGAGGAAGGCATGGCAGAGGGCAGCTTTCCCGCCGATCTCGATATCCGAAAGGCCGCCATGCGCCTGATCGCCGCCTCGCAGGGGTTCGAGATGCTGGAACAGATCGGCGTCAGCGCCGAACTCGGCGTCGAAAAGCTGAGCTTTGTCGAAGGCATCCTGCAGAAGGAAGGCCTGTAGCGGCGGCTCCACGGTCCCGCGACCGGACTGGACCTTTCAGGCCCGACCCGTCAGAAAGGGCGAAAGTCTAGAGGTCACCGCGCCATGTTACGTCCCTCCGGCAAGTCTGCGCGTTCGGACGGTCAGAACCTTGCCCTGCTGGTGCGCCTGCGCTGGGTGGCGATCGGCGGGCAGGCTCTGGCCATTCTGGCCACGCATTTCGTCTTCGGCATCGCGATGCCTTTGTTCAACATGCTGGCGATCCTGTCCTTCCTCGCCTGCATCAACCTTCTGGCCCGGGCGCGCAGCAAAAGACCCGAGCGGATCAAGGGCTCGCTTCTGACCATCGAGATCCTGATCGACGTGCTGGCGCTGACGCTGCTACTGTATCTGTCGGGCGGCGCCACCAATCCCTTCACCAGCCTGCTGATCCTGCAGGGCATCGTCGCCATCGTGCTTTTGCCGCCAGCGCAGGCCGGGCTGGTGATCGGGTCGACGATCCTTGCCGGGCTTTTCCTGCTGCAATACGGCCAGCCCCTGCACCTGCCCCGCCGTAGCGAGGATGGGCCGGGCTTCGATGATCTGTTTCTGGTGGGCACCTACCTCAGCTTCGTCATCTGCACGCTGCTGGCCGCCTGGTTCATCATGGGCATCCGCGCCAACCTCAACCGCCGCAACGAGGAACTGGCGCGGGCCGAAAGCCAGATCACCGAAGAGGCGATGATCCTGCGCATCGGGCTTCTGGCCTCGACCGCCGCGCATGATCTGGGCACGCCGCTGACCAACCTTGCCGTCATCCTCGACGACTGGGTCGATCTGGGGATGCCCGAAGCCGAGGAAACCCGGCGTCAGGTCGATCTGATGCAGGAGGCGGTGCAGACCTGCCGCGCGACCATCTCCGGCATGTTGCAGGCCGCAGGTGCCGCGCGTCTGGACGAGGCGGTGCCGCAGGATGTGGCGGGCTTTGTCGAACAGGTGGTGGCGCGCTGGCAGAGCGGCCATGCCCGGGTCCGCGTCAGCATCGCGGACCTGCGCAACCGACCCTGCCGGATCGTGGCGGATGTCCTCCTGCACAAGGCGCTCGACAATCTTCTGGACAACGCGGCCGAGGTTGGCGCGGACGAGATCAGCATCGCGATCCGCTCGGCCGGGCTGCGGGTCAAGATCGCGATCTGCGACAACGGGCCGGGGTTTCCGGCAACGCTGCTCGCCTCGGGGCCAGCGCCGTTCCAGAGCGGCAATCCGGTGCCGAGCCTTGGCCCCTCGCGCGGGTTGGGGCTGTTCCTCGTGCAATCGGTGCTGCGGCGGATGGGGGGCGAACTCAGGCTTTCCAACCTCGACACCGGCGGCGCGCAGGCGGCGCTGCTCTTGCCCTTCATCGCCTGATCATTTGACCGGCTGCTTGGCCAGCTTGCGGGCCAGCGTGCGCCGGTGCATCCCCAGCCGCCGCGCCGCTTCCGAGATGTTGAACTCGGTCTCGGCCAGGATGCGCTGGATCGTCTCCCACTCCTGGGTGCGCAGCGCCGAGACGCGGGGCGCGGTCAGATCCGGCACCTCGCGGCCCGCCTCATGGCTGAAGGCCGCCTCGATCTGGCGGGCGGTGGCGGGTTTGGCGAGGTATTGCGTGGCGCCGAGCTTGATCGCCTCGACCGTCGTCGCGATCGAGGCATAGCCGGTCAGGACCACGACCTGCGGCGGCGGCGTGATGCGGGCGAGTGCCGTCACCACATCCAGCCCGCTGCCATCGGCGAGTTTCAGGTCCACGAGGGCGCGGTCGGGGATATTGTCTTCGGCGAGGTAGGCATAGGCCTCTTCCACCCCGGCGGCCCGCGTCACCCGGTAGCCGCGCGCGGTGAAGCTGGCCGCCAGCGTGGAGGCCAGTCGCGGATCATCCTCGACGATCAGCAGGGACAGGCCGGTGGCGGCCTGATCGGGCAAGGTCATGGTCATGGCGCGGTTCCGGGGCACTGGCCCCAGAGCGCAATCTAGGCCGCTTTGCCCGGATTGCAAAGCGCAGCCGGGTCAGGGCTGCGGCGGCTGCGGCCTTTTCGGGCGCAGGGCGTAAAGACTGGTCACGGCCAGAAGCAGCGCGAGGCCGAACCAGGTCAGCGCATAGGCCAGATGCGCGTTGCGAAACCGGACGACGGTCAGACCGCCCACCGGCAGGGCCTGCGGGTCGGGGCCTGCTGCGGCATCGATGAAATAGGGGGCGACCGGGCCAAGACCCTCTGCCGTAGCGATGGCCGCAGTATCCCGGGAATACCAGCGCCCGGACTTGGGGTCATTGGCGCGCAGAAAGGCGCCGCCGGGCTCGGTCTTGCGCAAGAGGCCGGTGACGCTTTGCGCGCCATCCGGGTTCTGCCGTTGCGCCGGATTGCGCTGGTCGCCGGGTACGAAGCCACGGTTGACCAGCACGGTCCAGCCCGCGTCGGTCTTGAGCGGGGTCAGCACCCAGAAACCCGCGCCGCGTTCGGTGACGGCTTGGACCAGAACCTCGCGCGGGAAATCATAGGTGCCGCGGGCGGTGACCCTGGTATAGGCCTCCACCCCGCCGGAATGGTCTGGATCGGGCGCTGCAACCGGCGGCGCCGCCAGACGGGCATCGACGGCGGCGATCAGAGCCTTTTTCCAGGCGAGCCGTTCGACCTGCCAGATCCCCAGGCCCACCAGCACGGCCACCGCAAGGGCGACCGCGACCATCAGGCCCAGGCGGCGTGTCACGGCGCGGTTTCCATATCCTGGCTCATCTGCGGCATCATGTTCGTGGTCAGATGGTACATGACCCAGATCGAACCCGACAGCATGATCACCACCACGACCACGGTGAAGATCATGGCCAGCATCGACCAGCCCTCCTCCGCGCGCGAGGTCATGTGGAGGAAATAGACCATGTGCACGACGATCTGCACGATGGCGAAGGCGACCACGGTCAGGGCGGTGACCACCGGGCTGGCAAAACCGCCCATCATCACGATGGCAAAGGGGATCGCAGTCAGGATCACCGACAGGATGAAGCCCTTGGCATAGGAGGCGTGGCTGCCGTGGTCATGGCCGGCATCGCCATGGGCGTGACCGGCATCCGGGCTGTGCGATTGGCTTTGCTGCATGGCTCAGATCATCCTGACAAGGTAGACAAAGGTGAAGACGCCGATCCAGACCACGTCCAGAAAGTGCCAGAACATCGACAGGCACATCAGCCGCCGCAGGTTGGCCCCGATCAACCCCTTGCGCATCACCTGCACCATCAGCGTCACCAGCCAGATCGAGCCGAAGGCGACGTGCAGACCATGGGTGCCGACCAGCGAGAAGAAGGCCGACAGGAATGCCGAACGCCCGGGGCCTGCGCCTTCCTCGATCAGGTGGTGGAACTCGAAAAGCTCGATGCTCAGGAAGGCCAGACCGAAGCCGAGCGTGACCAGAAGCCAGACCAGCGTGGCGCTTTTCTTGCCGGCATAGGCGGCCAGAAGCGCAAAGCCATAGGTGATCGAGGACAGAAGCAGCATCGCGGTGTTGACCGCCACGAGGTTCAGATCGAACAGATCCTTCGGCCCCGGCCCCGCCGCGAGGTTTCCGCCCAGCACGCCATAAGCGGCGAAGAGGACGGCGAACATCAGGCAGTCGCTCATCAGGTAGATCCAGAACCCCAGCGCGGTCGAGGCGCCCTCGGGGTGGTCATGCGGCTCGGTCTCCCAGAAGGTATTGGTCGAAACGGACATCACATGGCTCCTGTCAGGCTGGTCTGGCGCGCGGTTTCGACCTTCGCCACCGTGTCGGCGGCAATGTGGTAATCGCGGTTGTAGTTGAAGGTGTGCGCGATGGCCCCGATGACCAGTGCGGCAAAGGACAGCACGGCCAGCCACCAGACATACCAGATCATCGCCATGCCGAAGACCGTGGCCAACCCGGCCAGGATCACGCCGGCGCCGGTGCTTTTCGGCATGTGGATGGCGAGGAACCCGGTCTGCGGCTGGGTGGCGCCCGCCGATTTCATCTGCCACCAAGCGTCGAGGTCATGGACGACGGGCGTGAAGGCAAAGTTGTACTCGGCCGGCGGCGAGGAGGTCGCCCATTCCAGCGTGCGGCCATTCCACGGATCGCCCGTCAGGTCGCGGTTCTTGGCGCGGTCCTTGATCGACACGGCGATCTGCAGGAAGAAGGCCCCGATGCCCGCCGCGATCAGCACGGCGCCGAAGGCCGCGATGGCGAACCAGATCTGCAGGCTCGGGTCGTCGAAGACCCGGACCCGGCGGGTGACGCCCATCAGGCCCAGGATGTACAGCGGCATGAAGGCGAACCAGAAGCCGACCACCCAGAACCAGAAGGACACCAGCCCCCAGAACCGGTTCAGCGTGAAGCCGAAGGCCTTGGGCCACCAATAGCTGATCGCGGCAAAGATCCCGAACAGCACGCCGCCGATGATGACGTTGTGGAAGTGAGCGATCAGGAACAACGAGTTGTGCAGCACGAAATCCGCCGGCGGCACGGCCAGCAGCACGCCCGTCATGCCGCCCACGGTGAAGGTCAGCATGAAGGCGATGGTCCACATCACCGGCAGTTCGAACCGCAACCGGCCGCGGTAGATGGTGAAAAGCCAGTTGAAGATCTTCGCCCCGGTCGGGATCGAGATGATCATCGTGGTGATCCCGAAGAACGAGTTCACCGAGGCCCCCGACCCCATGGTGAAGAAGTGGTGCAGCCAGACGAGGTAGCTGAGAACCGTGATGCAGACCGTCGCATAGACCATCGAGGTATAGCCGAACAGCCGCTTGCCCGCGAAGGTCGCCGTGACCTCGGAATAGACCCCGAACAGCGGCAGGATCAGGATGTAAACCTCCGGATGGCCCCAGATCCAGATCAGGTTCACATACATCATCGGGTTGCCACCAAGGTCATTGGTGAAGAAGTTGGTGCCCACATAGCGATCCAGCGTCAGCAGGATCAGCGTCATGGTCAGCACCGGGAACGAAGCCACGATCAGGATGTTGGTGCAAAGCGAGGTCCAGACGAAGACCGGCATCTTCATCAGCGTCATCCCCGGGGCGCGCATCTTGATGATGGTCACCATCAGGTTGATGCCGGAAAGGGTCGTCCCGACGCCCGCGACCTGCAGGCCCCAGATGTAGTAATCGACCCCGACATAGGGGCTCGCGGCGATCCCCGACAGCGGCGGGAAGGCCAGCCAGCCGGTCTGCGCAAACTCACCCAGGAACAGCGAGGCCATGACGATCACCGCCCCGCCCACCGTCATCCAGAAGGAGAAGTTGTTGAGGAACGGAAAGGACACGTCCCGCGCGCCGATTTGCAAGGGCACGACGAAGTTCATCAGGCCCGTTACGAAAGGCATCGCCACGAAGAAGATCATGATCACGCCATGCGCCGTGAAGACCTGGTCATAGTGGTGGGCGTTCAGGTAACCGTCCGATCCGCCAAAGGCCATCACTTGCTGCAGGCGCATCATGATGGCATCGGCAAAGCCGCGCACCAGCATGACAAGGCCCAGCACCATATACATGATGCCGATCTTCTTGTGATCGACCGAGGTGAACCAGTTGGTCCAGAGATAACCCCAAAGCCGGAAATATGTCAGCGCGCCGACAAGGGCCACGCCGCCCAGCACCACGACGGCGAAGGTGGCCATGACGATCGGCTCGGTCGGGATCGCCTCCCAGGTCAGGCGCCCCAGAAGGAAAGAGGTGGCGGGCAGGTCAGTTGCCATGGCGGCGTTCCTTACAAGTCAGACGGGGCGACAGGGCGCGCCGCAGCGATCGACAGATGGGGCGGAAGAAGGCTCATGAAGCCAGAGGGTTGCGGCAGGCCGTGGCCCATCAGCGGGGTCATGTCAGGCGCGGCCGCGGAACGGGTCACGGGATCGGTGCCGAACATCTTGGCGGCCTCGGCCGGCGAGCAGATCTGCGTCACCATGAAGGGCAGGCCGCCCATCGCCGGCAGGCGGACCCGGCTGCCCGGCGCATAGGTCAGCGCCGCGATGTTGTAGGCGCCCGCCAGACCGGTGCCGCCCTTGGCATCGAGAGAGGCCATCTCGGCCATGCACATCTTGCCCTCTTCGACGCAGAGGTTGACGACGCGGTCGTAAAGATCGGGCTCGACGACCGAGAAGAAGGCAGGCTTCTCGTTCTGGCTCGGCACGGCGAGGGTCAGATAGCGGGCACGGTCGAGGGTCTGGCCGCTGGCCTTGGCGGTCTCGACCCAGGCGTCAAAGCCTGCATCATCCAGAGCATGGGCCTTGAACCGCATCCCCGAGAAGCCGGCGCCCGAGTAATGCGAGGCGAGACCCTGATAATCGCCCTTCACGTTGAAGACGCCGTGCAGCTTGGTCTCCATCGCGGGCATCGCATAGATCATCCCGGCCATCGACGGGATGTAGAAGGCGTTCATCACGGTCGAAGAGGTCAGGGTGAATTCCACCTCGCGGTCGACAGGCACCGCCAGATCGTTGATCGCGGCCACGCCCTGATCGGGATAGATGAAGAGCCATTTCCAGTCGAGCGCCACGACCTCGACCCGCAGGGGCGACTGCCGCGTCTCGGCCTTGGCGCCGCCTGCCATGTCGAGCGGGCGATAGGGGTCCAGAAGATGGGTGCCGACCCAGGTCAGCGCGCCAAGGCAGATCACGATCAGCAAAGGCGCGGCCCAGATCACCAGCTCAAGCTTGGTCGAGTGATTCCACTCCGGCTGATAATTCGCCTTGTCGTTCTGGGCGCGGTATTTCCACGCGAAGAGAATGGTAAGCACCATGACCGGCACGATGATGAGCAGCATCAGCCCGGTCGAGATCACCAGCAAATCACGCTGCTTTGCAGCAACGTCGCCGGCCGGGGCCAGCACGTCGAACTTGCAGGCAGACAACAGCAGAATCATCGCGAGAGATGCCTGCAACTTTAAGGATTTGCTCATTTTTTCCGGTCTCCGTCCGCGGGGCCGCCGTCGCCACCCCGCCCTGCATAAAGGTTTGCGGCGCAGAGGGGATTGGACAATTTGTCCAATGCCGCTGCAGCGCAGCAAGGCTTAGGGAGGTGCGGAATTGCGTGGGCCTTGCCCTGTCTTCCCTGGAGCCTTCCTTCGATGCAAAGCCCGGCACTTGCAGAACATACCGCCCATGACGGCGAACACGTCTCGCCCTCGGATATCGCCGTTGGCGTGATCATCGGGCGCAGCTCGGAATTCTTCGACTTCTTCGTCTATGCGATCGCCTCGGTCCTGATCTTTCCGAAGCAGTTCTTCCCCTTCGCCTCGCCCCTGGAGGGCACGCTCTGGTCCTTTGCCCTCTTCGCGCTGGCCTTCCTTGCGCGGCCTTTCGGCACGGTGATCTTCACCGCCGTCGACCGCCGCTTCGGCAAGAACGCCAAGCTGATCGGGGCCTTGCTGCTGATGGGGTCCTCCACCGTCGCCGTCGGCCTTCTGCCCGCCTATGACGTGCTGGGCGGCTGGTCCATCGTGCTGCTGGGCGCGCTGCGCGTCGGTCAGGGCCTGGCCCTTGGCGGGTCGTGGGACGGTCTCGCCTCGCTTCTGGCGCTGAACGCGCCGGAGGGGCGGCGCGGCTTTTACGCGATGGTGCCGCAGCTGGGTGCGCCGGTCGGGCTGATCGTCGCAAGCCTGCTCTTCGCCTATCTGCTGACCGCGCTTTCGGCTGCCGATCTTCTGGAATGGGGCTGGCGCTATCCCTTCTTCGTGGCCTTCGCGATCAACGTCGTGGCGCTGTTCGCGCGCCTGCGCATGGTGGTGACGCCGGAATACCAGCGCCTGTTCGAGACCCGCGACCTGCAGCCGACCACGGTGCGCGCCACCGTCAAGGCCGAGGGGCGCGGCATCCTGACCGGGGCTTTCGTGCCGCTGGCGAGCTTTGCGCTCTTCCACATGGTCACCGTCTTCCCGCTGTCCTGGGTCTTCCTCTACACCGACCAGTCGCCGGTGGGCTTCCTTCTGATCGAGTCGATGGGGGCCGTCGTCGGCATCGTGGCGACCTTCCTGTCGGGCCTCGTCTCTGACCGGATCGGGCGGCGCAGCCTGTTGTTCTGGGGCGCCTTCGCGATTGCGTCCTTCAGCCTTCTGGCCCCGGTCCTGCTGGGTGCCGGTCAGCTTGGCGAGGCGATCTTCATGTTCTACGGCTTTGCCATCCTCGGCTTCAGCTTTGGCCAATCCTCGGGCGCCGTGGCCTCGCTCTTTGCCAGCGTCCATCGCTACACCGCTTCGGCGCTGGTGTCGGACCTTGCCTGGCTGTTCGGCGCAGGCTTTGCGCCGTTGGCCGCACTGACCCTAGCGGCGAGCCTCGGCCTCGTCGCCTCGGGCTTCTACCTCTTGTCGGGGGCCATCGGCACGATGATCGCGCTGCACTTCGCCAAGCGGCTGGAACTGCGCGGCCAGTAAGGCAGAGATTCCAAGACAAAGGGCGCGGTCCGATCGACCGCGCCCTTTGTCATTTGCGGGGGCAAGGCTTCAATACCAGCCGGGTTTGCAGGCGGCGCCCAGCATCCGGTCATAGACATCGGTCCGCCGGTCGCGCAGCACCTGGTTGAAATCGTTCCAGTTCCGCTTTCGCCTTGCATCGGCGAGGTTGATCTCGGCCACCAGCACCTCTTCGCCGCCATAGCTGGCCGGTCCCGCCATCGGCCAGCCGGCATGGCCGACGATCAGGCTTTGGCCGATGAAGGGCTGGCCGCGCTCGGTGCCGACCCGGTCGGCGGCGATGATGAACAGCGAGTTGCTGTGCGCCGCCGCCATGACGAGGATATTCGCCATCGCCTCGCGCTTGGGGTCCTGGCCCGGGATCGGCACCCAGTTGGTCGGCACGCACATCAGCTCGGCCCCCTGCAGCGCCGCCAGACGGAAGGTTTCGGGGAACCAGCAGTCATAGCAGATGATGCAGCTGATCCGGCCCAGCGGCGTGTCGAAAACCGGCACGCCCAGATCGCCCGGGGTGAAGTAAAGCGCCTCTTCCCCCCAGAGGTGGATCTTGCGATACCGCCCGATCAGGCCCGCAGGCCCGATCAGCACGGCGGAGTTGTAGAACCTTTCGCCCTCACGCTCGGTGATGCCCGCGACGATATACATGTCAAGCCGCGCCGCCGCCGCGATCCAGGCCTGGGTCGAGGGGCCCTCGGGGATGACCTCGGCCAGATCGGCGATCTCGGCCCGGCTCTGAAAGACATAGCCGGTGTTGCAGAGCTCCGGCAGGACGGCGAGTTTTGCGCCCTTGGCGGCCGCCTGCTCGATCAGGGTGATCGAATGGGCGACGTTGCGGGCGGTTTGCCCGAACAGCGGCTCCATCTGCAGGCTGGCGACCGTCACCCCGGCTTCCTTGATACTTTTCGTCATGCGCCCTGCCCCGCTTTCCGTCATGCCCGCTCAGTCGCGGCCGATTGCCCACAGCACCTGCTGTTCGAACAGCGTCTTGTAGCCCTTCCAGGCGATGAAATCCGGCGGCAGCCAATGCGGCCCGACATCCGAGGTCCAGACTACCGTCCGCCCCTTGCCATAGGTGCCCGCCACCAGCAAAGGCAGCGCGCCGTAATCGGTGGAGACGGTCGCCAGCACCTCGGCGCCTTCCTTGACCACCACCTCGTTGAAGCCCAGAAGCACCGGCCAGTCACTGCCCAGCCCGGCGAGGATCGGGTGGGCGGGATTGCCGCTGACCACCGGCTTGAAGGATTCAGGCACTTCCACCCGGTCATCGAAGGGCAGGCAGGTCACCGGCAGCACCTCTTCCACCGGCGTCTTGTGATAGCGCGCACCGCCGTTGATGCCCTGGAAACTGTAATAGCCGCCGTACATCAGCAGGGCGCCGCCCTCGCGCACATAATCGCGCAGCAGGCGCAGCCGGTTCGGCGTCGGCTTCGACCGCAGCCAGGTGTCGGGATGCAACAGCAGCGTGTTCGCCCCGATGTCGGACAGCACGATCGCGTCATAGTCCCGCAGCCCCTCCAGCGTCTGCGGGAACTGGGCCTGCGCCTCGTGCGAGGGCATGAAGCGCACGTCGAGCGGCCCGTCCTTGAAGGCCGCCAGAAGCTCGTCCGCGCCGGTGTGATAGGTGGCGGTCGCGAACTGGTCGAACCCCTTGGTATGGGTCCCCGTGGTCACCCAGGATTCCCCGGCCAGCAGAACCTTGTATTTCGACATGCCATTCTCCGAAAATCTTGGCGCGCTGCGGGCTTGCCCAAGCGCGGCCGAGGGTTTGGACCATCAATGCAAATTGCGGCGGGACGTGTCAAGTCACTTGAATTTCAGTCACGTCAGGATGGGGCAGATCAGAAGGTCGGCGGGGTGTTGACCCAGAAGATGCTGGCGCGGTCGGTGCCGATGTTGCGGTAATGGTGCGGCAGATCGGACTTGAAGACAAAGGCATCGCCCGGTTTCATCTGAAACACCTTGTCATCGACGATCAGCTCGATCTCGCCCGCCAGGATATAGCCGACCTCTTCGCCGGCATGTTCGATGGGGCCGGCGCTGGCGCCGCCCTCTTCGATATGGTGGATGTTGCATTGCAACAGATGGCCCGGCGAATAGGGAATGATCCGCTCCAAGGAGATCCCCTCGCCCCGGCGCAAAGGGTCGAGCGTGATCAGCGGCCTTGTGCCATTGCGAAAGACGATGCCCTCTTCGGCATCGGTTTCCTCGAACATCCAGCCGATATTGGTGCCCAGAACCTTCACCAGCCGGTGCAGCATCGGCAGCGAGGGCGTAGCCTTGCCGTTCTCGATCTTGGACAGCAGGCTTTCCGAGCAATTGGCCCCATCGGCCAGCGCCTTCAGCGTCAGGCCACGGGTCTGTCGCGCCAGCCGCAACCGCATGCCCAGAACGGCGACATTGGGGTGTTGGTCAGGTTCGGCGCTTGGCCGCAGATCGCTGCTCTTCATCTTCATCCACGCATCAAGGGGCGCCGCCAGGGGCTCGGGCGTCGCGCCAACCGGCTTGGCGCACTTTTCAGGAAAATCGACCTGAATGCAATATGTGTTGACAGGTTTTCAAGTTACTTGAATATGTAGCCATCCGACCTGAAATCCGCACCGGCCTTGCGCCGCAAAAGGGAAACCTGCCGCTGCCATGAGCATGACACCCAGGATCAACCGCGACCGCTTCTTTGCCCGCATGGCAGGTTTCGCGGCCATCGGGGCGACGCCGGCGGGCGGCGTCAATCGCCAGGCCCTGACGGAACTGGACCGTCAGGCGCGCGCGGTGCTGGCGGGCCTGGCCCGGCAGCGCGGCTTCGAGGTTTTCCAGGACGAGATCGCCAACCTCTTCATCCGCCGCAAGGGCCGCAACCCCTCCCTGCCGCCCTTCCTGATCGGCAGCCATCTGGACAGCCAGCCGAACGGCGGCCGCTTTGACGGGGCGCTTGGCACCCTGGCGGCGCTCGAGGTGCTGGAAACGCTGGAGGATGCCGGGGTCGAGACCGAGGCCCCCATCGAGCTGGTGGCCTGGACAAATGAAGAGGGCAGCCGCTTTGCCCCGGGCAGCATGGGCTCGCAGGCCTTCGTCATGGGCGGGGTCCCGGCGGCGACGCTGGCGGCGGTCAGCCCGGCCGATGGCGCCACCCTTGCCGAAGAGCTTGCCGCCACGCTGCACGCCCTGCCCGAGGCCCGGATGCGCCCTTTGGGCCAGCCGATCCGCGGCTATCTGGAATTGCACATCGAACAGGGCCCGATCCTCGAGCGCGAAGCCATCCCGATCGGCGTCGTCACCGCGGTGCAGGGGACGCGCTGGCTGGAGGTGAAGATCACCGGCCAGGCCGGACATGCGGGCACCACGCCCCTGGTGGCGCGGCGTGACCCGATGATGGCCACGGCAAGCGGCCTTGCCGCGCTTTACGCCCAGATCATGCCGCTTGACCACGAGGCGCGGATGACCGTGGGGCGGATCGCGGCGGAACCGGGCAGCATCAACGCCATCCCCTCCGCCGTCTGCTTCACCGTCGACATCCGCCACCCCGCCCTGCCCCGGATCGACGCGATCGAGACCCAGGTCCGCGCCATTCTGGCCGCCGCGGCCCTTGTCCACGACTGCACCATCACGGTCGAACAGCTTTTCGACATGGCCCCGGCGAAGTTTGCCGAGCCGATGCTTCAGGCCATCGAGGCGGCGGCGCGGGACTGTGGCGTCAAGCACCGGCGCATCGTCTCGGGCGCCTTTCACGACGCGCTGTTTCTCAGCCGCATCGCCCCGGCCGCGATGATCTTCGTGCCCTGCCGCGACGGGATCAGCCATAATGAGAAGGAATATGTCGCCCCCGACCATGTGGCGCTTGGCGCGCAGGTTCTCCTGCAGGCCACGCTGCGCGCCATGGGCGAGACCGGGGCCACGATCGTGCCCACCCCCGAGGCCGCGGAGACGGCCGTATCCTTGCTTCAGACCCCATGATGCCCCCCAACAGAAAAGGAATGTGACCATGAGCCCGACCCTCACCCGCCGCAGCTTTGGCGCCATGGCGCTCGCCCTCGCCTCCAGTGCCGCCGCCCTCCGCCCGGCCTTTGCGGCGGACCTGACCAAGCTGACCTTCATCCAGGAATGGCCGGTGCCGGATGGCTTCTGGATTCCGTGGATCCTCGGCAGCAAGAAGGGCTTTTACGCCGACGAGGGGATCGAGCTGGAGGTGGTGACCCCGCCGACCGTGGCCGACACGATGAAATTCCTTGGCACCGGGCGGGCGCAGCTGGCCTTCACCACGGTGATGGACGTGATCTTCGCGCGCGGCGAAGAGGCGCCGGTCGTGGCCATCGGCCGCTATGGCCGCGGCAACAACTGGGGCATCATCAGCGCGCAGGGCAAGCCGCTGACGATTGCAGAGCTGAAGGGCAAGACCATCGGCATCTACAACGACGCCTGGACCAAGGCACAGCTGTCGATGATGCTGGCGGATGGCGGCCTGACGCTGGACGATGTGCAGACCGTGGCCGCGGCGGATGACACCGTGCCGCTGCTGTTGCAGGGCAAGGTCGATGCGATCACCGGCATCACCAATGCCGAAGGAACCGAGATGGTCACCGCCGGCAACCAGAAGCCCGAGTTCATGGCCGCCACCGACCACGGCGTGCCCAATACGCCGATCTTCATGCTGGCCGCCAACGAGCCCTGGCTGAAGGCGAACCCCGATCTTGCCAAGGCCTTCCTGCGCGCCACCCGCAAAAGCATCGAATATGCCGTGGCCAACCCAGACGAGGCGATCGCCGCCTTTGCCGAGACCTATGCCAAGGCCTATGACGGCACCTTCATCTCGCAGCAGTGGAAGGACACGATCCCGCTGTTCGGCACGATGGACGCCGATCTGATGACCAGCAGCGAGGCAGACTGGACCACGCTTCTGGCCGCGCTGACCAAGTTCGAGGTGGTCAAGTCGGTCGAGGCGCCCACGGCCTATTTCACCAACGACTACCTGACCAAGTAAGCGAGCCGGAGACCGCGATGACCGACCCAAGCCCCGTCCGCCGCATTGTTCCCGCCTGGACCTATCGTCCCGGCCCCGATGTCGCGGACCTGCCGCCGCCCGGTCTGGTTCAGGCGCAAAAGATCGCCAGGGCGGCTGCGGCGGCGGGGCTTGCCGTCGCGGCCGAAGGCATCAGCGAACAGGAGGTGGAGCTTGCGATCAGCGCCAGCTTGATCGCCCATGACATCGACCATGTCTGGACCATCACCAATGTCGGCCTGGGGGAAAACACGCTGATCTGTTTTCCCACCAACCCGCCGACCGCGCAGAAGGCCGCCGCGAGGGATGTGCTGATGGTCGATGTCCACCCGATCACCGCAAGCGGCTTCTGGGGCGACTGCACGCGCTGCGCGGTGATTGGCGACTATCCGGAGGCGAAAAAGGCCCTCGCCGATCTGGAGGTGCTGCATTACGAGACCCTCGCCCAATGCCGCCCCGGCATGCCCGCCAACGAGCTTTTCGGCCTCAGCCATGCCAGGCTCACCGCCGAAGGTTTCATCCTTCTGGACCAGTTGGGCAATATCGGCCATTCGCTGACCCCGGGGGCGGCCTATCTGCACCAGTTCATCGACGCGTGCAACGCCACGCCGATGTGGGGCGCCTGGGCGATCGAGCCCTTTGCCGCGCGGGATGGCATCGCCGTCAAGGTCGAAGACCTCGTCTGGTTCGGCCGCGAACGCTGCTTCACCCTTTGAATTGCCGGAACCTGCCGCATGACCAAGCCTGCCAAACTGTCGCTCAAATCCGTCTCACGCAATTTCAAGGACGTGCTGGCGCTGTCGCCCACCGATCTTGAGGTGGCCGAGGGGGAGTTCGTCTCGGTGGTGGGGCCCTCGGGCTGCGGCAAGAGCACGATGTTCAACATCATCGCCGGGGTTCTGGCGCCAAGCGGCGGGCGCGTGCTGATCGACGGTCAGGATGTGACCGGGAAGTCCGGCCATGTCGGCTACATGCTGCAAAAGGACCTGCTTTTGCCCTGGCGCACGGTGCTGGACAACATCGTCCTCGGCGCGCTGCTGAAGGGCGGCGCCAGCAAGGGCGAACGGGCCGAAGGCGTGGCGCTCGCCACCCGCTATGGCCTTGGCGATTTCATCAACCACTATCCGGCGGCGCTGTCGGGCGGCATGCGCCAGCGCGTGGCGCTGATGCGCACGCTTGCGATGCACCGCGACGTGATGCTGCTGGACGAACCCTTCGGCGCCCTGGATTCGCAGACCCGGCTCGCGATGCAGCAATGGCTGCTGTCGGTCTGGCGCCGCGAGAAGCGCACCATCATCTTTGTCACCCATGACATCGACGAGGCGATCTTCCTCGCCGACCGCGTCGTGGTGATGACGCCCCGGCCTGGGAGAATCCACGAGGTGATCTCGGTCCCGATCCCTCGGCCGCGCCCGGTCTCCAGTCTGATCGACCCGGAGTTCGTGGCCCTGAAGCAGCGCATCCTCGCCACGATCTACCAGACCACGACCACGGATGCCGAGGAGGCGCTTGACCATGTCTGACACGCTGCAAGGCAAGGCTCTGTTCCTCAAGGTCCTTTATCCGATCTGCGCCCTGGTCCTGGTGATCGCCCTCTGGGCGGCGCTCGTCTCCTTCTACCAGATCCCGCGTTATGTGATGCCCTCACCACAGGATGTGGGCCATCATATCATCGAGGACTGGCAGCCCCTCGTCACCGGTTTCTATGTGACCTTCGTCGAGTTCCTGCTGGGCTTCATCCTGGGCGCCGGCACCGGCTTTGTGCTGGCGGTGGTGATGGACCTGTCGAAAACGGTGCGCGGCATCCTCTACCCGATCCTGATCCTGAGCCAGGCCATCCCGATCATCGCCATCTCGGCCGCGCTGACTATCTGGCTGGGTTTCGGTCTGGCGCCGAAACTGGTGATCGTGGCGCTGGTCGTCTTCTTTCCGGTGGTGGTCAATGTGCTGGACGGTCTGGCCTCGGTCGATGGCGATGTGCTGAACCTCGTCCGCTCGATGGGGGCGTCGCGGATGAACATCTTCCGCCATGTGAAACTGCCCGCCACCTATTCGCCGCTGTTTTCGGCGCTGAAGCTTTCCGCGACCTTCAGCGTCACCGGCGCCGTGATCGCCGAATGGACGGCCTCGACCAGTGGCGGCATCGGGGCCTATCTGTTGCAGGCCAATTCGCGGCTGAACACGGCGGGCACCTTTTCGGCCATCGCCTTTCTGGCAGCACTGGGGATCCTCGCCTTTCTTCTGGTGGTGGTGGCCGAGTTTCTGCTGACGCCCTGGCGGTCCTCCTCCAAGGCGCGGCGCTGGTCGCGGTCTTACTGGCGGGGTTGAGTGCGGCTTGTTTTCGCGCCAGCGGGGCGTCACTCTGGCGGCGGGGCGGCCCGGCCCTGCGAGGAGAGGCGCGATGCTGATCGATCTGACCCATCCGATGCGCAACCTGATGCCGGTCTGGCCCGACGACCCCGCTTTTGAACAGCGCAGCGTGTCAGAGATCGGGGCGGGGGCGATCTCCTGCAACCACGCGCTGGCGATGTCGGAACATTGCGGCACCCATTTCGACGCACCGGCGCATTTCATCGCCGGAGGGGCTGCGATCGACGAGATCCCCCTCCCCCGTTTCTTCGGCAGGCTGGCCACGATCAAGGCGCAGGTCCCGCCCGACAGCGCCGTGGGTCCAGAGCTGATCCTGGCTTTCGAGGCGGCGCAGGGCCCGATCCTGCCCGGCGATGCCGTGGCCTTTCACTTCGGCTGGGATCGCTTCTGGCAGGGCGAGGACCCGAGGGTCCTGCGCGACTGGCCCGGCCTGTCGGGCGAGGCCGCCGATCTTCTGGTGGCGCGGGGCGTGCGGATCGTGGCCACCGATGCCATGTCGATCGACCGCTATGGCAGCACGACCTTCCCCGCCCATCTTCGGCTTTTGCAGGAAGGTGTGCTGATCGGCGAGAATTTCGCCAACCTTGGCCGCTTGCCGCCCTTCTGCCAGCTGACCGCCCTGCCCCTGAAGATCGCAGGCGGCAGCGGTGCCCCCTTGCGCGCCGTGGCCGAGGTTCCGGACGCGCCGCGCTGACAACACGCTCAGCCGGTGGAGGCGCGCAGGATCAGGCTGGGGGCGATGGCGATGGTCTGGGCACCCACAATCGCATCGTCCAGCGCGCGGGCGATCAGTTCGGCGGCGCTTTGGCCGATCTGGCGCGGATGCGGGTTGACCGTGGTCAGGCCGGGCACGCAGACCCCGGCAATCTCGTAATCGCCGAACCCGGCCAGCCAGATCTGCCCGGGCACCGCGATGCCAAGCCGCTGACAGGTGCTGAGCGCCCCGAAGGCGCAAAGGTCCGAGACGCAGATCACCGCCTCGGTCTCGGGCGCGCGCTCCAGAAGCTGCGCCATCGCCTCGGCCCCCTGCCGCATCGAGGCCCGGGGTGGGCCGACATCGATCAGCCGGGGTGCCGCAAGCCCGTGGCGCTGCATGGCGGCAAGAAAGCCGGTCCGGCGGTCCACCCCCCGGCTGTCCCCTTCGGCATCGCCGCCGATGAAGGCGATGCGGCGCCGTCCCGCCGCCACGCAATGATCGACCAGCCCGGTCATGGCCGCCGCATTGGAAAAGCCCACGACATGGCCGATAGGCTGCGCGGGCAGGTCCCAGATCTCGACCACCGGAATGCCCGCCCCGGCCAGCAGCCGCCGCGCCCGCGCCGTATGGTGGCCCCCGGTCACGATGATCGCCTCTGGCCTGCGGCGCAGCAGCTGTTCGATCAGTTCCTCCTCCTTGCCGAGGTCGTAATCGGTATAGCCAAGCAGGATCTGCAGGCCCTCTGCCTTCAGCCCCTCGGTCAGGGCGGCCAGGGTATCGGCAAAGTTCGCGTTGTTGATCGAGGGGATGGTGACCGCGACAAAGCCGGTGCGTTGCAGGCGCAGGGTCGCGGCCCGGCTGTCAAAGACATAGCCCAGCGCCTCGGCCGCCGTCAGCACCGCCGCCCTGGTCTTTTCGGTGACCGAGGCCTCCTGCCGGAAGGCGCGGCTCACCGTCATGGGCGAGACACCGACCACGCGGGCGATGTCGCTCATCCGCGGGGGGCGGCGCGGGTTGGGCATCGCGTCAGACCTTGACCCAGCGGGCGAGGTCCGCCGCGATCACCTGCGCCAGATCCTCGGTGCTTTGGGCGATGTCGACGGTCAGGGCCTCGTCCGGGCCGGGGGGCTCCAGCGCGGCGAACTGGCTGTCCAGAAGCGAGGGCGGCATGTAATGGCCCTTTCGCCGCGCCATGCGGGCGGCGATCAGGTCGCGGCTGCCCGAAAGATGGACGAAACGCACCGGCCCGCCCGCGCCGGCGCGGATGCGGTCGCGGTAGGCCCGTTTCAGGGCCGAACAGCCCACCAGCACCGGCGCGCGGTCCTGCAAGGCCGCCGCCACCCGGTCAAGCCAGGGCCAGCGGTCGGCATCGGTCAGGGGAATGCCGGCACGCATCTTTTCGACATTCTCCGCCGGGTGCAGGTCATCGCCATCGACATAGGGCACCCCGGTCAGCGCCGAGACGGCCGCCCCGACGCTGGACTTGCCACAGCCCGAAACCCCCATCAGAACCACGCGCAGCATCGCAGCCCCCCTCACAGAGAGGCCGTGATGCCGCCATCCACATAAAGGATGTGGCCGTTGACGAAGCTCGACGCCTCCGAGGCGAGGAAGACGCAGGCGCCGACCAGCTCCTCGACCTTGCCCCAGCGTCCCGCCGGGGTGCGCTTTTCCAGCCAGCCGGAAAAGGCCGGGTCCGCCACCAGCGCGGCATTGAGCGGCGTGTCGAAATAGCCGGGCGCTATGGCGTTGCAGTTCAGCCCGTGCCGGGCCCAATCGGTCGCCATGCCCTTGGTCAGGTTGCCCACCGCCCCCTTGGTCGCCGTATAGGGCGCGATCGAGGGCCGGGCGAGCGCGGTCTGCACGCTGGCGATGTTGATGATCTTGCCCCGCCCCCGCGCGATCATGTGGCGGGCGCAGGCCTGGCCGACATGAAAGACGCTGGCGATATTGGTCTGCAAAAGGCGCTCGAAAGCCTCGGCCGGGAACTCCTCCAGAGGGGCGCGGTGCTGCATCCCGGCGTTGTTGACCAGGATGTCGATGGCGCCTGTCCCCGCCTCGAAGGCGTCGACCGCGGCGCGCACGGCCGCATGGTCGGTGGCATCAAAGGCAAGGCTTTGCGCCCCGGGAATTGCGCCCACCGCCTGTGCGAGCTTGCCCGCACCGCGGCCGTTCAGCACGACCTGCGCCCCCGCCGCCGCAAGCCCCTTGGCCAGGGCAAAGCCGATGCCCTGCGACGACCCGGTCACCAGGGCGCGCTTGCCCGTCAGATCGAACAGTGAAACAGACATGCCATCCCTCCTCGCGGCGAGAGCCTGGTTTTCTCTCGACAGAAAAACGTCCTGACGGTTATGTTATCGATAACACCACAGGTCAAGCACGAAGGGATCGCGCTGATGCGGGCGATTGTCATTCACGCGGCGCGCGATCTGCGGATCGAGGATCGCCCGGAGGAGGCCCCCGGCCCCGGCCAGTTGCGCCTGCGGCTGGCGACGGGCGGGGTCTGCGGGTCGGATCTGCATTACTACAACCACGGCGGCTTTGGCACGGTGCGGCTGCGCGAACCGATGATCTTGGGGCACGAGGTTTCCGCCTTTGTCGAGGAGATCGGGCCGGGGGTGACCGGGTTCCACCTCGGGCAGCTGGTGGCCGTATCCCCCTCGCGCCCCTGCGGGACTTGCGCCTTTTGCCGCGAGGGGCTCCCCAACCACTGCGCCCAGATGCGGTTTTACGGCAGCGCCATGCCCTTCCCCCATGTGCAGGGCGCCTTCCGCGAGGTTCTGGTCGCCGATGCCAGCCAATGCGTCGATGCGACGGGCCTGAGCGCCGGAGAGGCCGCGATGGCCGAGCCTCTGGCCGTGACGCTTCACGCCACCCGGCGCGCGGGCGAGATGCTGGGCAAGCGCGTGCTGGTCACCGGCTGCGGCCCGATCGGGGCGCTGGCGATCCTCGCCGCCCGCCGGGCCGGCGCGGCAGAGATCGTCGCGGTGGACCTGTCGGATTTCACCCTGGGCATCGCGGCGCGGGTCGGGGCGGACCGGGTGATCAATACCGCCCGCGCACCCGAGGCGCTGGCGGCCTATGCCGCGGGCAAAGGCCATTTCGACGTGCTTTACGAATGCACCGGGGTCGCCTCGGCCCTCGCCAGCGGCATTGCCGCGATGCGGCCCCGCGGGGTGATCCTGCAACTGGGCCTTGGCGGCGACATGACCCTGCCGATGATGGCCATCACCGCCAAGGAGCTGGACCTGCGCGGCAGCTTCCGCTTCCACCCCGAATTTGCCACCGGGGTGGGGTTGATGCGGCAGGGGCTGATCGACGTCAAACCGCTGATCACCCAGACCCTGCCGCTGGACCGCGCCGAGGAGGCTTTCACCCTCGCCTCGGACCGCAGCCAGGCCATGAAGGCGCAGATCGTGTTTTCCTGACCGTCGCCTTGCCCTGGTCAGATCCGCTGTTGCGGGCGGGTCAGGGCCTCGGGGCTCAGCACTTGGTCCAGCTGCTCTTTCGTCATCAGGCCGCTTTCCAGCACCAGTTCGTAGACGCCGCGCCCGGTGTGGTGCGCCTCCAGCGCCACCTTGGTGGCCGCATCATAGCCGATATAGGGGTTGAGCGCGGTCACGAGGCCGATCGAGTTTTCGATGCTGGCGCGCAACAGGGCGCGGTTTGCGGTGATGCCGCGGATGCAGCGCGTCTCCAGCGTGCGGCAGGCGGCCTCGAGGTGGCTGACCGAGCGGAAGAGGCTGTAGGCGATGATCGGCTCGAAGGCGTTCAGCTGCAGCTGGCCGCCCTCGGCCGCGAAGGTGATGGTGACATCGTTGCCGATCACCTCGAAGGCGACCTGGTTGACCACTTCGGGGATCACCGGATTGACCTTGCCCGGCATGATCGACGAGCCGGCCTGCATCGCCGGCAGGTTGATCTCGTTGAAACCGGCGCGGGGGCCGGAGGAGAGAAGCCGCAGGTCGTTGCAGGTCTTCGACAGCTTGACAGCCACCCGTTTCAGGACCCCCGACAGCTGGACGAAAGCGCCGCAGTCCTGCGTCGCCTCGATCAGGTCGGCGGCGGCGACGACCGGTATCCCGGTGACCCGCGCCAGTTGCGCGCAGGCCTTGGCGGCATAGGCGGGATGGGTGGTGATCCCGGTGCCGATGGCCGTACCGCCGAGGTTGATCTCCAGGATCAGATTGGCGGCCTCGGCCAGCCGCGCCTCATCCTCGCCCAGCATGATGGCGAAGGTGTTGAACTCCTGCCCCAGGGTCATCGGCACTGCTTCCTGCAGCTGGGTGCGACCCATCTTCAGGACATCGGCAAATTCGGCCGCCTTCTCTTCGAAAGCCCCCCGCAAGGAGGCCATCGCGGCGATCAGCCGGTGAATGCCGAGCCAGGCCGCAAGCCGCAGCGCGGTTGGATAGACGTCATTGGTGCTCTGGCTCTGGTTCACATGTTCGTTCGGGTGCAGGAAGGCATAGGCGCCCTTGGGGTGGCCCATGATCTCCAGGGCGCGGTTGGCGATGACCTCGTTGGCGTTCATGTTGGTCGAGGTGCCGGCCCCGCCCTGGATCTGGTCCACCACGAACTGGTCATGCAGGCGGCCGCTGCGGATTTCCTCGCAGGCGGCGACGATGGCGGCGCGGCGGGCCGGGGTCAGCAGGCCCAGATCGGCATTCGCCTCGGCCGCGGCCTGCTTGATCGCGGCGAGCGCGTTGATCAGATCGGGCACGAGGCCGATGCTTTGCCCCGAGATCGGGAAATTCTCGACCGCGCGCAGGGTGTGAACCCCCCAATAGGCATCGGCGGGCACCTCACGGTCACCAAGCAAGTCGTGTTCAATGCGCACAAGCGGATGGGTCATCGGGCGGGTCGGCTGGGGGCGGGTCATCGGGCAGTCCTCGGATGGGGCCAAAACCGGCGGGTGCCGGGGCCATGCGATAATGGTCTGGGAGGTTCGGGGTATCTGCGGCTCTCAGGGCCGATTGCTTCCATTTACGCCTAAAAATGCGTCATGACCAATGCCAAGATCGGCTTAGTCATTCCGTTTTTGCATAATCCTGCGCGAGTTTCTCGGCAGCGGCCCAGACCCGGGCCGACAGCGCCCTGGTGCGGGCGGCGTTGCGGTAGAGGCGAATTTCCATCGGCAGTTCGGGGGCCACGACTTCCAGCCGGCCAGCGGCGATGTCGGCGGCGACCATGCGGCGCGGCAGCCAGACCACGCCATGACCCTCCAGCGCCATCGACTTCATCGCCTCGGCCATCGAGGCCTCGTTGATATGGGCGACATAGACCCGCGGCGCGCCCGGCTGGGCCTGGGCGATCTGCGCCAGGGTGCCGAGGAAGGACCCGCGGGAATATTGCATCAAGGGCATGCCGTCGCGCGTCCAGGCCTCGGGCCAGCCGGGGCGGGCGACGGCGGCGAGGCTGTCCTTGCCGACGACGAGATGGGGAAAGCCACGGCCCAAGGGGATTTCGACGCCGGGATGATGATAGGTCAGAAAGAAGTCATAGCCGCCCTCGGTCAGCGCGGTGATGCAATGGCTGAAGTTTTCCGGCATCACCCGGCTGGCCACCGGCCCGACGAGGCCCTGCAGCTGCATCAGCCAGCCGGGCAGGAAGGTCACGGTCAGGCTGTGCAGTGCGGTGAGCGAGATCTGCGGCCCGCCGCTTTGCGCGCTGTGGCGGAACTCGGCCCGGCGGGCGGTCAGCATCCGCACCGTCTCTTCCGCCGTCTCGCGGAACAGCTTGCCCTCGTCGGTCAGGGTCACCGGATGGCTGTCGCGGTTGACCAGGGTCGCACCCAGCCACTCCTCCAGCGCGCGGATGCGGCGGCTGAAGGCGCTTTGCGTCACCCCGCGCAATTCCGACGCGCGCGAGAAGCTGTGGGTGCCGGCAAGGCTCAGGAAATCCTCGAGCCATTTGAAATCCATTCTGGCCTCCCTGCCCTGCCGCGATCATGGCGAGAGGGCGCTGCGGGTTCAAGCCCGACATGCGGTGCCGCGCGGCGTCAGGCGCCGAAGGCGGGCGGCCCCTGCAGCTCTGCCGTCAGCGAGGTGCGGTTGCTGACGCCGACCTTGCGGAACAGGCTCTGGACATGGGTTTTCACCGTCGGCAGGGCGATGACCAGATCCTCGGCAATCTCCTGATTGGTCAGGCCCTGCCCGATCCGCTCTGCCACCGCCAGCTCGCGGCGGGACAGGTCATAGCGCGCCTTCAGCCGCAGCCGCGCCGTGCTGCGCTGCACATGGGGGTGAAAGGCCAGGCTCGCCTCGACATAGCGCCGCAGGCTTTGCGCCAGAAGAACCGTCTCGGGCGCGAACTGGGCATCGTCGCCCTTCGAGATCACCCCCAGACCGCCGATCGGCCGGCCCTCGTGCCAGAAGAGCAGATCCATCGCATCCTTGATCCCGCTCAGCGCCATATAGGGCCGGTAGCGGGCAACCTCTGCCTCCTCCGAAACAAGGCAGGCCCCGGTCAGCGTCTGCAGCTGCTGGCCCTGCGCGATCAGCCGCGCCGGGCGGCAGGGATCGAAGGCATGGAACTTGGCGCGGTAGAGCGTAAGCCGGTCCTCGGCCACGCCTTCGCTGGCCACGAACTGGATCTGCTGGCGTTCGTCGATCCAGTAGAAGGTCGCGCAGGAGATCCGGGTGGCCTGCATTGCAAAGTGCAAGAGCGCGCGCAGCGATCTCGTTTCATCGCAACCCAGGTCACGCGGGGCGAATGCCATGCTACACCTCTGGAACAGGCCGGGACCCGGGAAAGGTCTGGCGCCACCGGTCCCGGTTTGCCCGACCGAACTCCCTCAAGAGTGGCGCAAATCATATATCGAAACAACGAAAATCAGCCCAACTCCAAGGGGCCTCGGCGGCAGTTGTCTGCCCCTTCGCGGCTCTGGCCAGCTTGGCGCCGCCATTTCGGCCTCCAGCGCGGGTATGCGGCCAAAAACCATCCTTTGGGACGATTGACGCAAGGAGTCCTCGCCTATAGCAAAAATGCCAAGACACACAGGGTTGACGGGCTGCGCAAGACGCAGAAACGCGCGCGGCAGGGCGCGGGCGCGGTGGCATTTGCCGGTCTGAGCGGGCCCGCAGACCCGGGTCTGCCCTGCCAAGAGGCACCCGTTTGACCCTGCACAGGACCGCGAAAGCCGAAATGAACCGCCGGGCAAGAGAAAGATTGATTAAATGTGAAATTAAGTTCCATATTGAATCCGAGTCGCTTTGACGCCTCGCAGCCCCGACAGGAAGAACGCCTGGCGATGCCGGGGGCCGGATCACAGAACGGGACAAAGAATCCCGCCAATCGCAACAGTGGAGAGACCAGATGATGAGACGACCCAGACTGTTCCAGCCGCGCGCCCTCGTGCTGTCGGCGGCGCTTGCCGCGGCCCTGTCCGGCACCGCCTTTGCCGAGGCCCGCACCCTGGTGATCGCGCGCGACATGGATATCAACTCGCTCGATCCGCAGCACGCCTGGTGCGACACCTGCCAGATCTTCAACTCCTCGGCCTATGAATCCCTCGTCACCCTCGACAAGGACAACAAGCTGCAGCCGCTGCTGGCCAAAAGCTGGGAGGTCAACCCCGAGCAGACCCAGATCACCCTGCATCTGGACCCGGCGGCGAAATTCGCCGATGGCTCGCCGGTCGAGGCCAAGGATGTCAAATGGAGCTTCGAGCGGCTGAAGAACCTCAAGACCAACACGACCTTCATGGTCGATCCGATCGCCTCGATCGAGGCGCCGGATGCCGCCACCATCGTGCTGAAACTTGCGGCGCCCAATTCGGAATATCTGCAGATCCTCGCCTCCTCCTACATGGCGATCCTGAACAGCGACGTGGTGGCGGCGAATGGCGGTCTGGCCGATGCGACGGCGGTGGACAAGGACACGGCCGAGGCCTGGTTCCTGACCCATTCCGCAGGCTCGGCGCCTTTCGTTCTGGAAAGTTATGAGCCCAACGCCGAACTGCGGCTGAAGAAGAACGATGCCTATTGGGGCGCCAATCCGGCCAAGGTGCCCGAGGTGGTGTTCCGCCAGATCAAGGATGCCGTGGCCCAGGCGCAGGCCCTGCAATCGGGCTCGGTCGACATTGCCCAGCAGATCGACGCGGAAACGGCGAAAAGCCTGACCGGGCCGGATGTCGTGGTCGAAAACCTGCCCTCGCTGAACTTCGTCTACCTCGCGCTGTCGCCGGGGGCGAAGAACAACAAGGTGCCGCTGGATGCCAAGGTGCGGGCGGCGATCTCGGCCGCGATCGACCGCAAGTCGCTGATCGATCTGGTGGTGGGCGGCGCCGGCAATGAGATCGCGGTGCCGGTCGCCCCGGGCTTTCCCGGCGCGGATGGCCACAAGGTGCCGGAATACAACGTGGATCTGGCCAAGAAGCTTTTGGCCGAAGCGGGCCACCCTGACGGGTTCGAGCTGGAATCGATCTATCCCGACATGAATGTCTATGGCGTCGATTTCGGCCTGATGATGCAGAAGGTGCAGCAGGACCTCTCCAAGGTCGGCATCAAGGTCACGCTGTCGCCGATGCCGCTGTCGAACTGGCGCGATGTGGTCAACAGCGACGGCATCCCCTTGACCGCCGTCTTCTATGCGCCCGATTTCTACGGCACCTCGCAGTTCATCGACTATTTCGGCCTGGCCCCTGGATCGACCTGGGCCAAGCGCGCCGGGGGCGAGCGTGACCCCTCGATCCTGAACAACGACATGCGCGGCATCATGGATGCGGCCCTGTCGGCACCGACGGCGGAAGCGGCGGCCAAGAAGTGGTTCGAGGCGGCCGATATCATCGACAACACCGGGATCTTCCTGCCGATGATCAACCCCGACCTGATCCTCGCCTATCGCAAGGGGGTGACGGGCGTCCGCTTCAGCGTCTGCTGCAACACCCCCCTGGCCGAGATTTCGACCGGCGAATGAGTTGTCTTCGGGCGGGCCCCTGACAGGCCCGCCCGAACCCTTCCCCTCCCCCTTTTCCCCAAGCCCCAGGAGCATCCCTTGCCCCAGGTTTTGAACATTCGCGCCCTGCCCAGCCTGCAGGACGCTGGCTTCACCGGCGGGCGCGACAATTTTCAGGTCTTCTGCCAGAGGATCTTTGCCGCCGATCAGCCGCGCTATCTGCGAAGCGGCGAAAGTGACCTCGTCGTCTTTCGCCATGCCGATCTTCTGGCCTTCGGCACGGCGGCGCAGGTCGGCAACGTGCCGCCCGGCGTGGCCTTTCCCGGCAGGCTCGACGCGCCGCCCGGCACGGTTCCGGCCGCGGGAAAGCGCGTGGCCGAGGTGCTGGCGACCCAGATCTTCTTCACCAACCCGCCCATCCACGGCGCCACCCGCCGCATCCTGCTCAACTGGATCGGCCCGAAAAGGGTGGGTGACATGGAGGGAATGGTGCGCGCCCTGGTGGAGGAGATCCTCGACAACCTCCCCCTCGGCACCGAGATCGACTTCGTGCCACGGGTGGCCGAGGCGCTGACCGTCGGCTTCTGGGCCCGGCTTCTGCACCTGACCGTGGACGAGGTGGCGCGGATGACCGAGGCCGTCCACCGGATGACCCGCCTTTTCGTGCTGCAGCGCAATCTCGACGATCTGGCGCTGCTGGATCTGGCCTTCGACGCCTATGCCGGCATCCTAGACGCCGCCGCCGATCGCGGCCTTGCGCGCGGCGATCCCGACCTGCTGGAGATCCAGCGCCAGATCGGCGAGCTCGATTTCCCCGAGGATATCCATGTCACCGGCATCCTGCCGCGCAGCGTCGGCCAGGTCCTGTCGGGCAACCTGATCGACGGGTTCCACACCGCGGCCCTTGCCACCGCCAACACCTGTTTCAGCCTGTCGCGCCACCCCGAAGTGCTGGAAGAGGCGCGCAGCTCACCCACGCTGCTGGCAAAGGCGATTGCCGAGGCTTTGCGGATGGAGCCGCCGGTCCTGTACCTCAAACGCCATCTCCTCGCCGATTTCGAACGCGACGGGATGGTGGTTCCGGCGGGCACCACGGTGGTGATGATGTGGGGCGCGGGCAACCTCGACCCCGCGGCCTTTCCCGACCCGGAACGGTTCGACCCGGGCCGCAAGCAGCAGGGTCTGATGACCTTCGGCGGCGGCGCGCATATCTGCCCGGGCCGTTATGTCGGCGTCATGCTGACCCGCCTGCTGCTGGAAGGTTTCGCGTCACGCGGCCTTGGCCTTTCGCCCGGCACCGCAGCGGCGGACTGGATACCCGGGCATATCATGGGCCAGTTGCAAAGCCTGCCCCTGCAGGTGAACAGGATCGCCTGACGGGGCACCTCGGTCAGGCCGGTTTGATCTTGCCCGCGCAACGATCTCTGTCAGGAAGGAGCGGTCAGAACCGCCGGAAAGCACGCAAGCATGGCTGAACCCGAAACCGACATCGCGCGCGACAGCCTCTCGGCCCGCATCTATGCGCATCTGCGGTTGGCCCTGATGACCGGCCTCCATGCGCCGGGCAGCCGGATCAGCATTCGCAAGCTGGCGGTGGCGCTCGACACCTCGCCGACTCCGGTACGCGAGGCCGTGTTCCAGCTGATCCGCGAAGGTGCGCTGGAACTGCAGCCCGGCTTTCAGCCCCGGGTGCCCGTGCTGGACCTCGCCTCCTACCTCCAGATCCGCGACACGCGCGTGCCGGTGGAGCGGATGGCCGGCGAACTCGCGGCGGTGCATATGACGCCAGAGGATCTCGACCAACTGCGCGCCAGCCATGCCAGCTATGCAGAGGCGATCGGCGCCCGCAACTGGCGCGGGGCGGTCGCGGCCAACCGGGCCTTCCATTTCACCATCTACCAGGCCACGCAGAACCCGGTTCTGGTCAATGTCCTGGAAACGCTCTGGCTCTTGTCCGGTCCCTTCGTGGCCGAGCAATTCCCCCATCACGCGCAACTGCCGACCGATGCCCATCCGCATCTGATGATCATCGACGCCCTGCGCCGCAGATCGCCGCAAGAGGCCGGCGATCTTCTGGTCCGCGACCTGCGCGAAGGCGCCGCGCGCATCGTCAGCCGCTTTCACGACCCCGCAAGCCAGAAACGCAGCCGCAAGGGCCGCAAGCCCGCCGACCAGAGCCAGACCGCATCGGGCACTGGCGGGACGGGACTCGCCCGCTCATCAGCATAAGTGGAATTTATGACCATTTTTATTGCAGCACGCCGATGACTGTGCCAGTCTGCTGCAAGACATCGCAACGGAGGCGCAGGTGATCAGGGACGCGGATCTGTTGGACAGCCTGGTGCAGACGGTGCGCCGTTTTGTGCGCGAAAGGCTGGTCCCAGCCGAGGCCGAGGTCGAAGAGACCGACGCCATCCCGCCCCGTCTCATCGCCGAGATGCGCGATCTGGGCCTCTTCGGCCTGTCGATCCCGGAAGACTATGGCGGGCTTGGCCTGACGATGGAGGAAGAGGTCCGGGTGGCGCTGGAACTGGGGCAGACCTCACCCGCCTTCCGTTCGGTCTTTGGCACCAACAACGGCATCGGCGCGCAGGGGATCATCGTCGACGGCACCGCGGCGCAAAAGCGTCACTGGCTGCCCCGGATGGCGGCGGGCACGGTGATCGGCTCCTTCGCGCTGACCGAACCCGATGTCGGCTCGGATGCGGCTTCGGTCAAGACCACGGCGCGGCGCGAGGGAGATCATTACGTCCTGAACGGCACCAAGCGCTATATCACCAACGCGCCCCATGCCGATGTCTTCACCTTGATGGCGCGCACCGGCGGACCGGGGGCCGCGGGGATCAGCGCCTTTCTGGTGCCGCGCGATGCGCCGGGCCTCAGCCTTGGCCCGGTCGATGCCAAGATGGGCCAGCGCGGCACGCGGACCTGTGACGTGATCCTGCAGGACTGCATCGTGCCCACCGATGCCGTGATCGGCGGGGTCGAGGGGCAGGGTTTCAAGACCGCGATGAAGGTGCTGAACCGCGGGCGCCTGCACATCGCCGCCGTCTGTGCCGGGCTGGCAGAGCGGCTTTGCGCGGAATCCGTCAGCTTTGCCCGGAGCCGGGTGCAATTCGGCAAGCCGATCGGGGAACATCAGCTGATCCAGGCCATGCTGGCCGACAGCGCGGCCGAGACCTTTGCCGGCCGCGCCATGGTGCAGGACGCCGCCCGCCGCTTTGATGCCGGCGAAAGCATCGTGCAGGACGCCGCCTGTGCCAAGCTCTTCTGCTCCGAGATGGTGGGCCGCGTGGCCGACCGCGCCGTGCAGATCCACGGCGGTGCGGGCTATATGCGGGCCTCGCCGGTCGAACATTTCTACCGCGATGCGCGGCTGTTCCGGCTGTACGAGGGCACCTCGCAGATCCAGCAGATCATCATCGCCCGCGAAATGTTGAGGGATTAGCATGGCGGCGGCACTGGGCATCATCGCGGACGATTTCACCGGCGCCATGCTGGTCGCGGGCAAGCTCGAGGCGGCGGGCATCGAAGCCCCGGTCGCCTTCCACCCCGAAGGACTGGTGGAGGGGCCGGCGGGCCAGATCGCCATCCTTGCCACAAGGGCGCGCGTCCTTTCCGTGCCTGCGGCGCGGGCGCTGATCGCGGCCTCGGCCGATGCCCTCACCGCCGCCGGCTGCCCGCGTCTGGCCTACAAGGCCAGCGGTTCCTTCGACAGCACGGCAGAGGGCAACATCGGCCCCGCCGCCGAACTGCTGAGCGACCGCGCCCACGGCCTGCCCGTGCTGATGAGCGCGGGCTTCCCCGCCTATGGCATCACGGTGCATCAGGGCTATCTCTTCTACCGTGGCCGGCTGGTGACGGAGTCGATCAAGCGGCAGGACCCGCTGACGCCGATGCCTGACCCTGATCTCGCGCGCTTTCTGTCCTGCCAGACCCAAAGCCCGGTGGCCCTGTTGCCCCACGGCGTGCTGCGGCAGGGGGCGGAGGTCGCCTTCGCCGCCTGGCAGGCAATCCTCGACGGTGGCGCGCGGCATGTGCTGGCCGATACCAGCGATGACGGGGATGTGGAGGTCACGGTGGCGCTGGCGCTGCGCCGCGCTGCGGTCGTGGTGGGAAGTGATCCGCTGATCATCGGCTACGCGCAGGCGCTGGCGGGCGCACCGGTGGCACCGGCATCCGTGTCGCCGGTTCAGGGGCCTGGGGCGGTGATCGTCGGCAGCGTCGGACCCACGGCCACGGCGCAGATCGCCCGGTTTGCGACGCATGGCCCGGTTTTGACCGTCGACCCCGCTGACCCGCGCAGCGATGCGGCGCTGATCGCAGCGGCGCTGGACTGGGCCGCGCCCCGGATCGGGCACACGCCCTTCTGCATCGCCACCGCAACCGATGAGGCCGAGGTGGCGCGGGCACAGGCGGCGCTTGGCGCGATCGGCGCGGCGCGGCGGGCCGAGGCGCTCTTGTCCGCCATCGCCGTCGGCCTGCGCGACCGGGGCATCCGCCGGCTCGTCGTCTCTGGCGGCGAGACTTCGGGCGCGGTGGTCGCAGCCCTCGGCATCCGCCGGATGCGCGCCCTGCCCGACGGCCCGCTCGGCAGCGGTTTTTGCCGGGCCGAACTGCCGGTGCCGATGGCCCTGTTCCTGAAATCCGGCAAACTCGGGCCGGAGGATGTGCTGCCCCGCGCCCTCGATGCGATGCTAAGCCCGTGACCGCGCCCAACCCGCCCGCCGAAGCCGAAAGGACCTAGCCCATGACCGATGCCGCGCAAAGAGCCGAGATCCTGGCCGCCGTCGCCTTTCTGGAGGAGACGGGTCTGAACCACGGCAGTTCCGGCAATATCAGCCTCCGGCAGGGCGACCACATCCTCATCACACCCACCGGCGCCCGGGCTTCGAACCTGACCGCCGAGGGCATCGTCGCCATTGATCTGGAGGGCGACCTCAAACCGGGGACCTCCGGCATTCCTTCGACCGAATGGCGGCTCCATACCGAACTGATGCGCCACAACCCGCATGTCCAGGCGGTGGTCCACAGCCATGCCGACAATTGCGTGGCCCTGTCCTGCCTGCGCCAGCCGATCCCGCCCTTCCACTACATGGTGGCGAGTTTCGGCGGCAACACCATCCCCTGCGCGCGGTACGAGGCGCTGGGTTCCGACGCCCTCGCAGATGCCGTGGTGGAGGCGAGCCGGGGTCACAAGGCCTGCCTGATGGCCAATCACGGCATGATCACGCTGGGCACCTCGCTGTCCCAGGCGCTGGACCTGGCGGTCAAGCTCGAGATGCTGGCCCGCCAGTATATCCTCGCCCGGCAAGCCGGCTTGCCCGTGCTTCTGTCCGAGGCCGAGATGGAAGAGGTCCACCGCCGCTATCCCTATTACGGTCAGGCCCGGATGCCCCGCTGACCCTTTCAATGCCCAAAACCGCAGATGATGCAGGAGAATGCCATGAAAGATGTCTTGCCCCTCGAAATCTCTGGCCGCGATGCCGATCTGCGCGCCCGTGCGGCCCGGGTCGTGCCCGGTGGCCTCTGGGGTCACCAGCGCGCCGCCGCCGTGCCGCGCGGCTTTCCGCAGTTCTTCAGCGGCGGCAAGGGCGCAAGGGTGACGGATGTGGACGGCAGAAGCTATATCGACTTCATGTGCGCCTGGGGGCCGATGGTTCTGGGCTACCAGCACCCGGAGGTGGACGAAGCGGTGCGCCGCCAGCTGGAGAAGGGCGATTGCGTCGATGGCCCGACCGAGCATCTGGTCGAACTGGCCGAGCTTCTGACCCGCACCATCCCCCATGCCGACTGGGCGATGTTCCAGAAGAACGGCACCGATGCGATGACCTCCTGCGTCACCATCGCGCGGGCCGGCACCGGGCGGCGCAAGGTGCTGGCGGCCAAGGGGGCCTATCACGGGGCGGCGCCCTGGTGCTCGCCCTCTCTCGTCGGGGTGACGGCGGAGGACCGGGTGCATCTGATGCGCTTTACCTTCAACGATGTGGCGAGCCTCGATGCCGCCGTGGCCGAGGCGGGCGATGATCTGGCCACCATCATCGTCTCGGGCTATCGCCACGATCTGGCCCAGACCCAGGAACTGCCCAGCCGCGCCTTCGCCGCCGCCGCCCGGGCCCATTGCGACCGGCTGGGGGCGGCGCTGATCGTCGATGATGTGCGGGCCGGCTTCCGCCTGAACCTCGGCGGCAGTTGGGAGGAGGTGGGCGTCAAGGCCGACCTCTCGGCCTATTCCAAGGCCATCGCCAATGGCCAGGCCCTCGCCGCCGTCACCGGAAACGAGGCTTTCCGCGAGGCTGCGGCCAAGGTCTTCGTCACCGGGTCCTTCTGGTACGCCGGCGCGCCGATGGCCGCCGCCGTGGCCACCCTGGGCGTCCTGCACCGCGTGAATGGCCCGGCGGTGATGAAGGCGGCGGGCGAGCGTTTTGCGGCGGGGCTTTACGAACAATCGGCCCGGCATGGGTTCGAGATCGAAATCTCCGGCCCGCCGGTGATGCCGCTGTTGCTGTTCAAGGGCGATGACGCGACCAATTCCCTGGGTGAGCAGTTCTGCCAGCAGGCGCTGATGCGCGGGGTTTACCTCAACCACCGCCACAACATGTTCCTGTCCACCGCCCATGACGCCGCCGTGATCGACGAGGCTCTGACCGCGACCGAGGATGCCTTTGCCGCCCTCGCCCGTCTGCGCCAAAGCTGAGCCCGCGCCCCGGCGGCACCATCCGCCGGGGCACCGCCCCTAAGCCCGCGCCGTCTGGGCCCGGCGCAGGCGCAGCTTTTCCAGCCCGATCGCCTCGTTCTTCTCGACATAGTCCAGCATCGCGGCGGGGCTGATGCCCAGTTGCTTGACCGCCTCGCCGCGTTCGGGGGGGATGAAGACCTCGACCGGGCGGGTCGTCATCGCCTCGACGATGCGGGCGGCGACGGTTTCGGGTGTCACCGGCGTGCCGGAGAAGGCCAGCGCCATCGCGTCATCCTCGGCCTCTTTGGCCAGCATCGGGGTTTCGGTCGCGGTGGGGTAGATCAGGGTGAAATCGACCGGGCCGCCGCGCTCTTCGATCGCAAAGGCGGCGTGGAAGGCGCGCAGGGCGTGCTTGGCTGCGGCATAGCTGGCGATGCCGGGATAGGGGATGAAGGCGTTCATGCTGGAAACGCTGATCAGATGCCCTGAACCCTGCGCCTTGAACCGCGGCAGGGCCAGGGTCATGCCGATCACCGCGCCGAAGAAATTCGTCTCCATCGTCGCATGGTGCTGTGCGAGGGGCACGTCGCGGACCCAGCCGGTATGGACGATGGCGGCGTTGTTGATGAGGCAATCAAGCCGCCCCTCGCGCGCCCAGACGGCATCGAGGGCTTGGGTCCAGTCCGCCTCGGCGCAGATATCCAAGCGCTGCGCCCAGGCGCCCCGCCCGATGGCGGCGGCCGTCGCCTCGGCCCGTTCCAGGTTGATATCGGCCAGCACGACGCGGTAGCCCGCCTCTGCCGCCAGCCTTGCGGTAGCCGCGCCGATGCCCATGGCGGCCCCGGTGATCATCACGACTTTGCCTTGTGTCATAGGGATCTCCTTGAAGAGGCGGTCAGAAATAGGTGCGCAAGGAACCGGTGACGGTGTAGTTTTCATCCACCAGATGCATCAGCCGCCATTTGTCAAAGGTCAGGCAGGGGTGCGAGATGCCAAAGCCGATCATGTCGCCGACCCGGAGGGGCGAGGTTTCCGGCACCTCCAGATGGCAATGCTGGTCGTTCAGGCGCAGCACGCGATGGCCTTCCGGCATCGCTTCCGGGCCTGTCATGCCGGGCCGGAACCATTTCAGCGCCAGCGGGAGATCGTCATAAGAGGTGTCGCGCTTGCCGAAACCCACGATGGCCTTGCCCGGCTCGGGCCGTGACTGGACATAGGCCCAGACCTCCAGCGCCGCCTGCAGGCCGCCGCCGGCATCGGCAAGCGCCGGATCACGCGCGCGCAACCCCTGCTGGGCGCGGGTGTAAAGGATCGAGTCATGGGTGATATAGCAGCCCGAACGGATCAACACCCGCTTGGGATGGCTGAGCCTCGCCGCCCCGAGCTTTTGCGCCACGATGTCGTAATAGGCCGAGCCGCCCGCCGAAAGCAGCACCTCGCCGGGCTCGAACAGGCCCTCGGCTTCGGCGGTTTCGGCCAGGGTCACCATTCCGTCGAGAAGCGCGCCGACCTGCGCCAAGGCCTCCGCCGTGCCATCGTTGCGGATCAGGCCCTCAAAACCCTCGATCCCCGCAAGGCGCAGCGCCGGCGCCTCTGCCGCCACGGCCCGCGCGAGCTCCAGCGCGCCCACCACGGTCCGGCAGCCGGTCCGCCCGCCCTCATAGCCAAGTTCGACCAGGACGTTCAGCGGGCGGTCCAGCCCGCCCTGCCGCACCGCGGCGGCCAGGGCTGCGGCATTGCCTTCGTCATCGACGAGGCAGAAGAAGTTCACCTCGGGATGCGCCTTCAGCACGGCGACAAGATCGGCCATCGCCCGCCGGCCCACCACCTGATTGGCCATGAACATCCGCCGGTAGCCGAAGGCCACGGCGACCTGAAACTGCTGTAGCGTCGCCACCGTGATCGCCCAGGCGCCATCGGCCAGCTGCAGGTCGAAGAGCGCGGGCGCCATCGTCGTCTTGCCATGCGGGGCGATATCCACCCCCGCCCGCGCCAGAAACCCGCGCATCCAAGCGCTGTTGTGCAACAGAAGATCCTGCCGGATCACTGCCACCGGCAAGGGCAGATCCTCGCGCAGAAGGTTCCAGCCCTGAGCCGCCACCTGATCCAGCGGCAGCGGGGCGGCAAGATGCGGCACCCCCTTGTCCAGCGCGGTCAGGGGCGCCTCCCAGGGGCGGGGGGCGGGAAGGGCGGCGGGCGGGCTCATCGTGTCATTCCTTGTTTAAAGGGGCGGGCGGAGGTGTCGCGGCGCGCATCCGCTCCGCCTCCATCTGGCGCAACAGCCGGAACGAGCCGTCGCGCAGGTCGTTGACCATCGCATCCCCCGCCTCGGCGGCGGATTTCCGGGCGATCGCCGCCATCAGGATCTCGTGCGGATGGGGCGAGACCTGCGCATTGCGCAGGCCCGGGTACTGGTTGGCGGTGAAGGGCCCGGCGATCAGCCAGAGGTTCTCGATCACCCCGATCAGCACCGGATTGCCCGAGGCGGCATAGATGTGGAAGTGAAAGGCGCGGTTGGCCTCCAGCGCGCCGCGCCAGTCCTCGGCCCGCTCCCGTTCGACAAAGCGGGCGTGCAGGCCGTGCAGCACCGCCTGATCGGCCTCGGTCAGACGGGGCACGGCCAGTTCGGTCGCCAGCCGTTCCAGGGGGGCGCGGGTCTCGCGCAGGTTGATGTAGCGGTCGGTTTCCAAGACCGGCACCCGTGGCTGATGGCCGGGCCGCAGCTCCAGCGCCTGTTCGCGGACCAGCTGGAACACCGCCTCGCGCACCGGCGTGGCCGAGACGGCGAAATCTTCCGCGAGCTTGCTGATGTTGAGCCGGGTGCCCGGCAGATAGGCCCCCGACATGAGCGAGAGGCGCAGGCTGCGATAGACCTGCTCGGACAGGCTTGGCCGTGCCCCGAGGCCGGGCGCGCCCTCTTCGATCCCTGTCATGCCCGTCCCACCCACCACCAAGGCCCCCGAAACGGCGCGAATCTGCCGATTTTGATATATCCTGTATGAGAATCCTCCGCCGCGCAACTTTCAACTGGACAGAGTTCCGGGGCTCGGCCATCAAAACAGGCGGCGCCTTCGTGATGCCAAGGGCAAGTCCACGGGTCCGGGTGCCGGAAGGGGGCCATATGCCAAGCGATTCAATGGATTTTTCCGCCTGTCTGGATCTGGAAACCGGGATCGGCGAAGGGCCGGTCTGGGACGATGCGCGGGGCATCCTGTGGTTTGTCGATATCCCAGCCGCCGCGCTTTACGCCTTCACCCCGTCCAGCGGCGGGCTGGCGCGCCATAACATGCCCGACCAGGTGACCAGCATCGGGCTGACGACGGACGAAAGGCTGATCCTCGCGCTGCGGACGGCGGTCCATTACTTCACCCCCGCGACGGGCAAGCTAGAGCTTCTGGCGACGCCGGATGTCGGCGCGCCGGTCAACCGGCTCAACGATGGCAAGGTCGGCCCCGATGGCTGTTTCTGGGTCGGTTCGATGCATGTGGAACGGCCGGCCCAGCCGACCGGCACCCTGTTCCGGATCACGCCGGATGGCGAATGCACCATACATTCCCGCGGCTTGCGCGTCTCCAACGGGCTGGCGTGGAGCCCGGATCACCGGACCATGTACCATTCCGATTCCCGCGGCCCCTATATCAAGGCCTATGATTTCGACCCTGCGACCGGGGCCACCGACAGGGAACGGATCTTCGCCACGCCCGACGAGGCGACAGGCCTGCCCGATGGCGCCGCCGTGGACCTCGATGGCAATTACTGGAGCGCCGGCGTCTCGGCCGGCTGCCTCAACGTCTTTGCGCCGGATGGCAGCCTGCTGCGCCGGGTGCCGGTGCCGATGGCCGCGCCGACCATGCCTTGTTTCGGCGGGGCGGACATGCAAACCCTGTTCGTGACCGGCCTGACCCGGCGGGAGGGCGAGCGGGTCCTGTCGCCGGGGCGGCTGATCGCCTGCCGGGTCGGGGTGGCCGGCGTGCCGGTGGCGCGATTTGGCGCTCCGGTCTCGGCAGTTTGATATATGATAGTTTTGCAGGAAGGATGACGGGAATGTTGGGTGCAGAAAGTCTGGTGCGGAGCCTTCTCGACAGCGGGATCGACACCTGTTTCGCCAATCCCGGCACCAGCGAGATGCATTTCGTCGCGGCCCTCGACCAGTTCCCGAAGATGCGCGCGGTGCCCTGCCTCAGCGAGACGGTGGTGACCGGGGCCGCCGATGGCTATGCCCGCATGGCCGAACGGCCGGCGGCCACGCTGTTGCACTGCGGACCGGGCCTCGCCAACGGGCTGGCCAATCTGCACAACGCGATGCGGGCGCGCAGCCCGGTGGTCAACCTCGTCGGCGATCAGGCCACCTACCATGCGCCTCTGGACCCGCCGCTCAGCTCTGACATCGAAAGCCTGGCCAAGCCGGTGGCGAAATGGGTGCGCCGCAGCCTTCTGGCCGCCGATGTCGGGCGCGATGCGGCGCTGGCCGTGGCCGAGGCTTCGACCCGGCCCTTCGGTGCGGCGGTGCTGGCCCTGCCCTCGGACACCTGCTGGAACGAGGGCGGCGTCGTGGCGCCGCGGCGGAACATCCCCCCTGCTGCCCTGGCCGATGAGGCGGCGGTGGAACAGGCGGCGGCACTGCTGACCGGGCCGGGGCAATCGGTACTGATGCTGGGCGATGCGGCGCTGCGCGAGCGGCCCCTGGCGCTGGCCGCCGCCATCGCCGCCAAGACCGGCGCCCGGCTCTTCGGCCCGACCTTCATCACCCGCGCCGAACGCGGGGCCGGGCGGCATGGCGTCACCCGCCTGCCCTATCCGGTCGACGAGGCGATCGCCGCCCTCGCCGGAACCAGCCAGATCGTGCTGGCGGGCGCGCTGCGTCCGGTCAATTTCTTTGCCTATCCCGGCAAGCCCGGCGTGCCGGAGCCGGAGGACTGCCGTCTCCACAGCCTCGCCACCCCCGCCGAAGACGCGGTGGAGGCGCTGGAGCGTCTGGCCGCCCGGCTGGGCGTCACCGCCGCCCCCGCGCCCCGTCCTGCGCCGCCCGCCCTGCCCGCGCTGGAGGGGGTTGCGATCACATCGGGCTCTGTTGCGGCCGTGGTGCAGGCGCTCTTGCCGGAAAACGCGGTGGTGGTGGATGAAAGCATCACCTTCGGGCGCGAGTTCTACAGCGGCACCGCCGATGCCGCGCCGCATGACTGGTTGCAGCTGACCGGTGGCGCCATCGGCTGCGGCGTGCCGCTGGCCACCGGCGCCGCCGTGGCAGCACCCGGGCGGCGCGTGGTGGCGCTGCAGGCGGATGGTTCGGCGCTCTACTCGCTGCAGGCGCTTTGGACCCAGGCGCGCGAGGGGCTGGATGTCACGACGGTGATCCTGTCCAACCGGCGCTATGCGATCCTCGATGGCGAGCTGAAGAATGTCGGCGCGGCGGAAGGCCCGGCCAGCGCCCGCCTCTTCGACCTTGGCCGGCCCGACATCGACTGGCCCGCGCTGGCGCAGGGCTTTGGCGTCGAAGCCAGAAGGGTCACCAGCCTTGCCGCCTTTGCCGAGGCCTTTGCCGCCGCCAACCGCAGGCCCGGCCCCTTCCTGATCGAGCTCGTGATCGCCTGAACCGCCTTGCCCAAGGAGCCTGCCATGTCGAACCAAGCCCTCGCCGCCTATCCCGACACAATTCTGCTGATCGCGGGCCAATGGCGCGAGGCGTCGGACGGGCGCCGCCTGCCGGTGATCAACCCCGCGACCGAGGAGGTCATCGGCCATGTCGCCCATGCCGGGATCGCCGATCTGGACGAGGCGCTTGCCGCGGCTGATGCCGGCTTTCGCCTGTGGCGGGCCACCTCGGTCTTCGAACGCTACCGCCTGATGCGGGCGGCGGCGCAGCTTCTGCGCGAACGGTCGGAAACCGTGGCAAGCTGGCTGACCCAGGAAAACGGAAAACCGCTGGTCGAGGCGCGGACCGAGGTCGCCTCCACCGCCGATCTGATCGACTGGTTCGCCGAGGAGGGCCGCCGCACCTATGGCCGGATCATCCCGGCCCGTCTGGCCCATGTCCGCCAGATGGTGATCAAGGAGCCGGTCGGCCCGGTCGCGGCCTTCACGCCGTGGAATTTTCCCTTGAGCCAGCTGGTCCGCAAACTGGCCGCAGCCCTTGCCACCGGCTGTTCGATCATCGTCAAGGCGGCGGAAGAAACCCCCGCCGCGCCCGCCGCCCTGATCCGCTGCTTCACCGATGCGGGGGTTCCGGCTGGCGTGATCGGGCTGGTCTTCGGCACGCCGGCCGAGATTTCCGGCCACCTGATCCCGCATCCGGTGATCCGCAAGGTCTCCTTCACCGGATCAACCCCGGTCGGCAAGCAGCTGGCGTCGCTGGCCGGTCTGCACATGAAGCGGGTGACGATGGAATTGGGCGGCCATGCCCCGGTCTTTGTCCTCAAGGATGCCGATATCGGCAGGACGGCGGCGGCGGTGGTGGCGGCGAAGTATCGCAACGCCGGGCAGGTCTGCGTCTCGCCCACGCGGTTTCTGGTCGAGGCGCCGGTCTATGACGATTTCGTCGATGCCTTTGCCGAGGCGGCGGTCAAGCTGCGGGTCGGCAATGGCCTGACCGAGGGCACCCAGATGGGGCCGCTGGCCAATGACCGCCGCGTGGCCGCGATCGAAGGGCTGGTTGCGGATGCCGTCGCCACGGGCGCACGTCTGGTCACCGGCGGCAACCGGATCGGCAACAAGGGCTATTTCTTTGAACCCACCGTTCTGGGCGAGGTGCCGGTGCAGGCCCGGGCGATGAATGACGAACCCTTCGGCCCCCTCGCCCTGATGGTCCGCATGGCCTCGCTGGACGATATGCTGACCGAGGCGCAGCGCCTGCCCTTCGGCCTTGCCGCCTATGGCTTCACCCGCTCCGCCGCGCAGGCCGGGCGGCTGACCGATGAGGTGCCGGCGGGCATGCTCTCGATCAACCATTTCGGCCTGGCCCTGCCCGAGGTGCCCTTCGGCGGCATCAACGATTCCGGCTATGGCACCGAGGGCGGCGCCGATGCAATGGAGCCCTACCTCAACGCCCGGTTCGTCAGCCACCTTCAGGTGGATTGACCGGGCGCCCCCTCAGCGCGGCGGGGAGATCTGGCGCAGCGCCGCCTTGATGCTTTCGACCGAGCCGAGCGCCACCCGATTCAGCACCGAGGAGACGGTGGGTGCTGCCATGCCGCCGGTCACGCGCAGGATCTCGTGATCCAGCCAGTCGAACAGCCGCTCCTGGATCTGCGCGGCCCAAGTCGCCCCCATCGACAGGCGGCGCGCGGTCTGTTCGGCGATCACTACCCGCCCGGTCTTCTGGACCGAGGCGGCGATGGTCTCCCAGTCGATGCCATGCTCATCCAGATTGCGCAGGTCGATGACCTCGGCATCCACCCCCAGCTCCTCGGCGGCGGCCAGCGCATGGCCCACCATCACCGTCGTCGCCAGCACCGTGCAGGCCGCCCCGCGCCGCACCACATGCGCCCGGCCGAAGGGGATGCAATAGCCCCGGTCGCCCTGCGGCACATCGAACTCCTGCTGGTAGAAGGCCACATGTTCGATGATGACCACCGGATCGTTGCAGCGCAGCGCCGCGTTGAAGAGGCCGATATGGTCGAAGGCTGTGGTCGGCGCGAGGATCCGCCAGCCCGGGAACATCCCGAACAGCGCCGAAGGATCGCCCGAATGCTGCGAGCCATAGCCGGTATGGGGCGAGACGCGGACGCGAAGCACGATGGGCACCGGAAAGCCGTCGCCGAACATGTGGCGGACCTTGCCGATGCCATTGGCGATCTGGTCGGCGGCGACAAGGCAGAAGTCGCCGAACATGATCTCGACCACCGGGCGCAAGCCGTTCAGCGCCGCGCCAAGCGCCACCCCGGTAAAACCATTCTCGGCAATCGGCATCGGCAGGACGCGTTCGGGCCACAGCTCCAGCGCGCCCTTGGTAAACCCGCTGACCCCGCCGCGCAGACGGTGGGCATCCTCGCCCATCACGATGATCGTGGGGTCACGCGCCATCGCGGCGGCGAGGGTTTCAGACGCCGCGGTGACGAACTTGACCCGCTCCAGCGGCAGGCGGGGCAGGTCGTCATGGTCCAGATACCGCGCGCCCGCCATCTCGGACAGATCGCCGATTATGCCGGCATCGAGGGTGGCGGGATCGGGCCAAAGCTCGGCCGGAATCCGCAAGGCATTGCCGCCCGGCACCGGCTCGGTCAACCGCGCCGCCGCCGCGGTGACGGCCCCCGCCATGGTCTGGCCGATGCGGGCCAGATCGGCAGAGGTGGCGAGGTTGAGCGCGGTCAGCCGCGCCTCGGCCTGCGCGATCGGGTCGCGGGCGAGCCACTCCGCCTCTTCCTCCTTGGTCCGGTAGCCGAAGTCGCTGCCGGCCCTGCCGCCCGACTGGTGGAAATGGCGGTAGCACATCGCCTCCACCACCACCGGGCCGCCGGTATCTCCGATGATCCGCCGCGCCTCGGCCATCGCCAGATGCACCGCCACCACATCCATCCCGTCGCATTCGATGGAAGGGATGCCCAGCATCGCCCCGCGCGAGGAGAGGCGGGTTTCGCGGGTCACATCGGCGATATGGGTGGCGACGCCGTAGAGGTTGTTTTCGATGAAGAAAATCACCGGAACCTGTTGCGCAGCGGCAATGTTCATCGCCTCGTAGGACCCGCCCGCCAGCGCAGCGCCATCGCCAAAGAAGGTGACCGAAATCTCGTTCCGCCCCAGAAGCTTGTCGGCCAGTGCATAGCCCACCGCATGGGGCGGGTTGCCGCCGATGATGGCGGAACTCCCCGCCACCCCCGCCGCATCGGCCCGCACATGCATCGACCCGCCGCGCCCGCCGCAAAAACCGGGGGTAAGGCCCATGATCTCGGCCATGAAGCGGTAGACCGCCTCGTCCATCGCCGGGGTGAAGGCGTCGCGGCGCGGATCGAAGCCCTCCGGCAGGTCGGCGTTGATCAGCTTGGTCAGCACCTGATGATGCGCCCGGTGCGTGCCATTGATCTTGTCGCGCCGCCCGAGCACCGACATGGCCCCCACCGCCGCCGCCTCTTGCCCGAGCGAGGTATGGACCGGCCCATGGATCAGCCCGGCCTTTTCCAGATCGAGCAGCTTCTCCTCGAAGCGGCGGACCAGAAGCATCTGGCCGTACCACCGGATCACGTCCGGCGCAGGAACCGAGGCCCAATCCGCCGCATCGGGGACTAGGCGGAACCACGGCGCCGCGGCGGACAGGGTGAGTTTCTGAGCCATGCTGAACCTTCAGATTTGATGGGAGGGAGGATGCGCCGCACAGAACATCGGCCCGCCCTTGCTGCGCGGAAAACCGTAGCCGTGGACCAGAACCAGGTCGACCTCGGCGGCGGAGGCGGCGATCCCCTCGTCGAGGATCAGTTGGCCTTCCTCGGCCATCGCCCCAAGGATCGCCGCGACGATCTCTGCCTCTGGCAGGACCCTGTCCAAAGGTCCGGTCAGCGAGGCGATGATCCGCTCCGCCTCGGGCGAAGGGCGCGGGCTGCGGTCGCCGAGGGCGTAATCGTACCAGCCGGCGCCGGATTTCTGCCCGTTGCGCCCGGCGCTGACCAGAAGATCGCCGGGGTTTTCCGGCACGACCTCGCCCCGCGCCCGGGCGGCGGCGCGGTTGAGAAAGCTGATGTCGAGGCCGGCCATGTCCTGCATCTCGAAGAGGCCCATGCCATAGCCAAAGCCCCGCAAGGCGCGGTCGATGGCGGCGTAATGCACGCCTGCGGTCAGCAAGGCCTCGGCTGCGGCGCGGGTGCGTTTCAGGATGCGGTTGCCGATGAAGCCCTCGCAGATGCCCGATTGCACCGGCACCTTGCCCAGCCGCCGCGCAAGGTCAAAGGCGGTGGCCCGCGTGGCGGGCGTGGTCTGCGGCAGGGGTACGATCTCCAGAAGCTTCATCACCTGCGCCGGGCTGAAGAAGTGCAGGCCGATGAAGCGGTCCGGCCCCGGCAGACCCTCGGCAATCTGGCGCGGGTCGATGTAGCTGGTGTTGGTGGCGAGGATCGCATCGGGGCGGCAGATGTCGCCAAGGGCGGCAAAGACCGCACGTTTGGTGGCAAGGTCTTCATAGACCGCCTCGATCACCAGATCGCAGGGGGCGAGCAGCTCCAGCCCGACATGGCCTGCGACCCGCGCCCGCTGCACGCTGGCCTCGGCGCTGGTCAGGCGGCCGCGCTTGGCGGCGGCGTCGAAGACGCGGCCCAGCGCGTCCATGCCGCGGGCGAGGGCGGGTGCCTCGCGCTCACTGAGGACCACATCGAACCCGGCCATGGCGAGGGCGGCGGCGATGCCCACCCCCATCGTGCCACCGCCAACCACACCCAGGCTTTGCAGCGGCTTGGGCGCAATGCCGCGCAGCGCCGCCGGGCGCGGGGCGGCGCGTTCGGCAAAGAAGAGGTGGCGGAGGGCGGCCGCCTCCGGGCTGGCTTTCAACCGCAGGAAGGTTGCACGTTCGTGGGCAAGCCCGGCCTCCACCCCGTGTTCCACCCCGAAGCGCAGGGCCTGCAAGGCGGCAAGCGGCGCGGTCTGGCCCTTGGCGGCCTTGGTGATCCGTTCCTCGGCCTGAGCCCAGAACGCCGGCCCCGGATCGGCGAGCGGGCGCTGGCGTGCTACGGGCGGCGGATGCCCGGTCTGAGTTGCGGCAAACGCTAGGGCCTCCGCGATCAGGGGGCCCTCCACCAACCGGTCGATCAAGCCCAGCGCCTCGCCCCGCGCCGCATCCAGCATGGCGTTTTCCGCCACCACCGGCAGGGCCGCTTCCACCCCGATCAGCCGTGGCAGACGCTGGGTGCCGCCCGCGCCGGGGATGATGCCGAGGGTGACCTCGGGCAGGCCGAACCGCGCCCCGGCACTCGCCAGCCGATAGCGGCAGGCCAGCGCAAGCTCCAGCCCGCCGCCCAGCGCCAGACCGTTCAGGGCGGCCACCCAAGGCTTTGCCGCCCCCTCGATCCGCGCGATCACCTCGGGCAGGCTCGGCGCTTCGGGGGGGCGGTCGAACTCGGCAATATCGGCGCCACCGACAAAGATCCTGCCCGCGCCGGTCAGCACCACGGCATCGACGCCGGGATCGGCGTCAAGCGCTGCCACAAGGTCCAGCAGCCGGGCGCGCACCACGGTGGACAGCGCATTGACCGGCGGGTTATCGATGGTGACAAGGGCGACGCGGCCCGACTGTTCCAGCCTTACGGTCATTCGACGGCGACCTCGGATTTGGCGGGCATCCCCGGCCTTTCGCGGCACGCGACGACGCCCCCGGACACGAGTGCGGCAATCCGGGCCTCGTCCAGCCCCAGCACATCGCGCAGCACCTCGCGGGTATCCTCACCCAGAAGCGGCGGCGCCTTGGGGTCTTGCGTGCGCTGCGCCGCCAGACCATGCGCGGGACGGATCAGGGAGATCGGGCCAAGCTCGGGGTGTTCCAGCGTCTGGATCACGCCGCGTTCCACCACCGAAGGCGCGCTCAGCGCCTCGGCCACGGTCTTGACCGGGCCTGCGGGCACGTCGGCGGCAAGACAGGCCGCCAGCCAGTGCTGCGAGGGTCTGGCCGCCACGATCGGGTCGATCTCGGCGATCAGCGCCGCGCGGTGCAGCGCGCGCTGGTGCGAGGTGACAAAGCGCTTGTCCCGGGCGAGGCCGGGCCGGTCCAGCACCTTTTCGCAGAAATCCACGAACATCCGGTCATTGCCCACGGCAATGGCAAGGCTGCCATCGGCGGTGTCGAACAGCTGATAGGGCACCACGCTGGGATGGGCATTGCCGTGCCGCCCGGCCTCTGCCCCGCCATTGAGATAGCCGCTGCCGACATTGATCAGCAGGTTCAGCGTCGAATCGAGCAGGGCAAGGTCGATGAACTGGCCCTGCCCGGTATCGCGCCGCTGGTACAGCGCCGCGAGGATCGACTGGGTCGCCACCATCCCCGCCACCACATCGGTGAAGGCCACCCCCAGCCGGTTCGGCGGCCCGTCCGCCTGCCCGGTGATCGACATCAGCCCGCTTTCGGCCTGCATGATGAAGTCATAGCCCGGCCGCGTCCGCTCCGGCCCGGTCTGGCCATAGCCCGAGATCGAGCAATAGATCACGCCGGGGTTCAGCCTCCGCACATCCTCATAGCCGATGCCCAGCCGCTCCACCGTGCCGGCGCGGAAATTCTCGACCACCACATCGGCCCTGGCGGCAAGGTCGAGGGCGATCTGCAAGCCCTCGGGCGATTTGAGGTTCAGGGCGATGGAATGCTTGCCACGGTTGGTGCAGAGGAAATAGGTGCTGACGCCCTTGTAACTCGGCACCGACCAGGCGCGGCTGTCATCGCCGCCCTTGATATGCTCGATCTTCCAGACATCGGCCCCCAAATCGGCCAGGCTCATCGTGGCCCAGGGGCCGGCCAGAACCCGTGACAGGTCCAGCACCCGGATGCCCGCAAGAGGCAGGGTCGCCTTGGTCATCTTATCCTCCCTCGATCCCCGGCGTTCAGCCCGGGGCAGACAGACCCGTCGCCATGGCGGCGGGGTAATGGCAAGACACCGCATGACCGGGGGCCAGTTCGGTCAGCACCGGCACCTCCGCGGCACAACGGGCGGTGGCAATCGGACAGCGGGTGCGGAAATGGCAGCCGGAGGGTGGGTTCATCGGGCTGGGTACGTCGCCCTTCAGCACGATCCGCGTCCGCGCCCTTTCGCGCGGCGGGTCGGCCAGCGGCACGGCCGACATCAGCGCCTGCGTGTAAGGATGCATGGGCGAGCCATAAAGCGCAGCCTTGGGGGCGATCTCGACGATCTTGCCCAGATACATCACTGCCACCCGGTCGCTGATATGCTGCACCACGGAAAGGTCATGCGCGATGAACAGGAAGGCCGTGCCATAGTCGCGCTGCACATCCTTCAGAAGATTCAGAACCCCCGCCTGCACCGAAACATCAAGGGCCGAGACCGGTTCATCCAGCACCAGAACATCCGGCTTCAGCGCCAGCGCCCTTGCGATGGCGACCCGCTGGCGTTGCCCACCCGAAAGCTCGTGCGGATAGCGCAGCCCATGTTCGGGGTTGAGCCGCACGAGGTCCAGCATTTCCGCCACCCGCGCCTTGCGGGCGTCCTGCGACAGGTCGCCGATCCGCAAGGGCTCGGCGATGTTCTCGGCAATCCGCATCCTTGGATGCAGCGAGGCATAGGGGTCCTGGAAGACCAGCTGGATCTTGCGGCGCAGCTGGCGCATCTCCTCCGGCGGGGCGAGGTTGATGTCCTTGCCGCGGTAGAGGGTCTGGCCGCTGGTCGGTTCGATCAGGCGCAGAAGGCAACGGCCGAGGGTGGATTTGCCGCAGCCGGATTCGCCGACGAGGCCCAAAGTCTCGCCCGCCGCCACGTCGAAGGAGACTCCTGCCACCGCGTTGACATGGCCGACATCCCGCTCGATCAGGATGCCGCCTTTGACGGGAAAGCGTTTGACCACGTCGCGGACCGAAAGGATCGGGGTCATGTCGGTCATGATGCGGCCTCCACGACGCCTTCGGCAAAGTGGCAGGCGGCGCGGTGCAAGCCTGTCACATGAACCGGCGGGGCCAGCGCGCGGCAGATGTCCTGCGCCTGGGCACAGCGCGGATGAAAGGCGCAGCCGCTCGGCACCTTGCCCAGGGCGGGCGGCGTGCCCTCGATCGAATAAAGCCGCTCGGTCTGCAGCGCCATGTTGGGGATCGAGGCGATCAACCCGCGGGTATAGGGGTGGTTCGGCCGGGCGAAGAGGTCGTCCACCCCGGCCTCCTCGACGATCTGGCCGGAATAGACCACGGCGACCCGGTCGGCATGGCCGGCGAGCACGCCAAGGTCATGGGTGATCAGGATCAGGCCAAGGTTCAGGCGCTGTTGCAGGTCGGCCAGAACCTCCATGATCTGGGCCTGCACCGTCACGTCCAGGGCGGTCGTAGGCTCGTCCGCGATCAGCAGGTCGGGGTCATTGGCCACCGCCATCGCGATCATCACCCTTTGCCGCATCCCGCCGGAAAACTCGTGCGGATACTGGTGCAGCCGCCGATCCGGCTGCGGGATCGAGACCAGCGCCAGCAGGTCCTTGGCGCGGTCGAAGGCCGCTTTCTTCGACAGGTCGGGATGGTGCAACCGCACCGCCTCGGCGATCTGCGCGCCCACCGTCATCACCGGGTTGAGCGAGGACAAAGGGTCCTGAAAGATCATCGCGATCCGCGAGCCGCGCAGGCGCTGCAGCTCGCGCCGCGACATTCCGACCAGCTCCTGCCCGCGAAAGCGCACCGATCCGCTGACCCGGGCACCCTCGGGATGCAACCCGATCGAGGAGAGCATCCCCACCGACTTGCCCGAGCCGGATTCGCCCACGATCCCCAGCACTTCGCCGGGGTTCACCTGCAGGCTGATGCCGCGCACGGCATCGGCATAGACCCCGCCGCGGCCAAAACCCACCCGCAGGTCGCGCACTTCAAACAGGGGCTCTGTGGTCATTTGGACCTCGGGTCGAAGTAGTCGTGCAATCCGTCACCGATGAAGTTGAAGCCAAGGACGATGGTCAGGATCGCCAGACCCGGCCCCAGCGCGATCCACCAGGAATAGAACTGCGAGGCCCCGTCCGAGATCATCGAGCCCCATTCCGGCGTCGGCGGCGTGGCCCCCAGCCCGATGAAGGACAGCGAGGCCGCAAGCAAAATGACCTGCCCCAGATCCATCGTCGCGCTGATCAGCACCGGCGTCCAGCACAGCGGCAGGATATGACGGAACAGCACCCGCGCCCGCCCGGCACCAGAGGCCACCGCCGCCTCGACATGTTCGCGTTCGCGCACCTCCAGCACCTGGGCGCGCATCAGGCGGGCATAGACCGGCCACCAGACGATCACCATCGCCACCGCCGCATGGCCAAGCCCCGGCCCGAGCGAGGCCGCCACCGCCATGGCCAGCAACATCGGCGGAAAGGCCAGGGTCACATCGACCAGCCGCATGATCGCCGCCCCCACAAACCCGCCGACAAAGCCCGAGATCGCGCCCAGAAAGGCCCCGATGCTGACCGCCGCCGCCACCACGATGGCCGCGATCGGCAGCGAATGCTGAGCGCCGTACATCGTGCGGGTATAGACATCGCGGCCGAGGGCATCGGTGCCCAGCCAATGCGCCCAGCTTGGCGCCTGCAGGCGGCGGGCCACCATGTCCAGCGGGTCATAGGCCGTGATCAGCGGGGCCGCGACGGTCGCCAAAAGCCAGAACAGGATCATCGCAAGACCCAGCGCCATCGGCAGGGACAGCCAGCGCGGGCGACGGAAGCGGCGCAGGCGCGCGGCGGGAACGGCGGTCATCATCTTACCCCAACCTCACGCGCGGATTGACGAAGACATAGGCGATGTCGGTGATCAGGTTGGTCAGAAGGAAGATCACCCCGCCCACGATGGTCACGCCAATGATCGCCGGAAAATCAAGGCCCCGCGCCGCCTCTACCGCGTAGGACCCCATGCCGGGCCAGGAGAAGATGGTCTCGGTCAGCACGGCGCCGGTCAGCAGATAGGCAAAGGAATAGCCGATCACCGTCAGCGTCGGCACCAGCGTGTTCAGCAGCGCGTGGCGGACGACGACCCGGAACTCTCCCGCGCCCTTGGCCCTTGCGGTCAGGATGAACTCGCGGCCCAGCACCTCCAGCATATTGGCCCGCACGAGGCGCGAGATGGTGCCTGCGACCGACCAGCCCAGCACGAAGGCCGGCAGGAGCAGATGCCAGAGCGCGTCGACGAACAGTTTGAAATCGCCCGCAAGAAGGGTGTCGATGGTCAGGAAACCCGTCACCGAAGGCGGCAGTGCCGCCCTTGCATCCACCCGCCCCGGACCGGGCAGCACGCCCCATTTCACCGACATGATGTAGAGAAGCGCCAGGCCCAGCCAGAACACCGGGATCGACGACCCGAACAGCGCCACCAGACGCGCCACATGATCCACCGCGCTGTTGCGGTAATAGGCCGCCAGAACCCCCAGCGACACGCCGAGCAAGGTCCCGAAGACCATCGCCGCCAGAACCAGCTCCATCGTGGCGGGCAGACGGTAGAGCACATCCTGCGACACCGGGCGGCGGGTGATGAAGGAGGTGCCCATGTCGCCCTTCAGCAGGTTGCCGACATAGATCGCGTAACGCTCCGGCAGGCTCTTGTCCAAACCCCAGCGCGCCTTGGCGGCGGCCACCACTTCGGGGTTGTTCATCTGACGTTCCGAGACGATGGCGCTGAGCGGATCGCCCTTGACCACGGTGGTCAGAAGGAAGGCCAGCGTGACGATCCCGAGCACAAGGAAAGGTATGGCAAACAGGCGGCGCAGGATATAGCGGATCACTGGCGAGGCTCCTGGAGAGGCTGCACGTGACGGACAGCCGGATGACAAAGGGCGCGCTTTGGACAAACATTGACAAGCTTCCCCGGGGTCGTCAACATAAATGAAATTTTGTTCTGATTTTAAAAATACGGGTTCGGGGCAGGTCGGGAAAAGCTGAAGGAATGTGCGATGCGTAAACGGAACAAGCCCGCCGACGGCAGCGATGACGCGGATGCCTCCAGCCCGGCGGCCTCGCTGACGCGCGGGCTCGACATCCTGCGCGCCTTCACCGCCAGCGATGCTACGTTGGGCAACCAGGACCTGATCGACCGGACCGGCCTGCCCAAGGCCACGGTGTCGCGCCTGACCTCGACCCTCGTCGGGCTGGGCTATCTGCATTACGACAACAGTCTGGGGCGCTATTCCATCGGGCCTGCGACGGTGTCGCTCGGCTATTCCGCGCTGAGTTCCAGCGCCGTGGTGACCCTGGCCCAGCCGCTGATCCAGGAACTGGCCGACCAGACCGGCGCCGCCGTGGCGATCGGGATGCGCGACGGGCTGGACATGGTCTATGTCGCCAACTGCCGCTCGATGGCGCCGGTCTCCCTGCGGCTCAACATCGGCTCGCGGGTGCCGATGGGGCGCACGGCGATGGGCATGGCCTGGCTTGCCGATGCCGCCGAGGCGCAAAGGGCGAAGATCCTGGAAGAGATCGTCGCTGCCGACCCGGCGCATGAGGTGCAGATCCGCAGCGTTCTGGCCGAATCCGTGCATGACCTTGCCACCCGTGGCTTCATCGGGGTTTTCGGCACCTGGTACAGCTATATCAACGCCGTGGGCGTCTGCTTCCGGCCCACCGACGGCTCGCCCGTCGTGGCGCTGACCTGCGGCGGGATCGTGGACCTTCTGCCGCGCAGCCTCTGCCTCGAGAAGATCGGCCCGATGCTTCTGGAGGTGAAGACCCGGCTGGAAACCCAGCTGAACAGCCGCGTGCGGGGCGCGTGACCTAACGGCGCAGCGCGTCGGCCTGATCGGCGGTCAGCGGGCGGATGGCGCGGTTGCCCAGCAGCAGGAAAAGCTTCGCCGTCTCCTCCAGCTCTTCGGTGGCGTATTGCGCCTCGCGCAGGGTGGCGCCGGATACCACCGGGCCGTGGTTGGCCAGAAGCATCGCGTGATGGGAGGCGGCCTCGGCCTCGACCGCTTGCGCCAGGGCGGGGTCGCCGGGCGGGTGGTAGGGGATCAGGGGCAGCCGCCCGACCCGCATGACGTAATAGGCGGTCAGGGGCGGCAGCACGTCGGCGGCGTCGGTATCGGCCAGGATGCTGACCGCGACCGAATGGGTGGAATGCAGATGCACCACCGCCCGGGCCATGGGTCTGCGGCAATAAAGACAGCTGTGCAGGACGGCCTCCTTGGTCGGCAGATCGCCCGAGACATGGCGGCCCTGAGGGTCCAGCAGCGCCAGCCGCGCCGGGTCGAGGTCGCCCAGCGAGGCATTGGTCGGCGTCATCAGCAGGCTGCCGTCGCCCAGCCGGACCGAGATATTGCCGCTCGACCCCGCCGTCAGCCGGCGGTCGAACAGCGAGCGGCCCACCGCGACGATCTCGTCACGCGCCCGCGTCGCCTCGGACAGAAGCTGCGTCATGCCAGAAGCCTCCAGGCCTTGAGGAAGAAATCCGCGCTGCCGAAATTGCCCGACTTGAGGGCGAGGGCCAGCGGCGCCCGCCGCCCCTGGGCGCGGGTCCAGGGCACGCCGGGGTCGATCTCGGCCCCGATCTCCAGCCGCCGCACGCCAAGGGCCGCCACCACCGCCCCCGAGGTCTCGCCCCCTGCGACGAGAAAGCGGTTGAAGCCGCGGTCGGCCAGAGTCGCGGCGAGCTCTGCGAGGAAATCCTCGACCAGACTGCCCGCCCGATCACGTCCCAGCGCCGTCTGCACCCGGCGGATGACTTCGGGATCGGCGCTGGAATAGACCAGCGGCGGCAGGTCCGCGGTCTGGGCCAGAACGATGTCCCGCGCCGCGGCCACGGACATCCGGCCGGCGGCAATCTCCATCGCGTCCAGCCGCAGCGCGGGCATGCCGGCGGCGATGGCCGCGGCCACCTGGCCCCGGGTGGCGGCGGAACAGGACCCGGCCAGGACCACCGCCCGCCCCGCAGGCACCGGCAGAGGCGGCGCCCCCGTGGCGCGGTCCGCCGGCAGGTGAAGCGCCGGCAGACCCAGCGCCACCCCCGAGCCGCCAGTGATCAGCCGCAGCCCGCGCGCCGCAGCACCAATCCGGTAGAGATCCGCGTCCGAGATGGCATCGACGATCGCAATGCCCTGCCCTTCGGCAAAGCGCGCCTCCAATGCCGCTTCGGGCCCCGCCACCACCTCCTGCCCGATCAGCGAGACCGCCTGCCCGGTCTGCCGTTGCAAGACCCGCACCAGATTGGCATCCCGCATCGGCGTCAGCGGATGGTCCTTCATGCTGCTGTCGGACAAAAGCGCGTCGCCCACGAAGAGATGCCCGCGATAGACCCTGCGGCCATTGGCCGGAAAGGCCGGGCAGGCGATGGTGAAGGACACCTGCAACAGCGCCATCAGCGCCTCGGTCACCGGGCCGATATTGCCCTGATCGGTGGAATCGAAGGTGGAGCAGTACTTGAAGAAAATCTGCGCCGACCCGGCCTGTTGCAGAAGCCGTGCTGCCGCCAGCGATTGCGCCACGGCCTCGGCCGCGGGGATGGTGCGGGATTTCAGGGCCACGACCACCGCCTCGGCATCGCCGAAATCGGCAAGGCTTTCGGGAAGGCCCGCGATCTGGATCACCCGCATCCCGCTGCGCGCCAAGGTCAGGGACAGGTCGGTGGCCCCGGTCAGGTCATCGGCAATCGCACCTATGAACATTCTTGCACCTTCATGTTGCGCCTTTCAGGCGGTGGCGCCGTTCAGGATCTCGAAACCCGTCTCGACGAGGCGGGCGGCGTCGGTCGCGGGCGGCGGAGCGAGGATCGCCTGCACCGCCAGCACCCCGATCCGCGTGCGGTCCGAGCGCAGGGTGGACAGGGGCTGCGGCAGGGCCTGCCCGACCTCCAGCCCGTTGAAGCCGAACAGCGCCAGATCCTGCGGCATCCGCACCCCGGCGGCGAGGCAATGGAAGACGCCGCCCACAGCCATGTCGTCATTCGAGAAAATCACCACATCGCACCCTTCGCCCGCGGCCAGCAGCGCGGCCAGCCCCTGCCGCCCGGCCTGAACCGAGCTTGCCCCGCCGGTCAGATGCAGGCGCGGCGCGGCGAGTCCGGCCATCTGCAGGGCCTCGGTCACCCCCTCCAGCCGCAGGGCGGCGCGGCGGTCGCGGGTCAGGTCGTGGCCGACAAAGCCAAAGCGGCGATAGCCCCGCCCGACCAGATGGCGCACCGTGGCCACCCCCGCCGCCCGGTGCGAGAAGCCGACCGCCACGTCGATCGGCCGTCCGCCGGTGTCCATGATCTCGACCACCCGCACCCCGGCATCGCCCACCAGACGCAGGGTCGCGGCGCTGTGGTCCAGCCCGGTCAGGATCATCGCCGCCGGTTTCCAGGCCAGCATGGCGCGCACCACGTCTTCCTCGGTGCCAAGGTCATAGTCGCTGACCCCGACGACCGGCTGAAAACCCGATTGCGCCAGCGCCGCGCTGATCCCGGCAATCACCTCGGGAAAGACGTTGTTGGACAGCGAGGGCAAAACCACCCCCACCAGGTTGGACCGCGCCGAGGACAGGCTGCCCGCCAGCCGGTTGGCGACATAGCCGGTCCGCCGCACCGCCTCCATCACCCGGTCGCGGGTATCGGGGCGGATGCCCTGCAGCCCGCGCAGCACGCGGGAGACCGTGATCTCGCTGACCTCGGCCAGGCGGGCAACATCGCGCAGGGTGGCAGGGTTGGTCAAGGGCGGGCTCCGCAGCAGAAATGACATCGCTAACATACAGACTTGCGTGAAGCCTGCAAGACGGTATACCCCGTAAATGACAGCGCTGTCATTTAGCGCGACATCGAGCACAGACAAAGGAGAAGGCGATGCAGCGGGTCGGGGTCGTGGGGCTTGGGTCGATGGGAATGGGCGCCGCCCGATCGCTGGTGCGTGCGGGCTTTGACTGCCGGGGCTGCGATCTGAACCCGCTGCAGCGCGACAGCTTTGCCGCAGCCGGGGGCACTTCGGTCGCCACCCCGGCCGAGGCGGCACGGGGCGCCACGGCGCTGGTCCTGATGGTGGTCAACGCCGCCCAGACCGAGGCCGCGCTGTTCGGGCCGGCGGGCGCGGCCAGCACGCTTCCGGCGGGGGCGGTGATCCTGTCTTCCGCCACCATGGCGCCGGAGGGCGCGCGCCAGCTGGCCGCACGGGTCGAGGCGGCGGGGTTTCACTACCTCGACGCGCCGATCAGCGGCGGGGCACAGCGCGCGGCGGAAGGGCAGATCACCGTGATGGCCTCTGGTTCCGACGCGGCCTTCACCCTCGCCGGGCCAGTGCTGCAGGCGATTGCGGCTAAGGTGCATAACCTTGGCGACAAGGCCGGGATCGGCGCCTCTTACAAGATCGTCAACCAGCTTCTGGCCGGCATCCACATCGCCGCAGCCTGCGAGGCCATGACCTTTGCCGCCCACCTTGGTCTTGACTTGCCGAAGGTCTATGAGGTGATCACCGGCTCTGCCGGCAACAGCTGGATGTTCGAGAACCGGGTGCCGCATATCCTTGACGGCGATTATGCCCCGCGCAGCGCGGTCAATATCTTCACCAAGGATCTGGGCATCATCGCCAATATCGGGCTGGCGGAAAGCTTTCCGCTGAACCTTGGCGCGACCGCGCTGCAGATGTTCGTGGCCACCGCCGCCTCGGGGATGGGGCGCGACGATGACGCCTCGGTGGCGCGGCTGCTGGCGCAGGTCGCGGGCGCGACCCTGCCCGATGTCGTCAAGACCGCCTGAGCGAGGGAGACCGCCATGCCGCGCTTTGCCGCCAACCTGTCGATGATGTTCACCGAACTGCCCTTCCTCGACCGCTTTGCCGCCGCCGCCGAGGCCGGGTTCGCGGCGGTGGAGTTCCTCTTCCCCTATGACTGGCCCGCCGAAGAGATCGCCGCCCGCGCCACGGCCGCCGGGGTGGAAATTGTCCTCTTCAACCTGCCGCCGGGCGACTGGGCCGCGGGCGAGCGCGGCATCGCCGTCTTTGACGCGCGGCGGGAGGAGTTCTCCTCCGGGCTGTCCCAGGCTCTGTATTATGCGCAGGTGCTGAAAGTGCCGCGCCTGCACCTGATGGCCGGCATCGCCCCGCCGGACAGCGCGCCCCATGCCGCCCGCTACCGCGCGGCCCTGACCGAGGCTGCAACCGCCGCGGCCCCCCTTGGCATCACCCTCCTGATCGAGCCTTTGAACCCTTTCGACGTGCCCGGCTATTTTCTGAACGATTTCAACGCCGCAGCCGAGTTGATCGCAGGAATGGGCCTGCCCAACCTGCGCCTGCAGTTCGACATCTACCATCGCCAACTGATGCATGGGAATGTGATGAACGCCCTGCGGCAGATGCAGGGGCTGATCGGCCATATCCAGACCGCATCGGTCCCCGGCCGGCATGAGCCGGGCAGCGGCGAGCTGGACGATTTCGCGATTTTCCGCACGCTGGATGCGATCGGCTATCAGGGCTTCGTCGGCTGCGAATATCGCCCCCGGACCAGCACGAAAGCGGGCCTCGACTGGCTTGCGCGGGCCTGACCAAGGACAAGGGCGGCGGGAAACCCTGCCGCCCGGCCCGATCTACTCGCCGCGCGGGTAGCGCTTGTTCTCTTCCAGCACGTTCAGGTCCATGTGGTTGCGCATGTAGCGTTCGGAGGCGGCACGCAGCGGTTGGTAATCCCAGGGGTAATAGCTGCCATTGCGCAAAGCCTCATAGACCACCCAGCGACGGATGAAATCTAACCATCAGGCCCGACCCCATCTTTTCCACCGAGCACACCGACACCATATTTTGCCCACAAGTAATTTAAAGGAATTCTCATATCATATATCTCTTTGATGCCTTGCATCACCTTGGGGCGCAAAAGGTCTCTGTTGTCGAAAATTATTTGATTAATTCCAGCTTTAGATGGGAAATATTGAAAGTACAGCCCCGGCACATCTAGGAGAGATTCAAAGTCCTTCCGCGGATTACGCGAGCCGTCAACTATATCCTTAATATATTTTGCAAGATGCCAAGTCAACATGTCCGCCGCTTGAACAAGTCCAGATTCCTCCTTGGAAATCGGCGAGAAACTTTTGATCCTTGGATCCTTACTCCTTTCAAAGACCTCTACAGCTTTAAAGGCGTACTTCCTGCCTTTTTCATAGAAGATGGATACTTCAAACTCCGCAGAATGCTTGATTTCCAAATGGGCTTGCAGCAGGTGCGAGACCATCTGAAGTGAGAAAGAGTAAGGCTCGTCTCCAGCATCTTTCGCGAACCGACCCAGCGGAGCGAAAGACGCCGCCGCAATGCTTACGTTATCCTTAATCGCAGCAATGAGACTTATGCCCATCGCCGTCCTTTCAGATTTACTCATATGGGCATAGATACCCCGGCCGGGCGCAAAATCTTTCATATGAATATAGGGAAGATCACCCTTGGCAGATGCCCAGGCGGTTTCAAACTGTTGAACACGCTCCGCCTCGATGAGATAACCGGCAACTCCTATGAGAGGAAACGCGCCATCTTCACCGCCAGTTTCGTCAAGATGCGCTTCATAAACTACCAATCCTCCCCCCTTAACTGAATGACGGGCCACTAAACACCCCAACAAGAAGGCTCACAATACCACCTCTTTAGAGATTCGCTTAGAAAAGTTCGTCACCGATGGTGCTCGCAAGTGGAGCGCACTCTCGCAATTTCTCAACTCATTCGCCGCGCGGGAAGCGCTTGTTCTCTTCCAGCACGTTCAGATCCATGTGGTTGCGCATGTAGCGTTCCGATGCGGCGCGCAGCGGCTGGTAATCCCAAGGGTAGTAGCTGCCGTTGCGCAGGGCCTCGTAGACCACCCAGCGCCGGGCCTGGCTTTGCCGGACCTCGGCATCATAGGCGGCGAGGTCCCATTTCTCCTCGGCCAGGATCTGGAAATGGGCGAGGATCTCGGCGGCGCGGGGGTCGGCGGCGAGGTTGGTCTCTTCCTCGGGGTCATGGGCCAGATCGAACAGAAGGTCGGGATCGGCCTTGCAGCGGATGTATTTCCAGGCGCCCTGGCGCAGGCAGACCATCGGCGTGATCGTGCCTTCGGCGGCATATTCCATCGCGACCGGGCTGGTCCGTTCCTGCCCCTTCGCCAGCGGCACGAGGCTTTCGCCATCGGTCCAGGGCATCACCTCCTCCATCGAGATCCCGGCCAGATCGCACAGCGTCGGGGTCACGTCGATGGTGGAAACCGGGGTTTCCTCCAGATGCGGGTCCAGTCCGGGGGCTGCGATCATCAGGGGCACGCGGGCCGAGCCTTCGAAGAAATTCATCTTGAACCACAGGCCCTTGCGACCCAGCATCTCGCCATGATCCGAGACGAAGACCACGATCGCCTCCTGGCGTGAGGCTTCAAGGGCGGCCAGAACCTCGCCGATCTTGTCATCGACGTAAGAGATATTGGCGAAATAGCCGTGGCGGGCGCGGCGGATATGTTCGGCATTCACCTCCAGCCCGCGCCAGTCGCAGGCATCCATCAGGCGCTTGGAATGCGGGTCCATCGCTTCGTAAGTCAGCTGGGAGGGCGGCTCCAGTTCCGGCGCGCCTTCGTAGAGGTCCCAGTATTTGCGGCGGGCGACGAAAGGGTCATGCGGATGGGTGAAGGAGACGGTCAGGCTCCATGGCCTGGGGTCGAGGCCGCGGGAGAGGTCATAGATCTTCTGGATCGCCTGATGCGCCACGTCATCGTCATATTCCAGCTGGTTGGTGATCTCGGCCACCCCAGCCCCGGTGACCGAGCCGAGGTTGTGATACCACCAGTCGATCCGCTCGCCCGGCTTGCGGTAATCGGGCGTCCAGCCGAAATCGGCGGGGTAGATGTCGGTCGTCAGGCGCTGTTCAAAGCCGTGCAGCTGGTCAGGGCCGACGAAATGCATCTTGCCCGAAAGGGCGGTCTGATAGCCGGCGCGGCGCAGGTGGTGGGCATAGGTCGGGATGTCCGAGGCGAATTCGGCGGCATTGTCATAGACCCGCGTCCGGCGCGGCAGGGCGCCCGACATGAAGGCGGCACGCGCCGGGGCGCAAAGCGGCGAGGGCGTGTAGGCATTGCCAAAGCGCACCGAACGGTCGGCCAGTTTGCGCAGATTGGGCGCATGGAGGAAGGCGGCCGGCCCATCGGCGAACAAAGTGCCGGTCAGCTGGTCAACCATCAGGATCAGGATATTGGGGCGCTTGGACATGTCGGAAACCTTGGCTTTGGCAGGTGCAACCATCGGTGGCGCGACTTTGCCGCTTGGGCAAGCGAAGAATTTGCATGTCTACAAACGGTTGTCGCAATCAGACACCAAAGTGCCGCATCAAGACGGGGTTCGCTGCCGATCCTGCCGCCTGATGCCGGGAACAATGGAGGCTCTCTTGACCGTGCGAACCCAATTCCCTCACCGCATCGTGGAAGAGCCTGACATGGGCATCGTCATGCCCGATGGCTGCCGCCTCTCGGCCCGGGTCTGGATGCCCGAGGATGCCGGGATGAACCCGGTCCCCGCCGTGCTGGAATATATCCCCTACCGCAAGCGCGACGGCACCCTGCCGCGTGACGAGATGATGCATGCTTATGTGGCCGGCCACGGCTATGCCTGCATCCGCGTCGACATGCGCGGCAATGGCGACAGCGAAGGCCTGATGTCGGATGAATATACCCAGCAGGAGATGGACGACGCGGTCGCGGTGATCGCCTGGCTGGCCGCGCAGCCCTGGTGCAGCGGCACGGTGGGGATGATGGGCAAAAGCTGGGGCGGCTTCAACTGCCTGCAGACCGCCTATCTGCAGCCCCCGGCGCTGAAAGCGGTGATCTCGGTCTGTTCGACCACTGACCGCTTTGCCGATGACATCCACTGGAAGGGCGGCTGTCTTCTGGGCGAGAATTTCGGCTGGGGCGCGGTGATGCTGTCCTATTCCTCGCGCCCGCCGGACCCGGTGCTGCGGCCCGACTGGCGCGAGATGTGGCTCAACCGGCTGGAGAACGAACCCTGGCTCGCCCCGCGCTGGGCCGCCTTGCAGGAACGGTCGGACTACTGGAAGCACGGCTCGATCTGCGAGGATTACGCCCGGATGCAGGTGCCGGTGCTGATCTGGGGCGGCTGGGCCGACAATTACATGAACACGGTGTCGGCGATCGTCGAAAACGTGCCGGGGGCCAAGGGGATCGTCGGGCCCTGGGTCCATCAATATCCCCATACCGCCGTGCCCGGGCCGAAGGTCGGCTTTCTGCAGGAGGCGGTCCGCTGGTGGGACCGCTGGCTGAAGGGCATCGACAACGGCGCCGAGGCGGACCCCGCCTACCGCGCCTATATGATCCATTCCGAAGCCCCCGATGCCAGCCCCGCGCACCGCGCCGGGCATTGGGTGGCCGAGGCCGCATGGCCCTCGCCCCGGGTGGCGCGGCAGGTTCTGACGCTGGGCGCGGACGGCGCTGGCGAAAATGGATATTTGGGTCTGGATGAAAGCCGGGCGCTGTCGGGCGTCATCGCGACGCCGCAGCATCTGGGGATGAACACGGGCGAGTTCTTTCCGATGGGCCTGAACGCCGAAATGCCGGGGGATCAGCAGGGCGACGACGCCCTGTCGCTGTGCTTTGACGGCGCGGTGCTGGAGGCGCCGCTGGATCTGCTGGGTGCGGCGCGGCTGCGCTTGCGGCTCGCCTCGGACAAGCCGCTGGGCTTTGTGGTGGCGCGGCTTTGCGATGTGGCGCCGGATGGCGCCTCGGTGCGGATCGCGCATGGGATGTTCAACCTTTGCCACCGGGAGAGCCGCGAGACGCCGAAGGCGATGGTGCCGGGCGAGGTGGTGGAGATTGCCTTCGACATCGACCAGATGGCTTACCGTCTGGCGCCGGGGCACCGCTTGCGGCTGGCCCTGTCGAACAGCTACTGGCCTTTCGTCTGGCCCTCGCCCGAGGCCGGCACTTTGACGGTGACGGGCGGCAGCCTCGATCTGCCGGTGCATCAGGGCTCCTCCGCCGAATGGGCGCCGCCGGCGGCCGAGACGGCGACGCCCTGGGCGCACAAGGTCTTGCGGCCGGCGAAATCCGCCCGCAGGATCGAGAGCGACCTGATCACCGGGCGTCAGGCGCTGGTCGTCGAGGATGACCTCGGCGACAAGGAAAACCTGACCCATGGCCTGATCACCGGCGAGACGATGAGCGAACGCTGGGAGATTGCCCCCCACGATCCGACCTCGGCCAAGGCGATCCACATCTGGGAACAGCGGCTGTCGCGCGGCGATTGGGCGGTGCGCACCGTGGCCCATGCCGAGATGACCTGCACCGCGACGGAGCTGCGGATGAAGGCCATCCTCACCGCCTGGGAGGGCGACAGGGTGGTCTTCGAACGCCATTGGGATGACGCCGTGCCACGGCGTTTTGTCTGAAGAACGCAGGCCAGGGCGAAATAAGTCTTGGTCGAAACGACGAATCACGCTTTTATTGACTTAGCAATCAAGAAAAACCCCGGCACCGGGGAAACCAGACAGGGAACAACGATGTCAAACGAACTGAACCATCTTTTGAGCCAAGCCGTCGCCGGTCGGATGAACCGCCGGGATTTCGTGCGCCGCGCCGGGGCGCTGGGCGTCTCTGCCGCCGTGGCAGGCACTTTGCTGACGACCGCGGCCCATGCCGAAGACATGCCCGTCAAGGGCGGCACGCTGCGCGCCGGCGTGCAGGGCGGTGACAGCACCGACACGCTGGACCCGGCGCTGGCCGCCTCGCCCGCGCCCTTCCTGATCAACTCCACCTGGGGCGAGACCCTGGTCGAGGTCAGCGAGAAGAACGAGATCATCATGCGCCTGGCCGAGGAAGTCTCGGCCAATGCCGATGCGACCCAGTGGAAGTTCAAGATCCGCAAGGGCGTCAAGTTCCACAACGGCGCCGAGATGACCCCCGATGACGTGCTGGCCACGCTGAAGCGCCACACCGACGAGAAGTCCAAGTCGGGCGCCCTGGGTGTGGTCAAGGGCATCAGCGACATGAAGGTCGAGGGCGACAGCATCACCCTGACGCTCGCCAGCGCCAATGCCGACCTGCCCTTCCTGATGGCCGACTACCACCTGATGATCCAGCCCGGCGGTGGTGTGGACAATCCGGCGGCGGGCATCGGCACCGGCCCCTACAAGGTCGCGAATTTCGAGCCGGGCGTGATCTGCTCCTTCGAGAAATTCGCCGATTACTGGGATGCCGACCGCGGCCATGCCGACACTGTCGAAGTCCTGATCATCAACGACAACACCGCCCGCACCGCGGCCCTGCAATCGGGCCAGGTCCAGATGATCGACCGGGTCGACCCCAAGATCGCCGAGCTGCTGAAAGGCGCCTCGGGCATCTCGATCAAGTCGGCGGCGGGTCGCGGCCACTATGTCTTCATCATGGAATGCAACAAGCCGCCCTTCGACAACAACGACCTGCGGATGGCGCTGAAACTGTCGATCAAGCGGCAGGAGATGGTGGACAAGATCCTCGGCGGTCTGGGCTCGATGGGCAACGACTTCCCGATCAACGCGGCCTATCCCCTGTTCGACGAGACGATCCCGCAGCGCGAATACGATGCGGCGGCGGCGGCGGAAGCCTACAAGAAGTCCGGCCACGACGGCTCGCCCATCGTTCTGCAGGTGGCGCCGGGTGCTTTCCCGGGTGCCGTCGAAGCGGCCCAGCTTTTCGCGCAATCGGCCAATGCGGCGGGCATCCCGCTGACCGTGAAGCTGGAGCCCGATGACGGCTACTGGACCAATGTCTGGAACGTCGCCCCCTTCTGCGCCAGCTATTGGGGCGGTCGTCCGGTGCAGGACCAGATGTATTCGACGGCCTATCAGTCGAAAGCCGACTGGAACGACACCAAATTCGTCAACGCCCGCTTCGACGAGCTGCTGGAATCCGCGCGCGGCGAGCTCGACACGGCCAAGCGCAAGGCCGAATATTCGGAAATGGCCCATCTGGTCCGCGACACCGGCGGCGTCATCGTGCCGATGTTCAACGACTGGGTCGAAGCCGTCTCCGACACCGTGGGCGGCTGGTACGGCGATGCCAACCAGGAGCTGATGAACGGCAAGGCCCTGCAGAAATGCTGGCTTAAAGCCTGATCCGGGGCGATGGTGCATCCCCTCCTCAAACTCGTGGTCCAGCGCATTGCGCTGGGCCTGATCCTGCTTCTGGCCGTCTCGGTCGTGATCTTTCTGGGCGTCGAGATCTTGCCCGGCGACACGGCGCAGGCGATCCTTGGCCAATCGGCCACGCCCGAGGCGCTGGCCAACCTGCGCGAAAGCCTTGGCCTGAACGATCCGGCCTATGTGCGCTATTTCCGCTGGCTGGGTCATGCCCTGCAGGGCGATCTGGGCAAGGCCCTGACCAATGGGCAGGATATTTCCAAGTCCATCGGGCAACGCTTCGGCAACACGCTGTTCCTGGCCAGTTGTGCCGGGCTGATCGCGGTGCCCTTGGCAATCGTCCTCGGGCTGCTGGCTGCGCGGTTCAACGGGCGCTGGCCGGACAAGCTGATTTCCGGCATCACCCTGGCCACGATTTCGCTGCCCGAGTTCGTGGCGGCCTATTTCGTCATCTACCTGCTGACCCAGGTCGTGCACCTGTTCCAGCCGGTGGCGATGGTCCTGCCGGGAATGAGCTTCGCGCAAAAGCTGCATGCCGTGACCCTGCCGGTCATCGTGCTGGTCATGGTGGTTCTGGCCCATATGATGCGGATGACGCGGGCCGCGATCCTCAACGTGATGCAATCGGCCTATATCGAGACCGCCCAGCTGAAGGGTCTGACCCCGATGCAGGTGATCTGGCGCCACGCCCTGCCCAATGCGATCGCACCGATCATCACGGTGGTGGTGATCAACATGGCCTATCTGGTCGTGGGCGTCGTCGTGGTCGAGGTGGTCTTCAGCTATAACGCCCTCGGCCAGTATCTGGTGGACCATGTGGCCAAGCGCGACCTGCCGGTGGTGCAGGCGGTGGGGATCATCTTTGCCGCGGTCTATATCGGGCTGAACATCCTGGCGGATATTGTCGGCATCATCTCGAACCCCAGGCTGAGGCATCCGAAATGAGAATACCGGTTTCGGCGCTGATCGGGCTGACCCTGACCTCGGCCTTCGTCCTGTCGGCGATCTTCGCGCCCTGGATTGCCCCCTATCCGATCGACCTTGCGGTCGGAAAGGTGTGGGAGGGCCCCTCGGCCAGCTACTGGCTGGGCACCGACACGATCGGGCGCGATATCGTCAGCCGGCTGATCTATGGCGGGCAGATCACGATCTTCGTGGCGCTCGTCTCCTCGCTTCTGTCCTTTTCGATGGGGGCGTTCTTCGGCTTTCTCGCGGCAACGCGGGGTGGCTGGGTCGACACGCTGCTGAGCCGGATCGTCGATCTGATGATGGCGGTGCCCTCGCTGATCGTGGCCCTGGTCGTGCTGTCGGTGCTGCCCCTGAACCTGACCGTGCTGATCCTGGTGATGGGGGTCCTGGATTCCACCCGCGTCTTCCGCCTGTCCCGCGCCGTCGCCGTCGACATCGCGGTGATGGATTACGTCGAGGCCGCGAAACTGCGCGGCGAGGGTCAGGCCTGGATCATCTTCCGCGAGATCCTGCCCAATGCCCTGTCGCCCCTCGTCGCCGAATTCGGCATGCGCTTCATCTTCGCGGTGCTCTTCATCTCCACCCTGTCCTTCCTTGGCCTCGGCATCCAGCCGCCGCTCGCCGACTGGGGCGGCATGGTGCGGGAGAACAAGGATGGCCTCGTCTATGGCAAGGCCGCGGCGATGATGCCGGCCATGGCCATCGCTTTGCTCGCGATCTCGGTCAATCTGGTGGCCGATTGGGTGTTGTCGCGCACCACCAGCCTGAAGGGAGGCCGCAATGGTTGAGAAGAACGCGGCTGATCTGCTGGAGATCCGGAACCTTCGGATCGAGGCGACCTCCTACCCGCCGGGCGAGGCGCCGCGCCATGTGGTGCTGGTCGATGATGTGTCGGTCTCGCTCGCCAAGGGGCGGGTGCTGGGGCTGATCGGGGAGTCGGGCGCCGGCAAGTCGACGATCGGTCTGGCTGCCATGTCCTATGGGCGTGGCGGGGTTCGACTGTCGGGCGGACAGATCCTGCTCAACGGGCGCGAGATCCGCACCGCCTCGGCCCCCGGCCTGCGCGCGCTGCGCGGCAAGGAGGTGACCTATGTCGCCCAAAGCGCCGCCGCCGCCTTCAACCCGGCCAAGCGCCTGATGGAACAGGTGATCGAGACCACGCTCCTGCACAAGGTCATGCCAAGGGCCGAGGCCGAGGCGCGGGCGGTCGAACTCTTCCGCAAGCTCGGCCTGCCCAAGCCCGAAACTTTCGGCAGCCGCTATCCGCACCAGGTCTCGGGCGGGCAATTGCAGCGGGCGATGACGGCAATGGCGCTGTGCCCCAAGCCCGACCTCGTGATCTTTGACGAGCCGACGACGGCCTTGGATGTGACCACCCAGATCGACGTTCTGGCCGCGATCAAGGAGGCGATCCATGACACCGGGGTTGCCGCCATCTACATCACCCATGACCTCGCCGTGGTGGCGCAGGTCGCGGATGAGATCATGGTGCTGCGCCACGGCAAGACGGTCGAATATGGCACGACCGACCATATCATCAACACGCCGACCGAGGCCTATACCAAGGCCCTCGTCTCGGTCCGCAGCATCGACCACACCGAGAAAGCCCCGGCCGCCCCGGTGCTGAGCGCCACCGCCGTCACCGCACGCTACCGCGGCACCGATTTCGACGTGCTGAAGAATGTCACCGTCGACGTGGCCGCGGGCCAGACCCTTGCCATCGTCGGCGAAAGCGGCTCGGGCAAATCGACCCTCGCCCGGGTCATCACCGGGCTTCTGCCGGCCAGCGCGGGCAAGATCACCTTCGCCGGGCGGACCCTGTCGCCCGACCTCGCCAGCCGCAGCAAGGATGACCTGCGCGAGCTGCAGATGATCTACCAGATGGCCGATACCGCGATGAACCCGCGCCAGACCGTGGGCACGATCATCGGCCGCCCGCTGGAGTTCTATTTCGGCCTCAAGGGTGCGGCCAAACAGGCCCGGATCCAGGAGTTGCTGGAAGAGATCGAGATGGGCAAGGGCTATGAGAACCGCTACCCCGCCGAACTGTCGGGCGGGCAAAAGCAGCGGGTCTGCATCGCCCGCGCGCTGGCCGCCAAGCCCAAGCTGATCATCTGCGACGAGGTGACCTCGGCGCTGGACCCCTTGGTGGCCGATGGCATCCTGAAGCTCCTGCTCAATCTGCAGGCGGTCGAGGGCGTGGCCTATCTCTTCATCACCCATGACCTCGCCACCGTCCGCGCCATCGCCGACAAGATCGCGGTGATGTACCGGGGTCAGGTCGTCCGCTATGGCCAGAAGAGCGATGTCCTGGCTCCGCCCTTCGACGATTACACCGATCTGCTTCTGTCCTCGGTCCCCGAGATGAAGCTGGGCTGGCTGGAAGAGGTGCTGAAAACCCGCAGGATGGCCAGCGCGGGCAACTGAGGGGCGCGCTTCGCGGCTCGCCCCCCCCGCGTCCGGCCAGGCATCGAATTTTCTGCGAAGGGTCTTGACTAGCAGAGGTCCATGAAAGTGGCCTAATGCTATGAAAGAGCTGAGGAATCGTTAYGCAAAAAGTTCGAAACTTTCTGAGGCCCAATTTCGGGCCTTCATTCGGCTCGTCGCGGCTGATTTGACGGCCTCCCAGATCGCTCAGGTTTCGGGTCTGAACCGCAACACCGTCAACCGGTTTCTCGGCCTCCTGCGCCAGCGGATGGCCCTCTGGTGCGCCGAACAATCGCCCTTCTCGGGTGTGGTCGAGGCCGACGAAAGTTACTTCGGCCCGCGCCGCGTCAAGGGCATGACGGGGCGCGGCGCG